>JAKSOT010000016.1 GCA_024405455.1 Akkermansia sp. | reverse complement strand
AGCGCGCCTCTTGTTGTCCGTCCGAAACCCAAACCCAAGAAGAAGAAACCATGATCTATGCCATATTGAAAGGCGATGAGCTGCAAGTGTACTACAAGTCGTGCCTGGTGTACAACTGCGGCCTCGGCCACCTGAGCAACAAGCAGCTGCAGGTGAGCGGCAACACCGTGCGCGTCATCGGGGAGAGCTCTCCCGGTGTGCTCGAGTGCGACGCCTACGAGTTCGACAGCGAAGGCAACTTCCGCGAGATGCGTCAGGAGTTGGTGTGAGTCGACCGCCGTTTTCCGCGCGCCGAAAGTCCCGGCGCGCGGAAAACGGCTTTTTCAATCCGTTGGTGTTCATTGGGTTGGAATAAAATTTCAAAAAATTTCAAGAGTCGCCAAAAAGTGTGGTATAATACCTCCCGCCGCGCGCCGAAACGGATTCCTATCCGAAACGCGGGCGGCCGCTCAAGGGCTCTGCTAAACAGACCGGCTTGAAAGACTCCATCCCCTGAAAAGATTTCATCTTACCCTGCCTGTGAGTCGGCCCAAGGTCTTGCCCGAGCGAACAACCCAGATTCATACCCCGGGCTGCCGCTGTGCCCGGATGTCAACCGCTCGAACGGGGACCGGGCGGGGTTCCAAACTCCCCGATAGGACGCTTTAACAAACTGGTTCTCTGTGCGTTAAATTGTCTTTGAACTTTAACACATTTAAAAGATAAAGTTTCAGTTGCCATGATGCAGAGATTGAACCTAAACGTGAAACCTCCACCATAAAAAATCCAAATTTATGTTTAAAAATAAATCATATCATCATCCGTCAGCCATGGGCCAGAGTGAAGTCCAACACGATCTCGCCCGTTATTACGAACAGCAAAAGGACACCGCCAACGCCCGTTACCACTACGAGCTGGGGGCCAGGGAGGGGACCGCCAGGGGACATTCCGAATACGGGTTCTACCTCGATTTCTTCTCCACCTGCCGCGCCGACGCCGAAGAGTCGTTCCGGCAGCTCCTGACGGCCGCCAAGCAGGGTGACCTGCAGGCTCAGCTGGAGGTGGCCGCCACCTACGGCATCGGCACCAAGATTGTACGCAAGAGCGCCAAGCAGGAGGCCTTCTGGTACATGAAGGCCGCCAGCCGCGGCAGCGACATGGGCGCGTTCGGCGGGGGCCGCTGCTACGCCCACGGCTTCGGGGTCAAGCGGGACCTGCTGATGGCCCGCGCCTGGCTCCACCGCGCGCTGGTCCGCAGCCGCGGGCGCCTGGAGGGGCTGATGGAAAGCCAGGGGCTCATCGACCTCATGGATTCCGTGGCCCAGAGGCTTCCCCGCCACCTGGTGAAAGCCACCCTGCACAACCCCGGCCTATACCGCTTGTCGGTGTAGGTCGGGGCGTTCCCGACTACCCTATCCATTCCATATTCATGCCCATGACAGACCTGTTCGCCGCGCTGGCGGCGCACGACTCCGATACCACCCGCCGCCTGCTGGAGCAGGGCGGCATCCCGCTCGATGAACCCGACGAGCAGGGGCGCACGCCGCTCATGGTCGCCACCGCCGCCGGATTCTGCGGGGGCATCCGCATGCTGCTCGACCACGGGGCCGACATCAACCGCGCGAACACCCGCGGCCGCACCGCCCTCCATGAGGCCGCGCGCCACCACGGCACGGATGCGCTTGCCTTGCTCATCCGCAAGTGCGCCAGGCCCTGCGTGGCGGATGGCGACGGCAACACGCCGCTCCACCTGGCCGCCGCCTATGAGAACGAGGCCGCCGCCTACATGCTCATCAAGCGCGGCTGTCCCGTGCAGTTCCGCAACCATGCGTGCGAAACCCCGCTGGAGCTGGCCATCGCCGGGCGAGGGGAGGTTATGCCCCTCCTGCGGGCGTGCAAGCGCGCCGGCGTCAGCTTGAGGGAGGACTCCTTCGCACGCGGCGATTTCCTGCTGGCACAGGCCGCCCGCCGCAAGCGCCCGGACGAAATCGAGGCCCTCGGCGAGCTCGGCGCACCCACGGCCTGGCACCCCGACCTCGGCCGCGACTCCGCGCTCGCGGAGGCCGTGATGCACAACTCGCTTGAATGCGCGGAAGCGCTTATCCTGCTCGGCTACACCGCCGCGGAGGGGTTCGCGGATGAAAGGCACAGCCTGCTCTCCTGGACCGTCGGCTGGGGAAACACCGCCATGCTCCGCCTCCTCCTGCGCTACGACCCCGCGCTGGAATACCGCCTCGCGGAAAGGTGCAACTTCCTCCACCATGCCGCCCGAAACGGCAATGCGGAGATGGCACACATCCTCCTTGCCGCCGGCTTCAACCCCAACGCCGTGGACAACTCCGGCCTGCGCCCCGTGCAGGTTGCCATCCTCGCCAGGCAATTCAATATCGCCAAGATGCTCCTTTCCAACGGCGCGGATGCGGATTGCACCTGCCCTCTCTCCATCGCCCTCAAGAAACGCCACCCCACCCGCTGCCTGCCCATGCTTATGAACGCACGCAAGGACGATATCCCCCACCTCGTCCACGCCCTGGCCGCCTTCGTCAAGCTCCAGCCCAACCGCGACAACCAAATCAACCTCCTCACCCTCGCCGCCATGTCCGGAGACCTCCCCCTCATGGAGCAGGTCCTCCACAAAGACCCCTCCCTCCTCCACCCCGCCGCCGCCCCCGCCTTCCGCCGCTGGCAAAACCTCGCCGCGGAAAGGCTGAACGCGCTGTGCTGTACACCTTCATACATACCATGAGTTCCAATAAATATACCTCAGACGAGAAAATCCACATGATGGAGCAGCTGATCCCCCAATTGGAGGCGCTTCTGCCCATCGTCCGCGACCGCGCCGCTTGCCTGCTCAACAACGGTACCGTGGAAAGCGGGAAGCAGCAAATCAGTTCACCCGACAAAAAGTCGTTTTGCGACAGCAAGTGCCTGTACTTGGATATACCGGGTGCATCGTACCAGTCGATTCAAATCGGATATTCCTGGCTTCTGGATGCCTTCGATGTTTGGCGCAATATCCCGACTATACGTTGGAACAAAGATGGCGTGGTGTATTCTGTCGGCTGGCTCATGAACCCGAATGGACGCAGATGGAAGACGATTCCCCAAAAGTTCTGGTTCTTGCGCTGGAAGAAGAAAGTCATGCAGCATTTTCATGAAATCCGGTTCTTGGATTTCGCTTCCTTGCATGATGGCGAGATGCTGAACTTCGCGTTGGACGATGATGATCGACTGTGCATGGCGGTTGCCTTGCATACCAAATTATGCGAGACTCTTTCTGTGATTTTCAATCAATATGAAATGGCAAGCAATCATGCTTTGCAAGAATCGGAGCGCCTGAAAAACGAGGAGAAGTCGAAGAAGCTACGCCATTTTGAAAACCTCCTCAATCCTCCGCGTGATTCAAAGTGAACCGGGCCGCAACCCCGCCACAAAGCTCCACCCCGCCGAGATCTACCCGGCGGGGTGGGATGCGGGGGCGGCTGTGGGGCCGTTTAACGGGGCTCCAGGGGGTCGATGGCCTCGATGCCGAGCTTCTTCAATGCGGCAATGGCCCTGGGGTCGCCCTTCGCGCCCGCCAGCATGTAGCAGGCCTCCGCGCGCTTTTTGTCCACCGGTACGCCGTCGCCGTCCTCGTAGGTCTTGCCGAGGTTGTACAGCGCATGGACCTCCCCTTGGTCGGCCGCCAGGGTGTACCACTTGATGGCCTCCTGCTTGTCCTTTTTCACGCCGGTGCCGAGCTCGTAGCAAGCGCCGAGGTTGAACTGCGCGTCGGCGTAGCCCTGTTCAGCGGCTTTGCGGCACCATTTGGCGCCTTCGGCCATGTCCTTGGGCACACCGTCGCCGTTGAAGTGGAACACCCCAAGCGCCAGCTGGGCCGGGGCATGCCCCTGCTCGGCGGCCTTGCGGCACCATTCGGCTCCGGTTTGCTTGTTTGCCTCCACGCCATCTCCCGTGAAATAGCACAGGGAGAGGGTCAGCTGGGCAGCGGCGTCGCCCGCCTCTGCATCTCGTATGATTTCTTGCATTGTTCTGGGTTTCATAGAATTTTCGTTGCGTTTTCCTGCGCGGGGCAGGGGTTATTCATTGTCATCGGAGGGGAGGAGATCAAGGCACCACTCCCGCCGGCTTTCCATTTCCTCCCTGCTGAGGTCTTCCAGATTCGCCGCCTTCACGATATCCAAGAGGGATGCCCCCTTGGCCGTGCGCACATTCGTGTCGGCCCCGGCATTGATAAGACTGTTCATGGTATCGCAGTCCAGCATGGAGGCTGCCATCTGGAGCGGGGTCTCGTCCGTGTCGGTTTCATTCGGATTGGCTCCCTGCTCCAGCAGGAAATCCACGCAGTCGTGCGCCCGCTCATCAACCGCCTGCAGCAGCAGGGGATGGCTGCCGTTCTGGACGGCGCCCCGCTGCATCAGGAATTCCAGCAGCTCCGGGCTGTCGTGCAGGAGCGCATCCTCCAGAGCCTTGGGCTGGAAGTCGGCATCCGCGTTGAAGGTCGCCCCGGCCGCTTCCAGCAGCGCGACCAGCTCCATGCGGCTGTATGTGTACGCCAGAGAGAGCGCGTTGTGCCCATCCGGCGCAATCACAGAGGTATCGGCCCCGGCCGCCAGCAGCCAGCGCGAAACCTTGAGCCGCCCCACCACCAGACCCCGCATGAGCGGGGTGTACCCGTAGCGGTCCACGGCGTTGATATCCACCACACCCTCATGAACCGCCTTGTTGAAAGCCTGCTCATCTCTGAAAGCAAGCAAGTTGTACATAGCTGGTTCTATGAAGTATGGGTCTACAGTATTGGGATAGTTGATAATTCTCATAATTTCTGATTCGTAGGATAGTTGTCAAGAACGGAACCGGCACCTACCAGCCCCCTGACACACCCCTTTTAACACACCCCCAAACCAATGTCAAGCTTTTTCTGCAAGCAACCCCGGAAATCCCCAGAAATCATCAAGCACCCGCCATCCCACCCTCCGGCTCCAGCCCCTTGAAAAAAATGGCTGGCCCCGCAAAAAAATCTTGACCCCCACCCCCAATGAGTGCTATATGGTACTGTTCCCCCTACGGACAAGCCCATCGGCACACAGGGAACCCGAAAACTAACTTCAAGCTACAACACAGAGGATGACAGACTATGAAAAGTTGATTGATGCGCATAAGAAACTGCTCAACGAGTGGAAATCAGGGAAGCCTGTAAAGCCGCTTTATGTGTACGCTCTGGACCCAAATTATCTTTCAGATGACGTTTGCAAAATAATCAAAGATAACATTGGGAAAATTGCCGCATGGACAGCAAAAGATAATTCATGTGTTATAGCTTCTATAGCTTTGGCGCTAATATTGTATCAAACTCGAATATTTTTTGAAAAAGGAGATGGAAGGAACTATTGGTCATGCTTGGATATCGGCCAAAACCGCGATTCTCGCCAAAGTCCTTTTGGCTGGGCTTTGGGCGTAGATTCTGGATGCGACAAAAATAAGGCCTTCATCGTTAAAGACTACATCGGATATATTCAAGCAGATGAGCGTCTCCGAGAATTGGGAATTCACGATGACCAGCAATTAAATGAAAATGAAGACGAGGAGATAGAGGCATACGATTACTTCGTTTGGTTCCTGTTCAACTGTCCATTCCTCTCCACAGAAGAAGCAGGAGTGGCAGCTGGTCGGTTGGAGAACAACAAAAAGGTGAAGACTGACCCTATCATACAATACTTTTTATCCAATTTAAATTGGGCCAAGTTGTGCGATTTACATGATAACCACCCATGCCAGCTTCAGCAGATGTTTTCTGCCGTTGCAGAGGAATTCATTGAGGAGAATGTAGCCAATGATGCCCAGTATCCTGATTCATTGGATCGCTTGGGATCTGAAAAGGCATACATCCATGCTCTTTTGAAATATGCACCGTTGGAGTATTTGCTTTCGTTAAAGGCATTAATCACTGGCGGCGGCAAAGATAGCGATGAGTATAGGGCTTGTGTCAGGATTTGGCCTTGGCTGGAGCGGTTGTGGGGTATAGCGCCGAGCGAAAATGATATCGGATACGTGTGGCACCTGCATCCAGGGGATAATGGAACATTTTATCCTTGTATCCAGATAAAGGGACTTGATAGGATTGCGCTTGAACAAAATGATAAAGAGATCTTTTGCAATACCAATGATCCCTCATTAGCGGGATTGAAAAAAGAGTCTGAAATCAATTGTGAGGATGATTTTAATATAGTTGTTCCAGAAGCAGGGAAAGAGGTTTTCAGGGTTACTGTTCATAATCCTTTTAAATCTGGCTGTGCCGTTTTCCGAGATAGAAAGGGACATACTCTCGTCAATAACGGGAGCCAGATTACCAAGAGAGTTTTCGTAGTGTATAAGGGGAGGCAAGTTACTGGAAAGCTTGTCGTACGCGATGCTGAGTTCGTTGTTCATCCAGTTGCTGATAGAGTACGCCTCGCAGGGATGCCTGACTTGGAGAACTGGAAGATTGCAGTGTTCGAGATGCCCAAAGTGGACGCCGAGTCGGTCACATGGCGTTTCTCGGGTGAATTCGGTGATACAGAGCTTAAGCTGTACCAGATTCTCAAAGCGGATTGGGTTTCTACGCTTGAACTCCGCATTGAGGGAGAAGACTGTGAAGTGATTGTTGGAGACAGGGCATACTACGAGAAACCGCAGGGAGTGTGGGAAGTATCTGCTGATGGTGCTACAGACGAAGGCTCATACCTTCAACTCAATGGAGAACCTAACGGGCAAATGCTCATGGTCACTGAAAGGGCTGAACGGCGTAGCCACCGGCAAAAATTGTTCTTTTTGCCGCCGGATTGGGAAAGCAGGGCAAGAAAGCCGGAATTGAGCAGACAGATTGAGTATGCTGAAAAGGGGCAGTGTGCTAGAGTGTTTGCTTGCGAGGATGGGAAAGAAGTTACAATCCTAGCGCCTTTGCAATTCCCTCTTTGGTATTGGAAAGATGGTAACGGGGAGCTTTCTCAAGAGTCCTTGAACATAGACGAGGCAAACGGGAAGGATCTGTGGCTGGAGTCTGGCAATTTGTTTGAGACAGCGCATCTCGAGATTTCTGGGGATGTGACTGCAGAAATCGATGTGTCCTGTTGGAATGGTTCCCTGGGGATTGAGAGAGATATTTTGGAAAAAATTGGTGCAGACACTTTATTTCAGAATGTTTGCATTTCATATCGCGGAGAGCAATTGTGCCATGGCCGCCGCGTCCCCGCAGATGTCTGCATTGCGCCAAACGGTAAGTTGTATGTGCCTCGCAATCTGCAAAGGGGCAAGAGCATAAAGTTGCGGCATGAACGATATTATTTCGGGGTGTTTGGTGGGCAGCATAACAAAGATGGTTATGAGAAAGAGATAAGCTTGGAAACGTTGCCTTGGGATGAAAACTGTACCGCAGAGCTTCCCTGCGGAGAACTCAATTGGCCGTCAGGTTACATTTTTGCCGAGGTGGACGATTGCAAAAGGGAGATTGCTTGGAAACCGCAGGGAATCATGCCTCCGCTTGGGGAAAGGTGCGCAGATAGTGAGAGTTTATCAAATGACTTGCTGAAAATATGTTCAATGATAATTCCGGCAGGAGCATTGAGTCATGAATTGGCAGGGATGCTCAGTCACAACGAGTGGCTGGAGCAAACAGTGGAAATTGACCCCAATATCTTTTTTGCCGCTATTCCGTGGCGGGTGCAGACACAAATCGATTATGCACATGCGCTGAAAACTAGGGGAAACGAAATCCGCGTTTTATCGAGTGGCTTCATTTGGAAGTCGCCGGAATCTGACTGTAGGCAATGCCCTAAATTCGTGGATACATTGGTTGGGTATTGCCATTGCCCTAATGATTTCATTGCGGTTCCATGCAAAGGAACTCGCGGAATACCGCTTTACCGCGGATCTGTGGAAAGTGTTATTTCGACCATATTCTCGAATAGTCAAGCTGATATAAAAGATGTTCTCAAATTGGACGCGGCTATTCATGAGGATATGTTGCAAGTGGCAAAATCGTCGATTGAGAGGTGCCTAGGCGAGGGGCATGATGACTATTGTGACAATTTGTCACCATCCGAAATAACAACATTAGCTTTCGCGGCAAATTGGTTGAAGTGTGAATTGGATGGTGAAAAATTTGCCCTGAACCCATCGTTTAAACGCATTCTTGAAACACCTAAGGCATTGGAGTGCGCGGCGCATATCTATGTAATTTTAAAAACATTAACGCTATTGTAAATATGAATCCAAGAGAAATATCTGCATGTTTGCAGCAAGAGTTGAGGGAGCAGACCAAGTCGCTCCGCCCTATCGATCAGGTTTGTCCTGAATTGGCCGCCAATTTGAACAAAGCCATAGACGACTTCCCGTTCGTGTCGTCCTTGTACCTAGAGAACATCACCTACTATGAGCAGGGTGCGTCTTTGAAGGAATTGAGCAATGAGGATGTCATTTGCGTAGAAACAGCTCATTTGTTCGCCGCAGCGTTTGGGCTGCCAGGCGCCCCGGATAAGGTGCACCTGTACAAACACCAGGAGGAAGCTATCCGTAAAGCCCATGATGACAAGAATATCATTGTTTGCACCGGTACCGGTTCGGGCAAAACGGAGAGCTTCCTTATCCCTGTTATCGATTGGATAATCAGGTGCCACAAGAAAGACCCTGGCGAGATGTATACAAAGGGTGTCCGGGCTATGATTCTGTACCCCATGAATGCCTTGGTGAATGACCAAATGCGCCGCCTGCGGGAAATCTTCAAGGCTGCTGAAAAATTGCCTGATAATTTAGAAAGTTTTGACTATGATGCCATCAAAAACACGTCTTTTGGGCATTATACTGGGGAATTAAGTGACAAGGCGGAAAGGATTGATGTCTATGTGCCAGAAGACGTTGATAGGCAAGATAGGCAACAATATCGTGCACATGAACTTCAACAGCTGCGCGGAATGGTGGCTGAAGCACCTGTGGTTAATGCAAATCAAGTCCATTATCCGCATCTTTCACCTGAGGAAAAACTTGAAAACGAGTATGCCGATCGTGCTGCGTGGGGGCAAAATGGTGCTGATATTCTCATCACCAACTATTCCATGTTGGAGCGCCTAATGTTGGATCCAGAAAAGGCGTCCGCTATATTCAATGATAAGACATGGCATTATCTCGTATTGGATGAGGCTCACACATACGATGGCGCGTGCGGCACTGACATTTCTTTGCTGATGCGTCGAGTTGCTGAACGCTGCGGCGGAGCTGAAAGGCTTCGCTATATAGCAACCTCTGCAACATTGGTATCTGATACGGAGACAGACAAGGAGGGATGCATACAGAAAGAATTTGCAGCAAAACTTTTCCCAGCCGAGCCTGAGTCGTTTGCTATCATGCTTGGCGCGCCAAGGAAAGAAGCATGGCCACCTTCGAGTATTGACGAATCCGGATATGCGGCACTTTGTTATGCTGACTCATCATCGCAGTGTGATGCCGTAGCTGGCGAGCTTGAAACAAGCCTGAAGGACTTCCCTGATCTTCTTCATGAGCTCACTCCTCGTGACGAGTGCAGACGTTTGATGGGGCTGACGCGTTGGTTGAAAGATTGGCAACAATGGTCAAAACCATGGATGAACACTTCTAAATTGCTATTCGGTATTGTCAATGGTAATCTTTCAGTGGGGGATTTTGTATACATAGCCAATCAGATTGCTGAAATCAACGAGGGTTTTGTAGTTACGCTCGAAGCAAACGGCACGACCAGGGCATGCGGTGCTTTGTGGAGGACCGTTTCTGAACCAGACAAATATATTACAGAGAAAACAGGAGAAACATCCATAAGTGAGATAGAAGCCATTAGGGAATGTTTGGATATGTTCATGAACCAAGATGGCCAGATTCAACTTAATAGTAAGAGAATATCCATTTGCTTCATAATCTTTTACGAATGCTTCTGTGCATTGGGTAACACTCTTGGAAATGATGAGGAACTTCCATCGCTTGCACAGCTTGAAGTTAGGCTTGGCAATGATTGTTACGCGTCCATCAGGCAGATGGTGAAAGTGGTTGCTGATATGGCAGGTAACAATAAAATATCGGATTTGGTGTGCGGGGCGTGGCACTCTGCTCTCAAGAAAAATGAAGATTCTGTCGAGTCTATAGAATTTGCTATTTCAGAATTTATTCTACAGCGCCCCCATCTAGAGCGCCTGTATTCTGCTCTCTCAACCTGCAATGGACATGGTACACAGGAGGACCTGCAAAATAAGGTCTTCGGCGCGGGCGATGCTGATGAATTCGATGCTTTTTTGCAACTCATCACGCTATCCCAACATCCGGAATTGAAGAGAAAACCATTGATGGACATCCGCTACCATCAAATGGTTTCAGGCATCTCTGAAATGGCAGTATGGTTCAAAGCAGATCATGAGAGAGGCTACCAAGCGCAATTTCGAACTGATGACGATGGAATAATAACGCATGAAGGCGATAAGGATTACCCGCTTTATACACTAGGACTCTGTCATGCGTGCGCGCAGCCATACATTATTGTCTACCGATTTCAAGATATAGAAAATCCAAATGAATGGAGATTATCGCGATACGCAGGGACCGAAGGAAATCATGGGGTGCTCTGCGCTTTTTCCTGGTTGGAAGGTAAACATGAAATAGAGGACAAAGAGGGAGACGATGAAACAATATGGTTTAACCCTCTAGAGTCACGGCTAGTGAGAAACGCTATATGTCCCGGAGAGGGTTTCATCCAAACATATTACTTTAAGGTGGCAAATGGCAAGCAGTTTCCTCAATGTGCAGCTTGCTGCGGGATTCAGACAAATAATGGTATTATTTCTGAATACAAAAGCGGTTCCGACCGCGCTCGTACTACAATCTTGCGTGCTTTGGTGCAAAATGTCGATTCTGAATCTATTTGCTTCAAGTCGTCAATAGCTAACGGAAGAAAACTCCTCGCTTTTTCCGATTCACGAGCCGGAGCGGCAAAGTTGGCAATCAATTTTGACAGCTATGTCGAAAGTAGAATTGTAGGGAGGCATTTTCTTGATGCCATACATATGGATATTGGTGATTTTAATGAAGAGGTGCTTTATGAGTATTCCCAATCCTTCCCATTGGCTGGTCCTCTTAGAACCTTGTGTATAAATAGGCCAATTCTTGAGCAACTTCCAGAAGATTTGCGCATGCAATTTCTTCATAATAACAATCTAGCTAATATTGAAAACGATGTTAAGGGGGCGTTGTGGACCTATCTTCCTGAGTTTGAAAAGGGATTGCGACAAGCGCAAGCTGACCGTCTTCTTAATAAGGAGTATGCGTATGTATTGAATGGTCAATTGCAAGTTGGTAGCTTTAATTTGCCAGCATCGTTATCTCTCGCGGCATTGGGGCTTCTGAGGTCTCCTGTCAGGAAGAACCTCATACGTCAAGATGTCATACATGTATACTCTCATGCGAATGCTAGTGATAGGAAAAATAATGATGCGGATTGGCAGAATATATGCAATTGTTTCAATCCTGGCGAAGCGGGAAAATTCTTTGACATGATGTATAAATATTTCTTCCTTAAGGCAAAATTGTATGCAGGCAATTATGATATGATTCATGGCGCGGTTGACTATCAGTGCGAAACAAACGAGTGCTTAGATGGCTACACAAAAGAATCTAAGAAGCCAATAGTATTCCAAGGACAATCGCGCAATAAAATTAAACTATATATTCATGCAAGAGGAAAGTTTGTACAGGAACTTAGTGGTAAGCTAAGAGATGGAAATAATGCAAGAGATACTCTTGATAAGATATGGCACTATTTGCTGCGTAGAGAAATACTTGTCAATATTAATGGGCAAGATTATGCTGTTAACTTGAATGATGTGCGCTTTGAATCTATTTCTGATGGCTATCCAGATATAGAGTGCAACCAGTATTACCGCATAGAAGAACACACAGCGCAATTGAAGTCCGCGCAGGGCAGGTATCATCAAACTTTGTTTGCCGAAGGAAAAATCAATATATTGTCATGCTCCACAACATTCGAAATGGGGGTGGATTTGGGTAACTTGAATTGCGTATTTCTGAACAACATGCCTCCTGCTGTTGCTAACTACAAACAGCGCGCCGGGCGTGCAGGAAGACGTCCTGGCTCGGTATCTTATGTGCTTACATATACCGGAGGCTTCGGGCATGATTCGCACTATAGCAAACATCCTGAAGAAATGTTCTTTGGTGAGGTAACCATGCCTCACATTGATCCGAAAAATATGGGTGCTCTGGCGAAACATTTGAGAGCAGAGGCCTTGCATTCGTTCTTGAGCTGGTGTTCTCTCAATGGTTTCACTTCTTGGAAGAAGAGCGGCGCGTTTTTCTTAGGAAAGCGCGTTCGGTACGTTCGTGATAATCCGCAAGCCGGGCATTGGGAAGTAGAGAATGCAGGTGTGCATTGTCCGGAGGATGGATTTATAACTCTTCTCGAGGCGTGGAGGAATGACCAAGACGTTGTTGCAGAATTGCAACAGCACTGCGAAAATCTGAAACCCAAGGGGGTTGAGCTAAAATACAGGGTGGCTGATGATTTGCTTTTCCAGGTTTCCATGAATTGGCAACCTGATATTGGCAAAACTGGAGGTTATGATTTCCAAAATGAAGAGAATTGTCTCAATCTTGCTGGGCCGCGCATAGAGCGCAATGATGGCAATATGCCAGGTGGTATCTATATCGCGCCGGCAGAAAAACGTTATAGTGATAAATTTGATTCCATCGCTGGGAATGATGGCGTAACTTCCGCTCTGGTGCAAATGCTTGAGGAACAAACAACTGATGTATTGACGCATTATCAAGTGCTGCCGTCGTATGCGTTTCCGTGCGATGTTATTTCCTTGCTCCCTGCAGTGGATGAACGTAGCAATGCTGTCGATATGAGCCGTGATATACGAACGGGCCTTTTTGAGTATTCGCCAGGACAGGTTGTCATTGCCAATAAACGAAGCTACGAATCGGATATGCCAATGTATTATACGCAGGATGGTGGTGAGCCGCGCTACATAAGTGCTGGAGACAATAATGAACAACTCTATTTTTGTACTGGTTGTGAACGATATTTTGCAGCTGACGTAGGAACATGCCCTATGTGTGGCGGAATCGGAACCGAGGTTGAGGCGACCACTCCAGATGCATTTAGAGCGAAGAAAAGCAAAAAGGCAGGCGGTTTCAGTGTCACTATTCCGCCTCATATCGAACGCTTATACACTGGCGGTATTCGAGACCCCAGGCAAGTCCCCGGAACGAATTTGCAAATCGCAAATTCCAAGCACAGAACGATTCTTTATATAAACAAAGTTGACACGGACACGTATGTTCACAAGGTGCGGACAGATATTGTACTTTGGAGCATGTGTAAGGAGCAGGGTTTGCCTGATTGGAATGATGACCGCATGCGCTATGCATGGCAATCTGCCTTGGAGGCAATATTGAAAGCAACTGCAAAGGTCATGAAGCTTTGCAAGCGTGACGTTGACGGCGAGGTCGCTATTATCGATGGCCGACGCCATTTTGTTCTGTTTGATAATGCCTCAGGCGGTGCCGGCACCATTCTCTCCCTCTTGCCGAGTGAACACAATAAGAAAGCAATGCAGGTGGCTCATGATATATTGGATGAAGCCATTAAGATTTGCGATTGTAAGCATTGCAAGGAAAGCGGGAATGCACAATCCTCTGAGGCTGACAAGGCGCCAGTTTTACACACGGAGTACCTCGTCGATCCCGATGACAAGAGAGAATACTGCTCCTGCTATGGCTGCCTCAAATCCTATGATAACCAACGTATTCACGCAAGATTGGATATCCACGATGCTAGAGAAATCCTCAAGGCTATGCTGGGGAACGACAATAAAGCAGGAGGAAAGCAGCCTGCACCCGAGCAGGCGCGCGCGCAAAGCGGAGCCTTGGTGCAAAAGACGCAGGGCGGGCAGAAAAGCATGAAGGACATAGTAGAAGAGAAAAAGAAAGGAAGGAAAAAACAAAAGCTCATTCAGGATATCCTAGTGAACATGATTTCGTTGGACGATAAACTAGTTGTCGAGAAAGACGGAACAGAACTTGAAGTTACGATAGTAGGCTTTGCCAATCCTCATAGAATGACCATTTTGGTAAAGGATGCTAATGGGAACAATTTTGATATTGATTTAAACGATATTATTAGAAAGGCGTAAGAATATGATTTTTTATCCTAATACATTTCCCGAAATTGATAGGGAAGAAGTAGAAAGACAAGCCGCAGAAATCCAAGACCCCGAAGAACAATCGCGTTTCAGGAAATGGCAAGATGCGATCGCTAAAGGGCGAGAGGGTGAAAAACTGATTTATGATACACTTCAAAAGATAAACAAAGACTGGATAGTGTTCCATAGTTTTCGGCTGAAAAGTTCTCCTAAGACCACAAATAGATATTATGATAGGGAAATTGATTTTCTTGTACTTATCCCAAATAGGGGACTAATATGCCTTGAGGTGAAGAATTACAGTAATGAGCACAACCCTCAAGACGATCCAGACTATCGTGAACCTATATGTCAGGCGGATAGTGCTAAATGGGAGGTGGTTAATTGGTTGAAAGAAGTTAAACGCATCAACGTTAGAAATTTCGAGCATACGGCAGGGGCATTGATGGTTGGAGCTAGTACCAAAGAGCAAAAAGACGATAAGGCGTATCTTTGTTCGCGTGCTATGTGTACCGATTCGCGCCAATTGGAGGGATTTATTTATTCGCGCTTCAAAACGCAGATTGGAGCATCACCGATGACAATAAAGGAATTACACGATATTTTGAAATCAAGCGTAAGATACAATATGTCATTGAATGATTATGAGACTATATTGTCTAATGCGATTGCTCCAATAAACAATATTCTGCCTGCCTTGTCTGAGTGCGCCTATGGCATCAATGTTACTGGCTGTGCAGGTTCAGGTAAAACGGTTTTAGCATTAAAAGAAGCATGTAGATTGGCGGGACTGGGGAAGCGCGTTTTATATTTGTGTTACAATAAAAACTTGGCAATATGGTTGCGCCATTCACGAGAATATGCTGAATTGAGCCACAAAGAGGCATTGAGAATAGTGCATTTTCACAAGTTTGCATCAGAGTTTCTGCTCGCCAACTTCCATCAAGATGATCTTGATGAATCTCAAGTGGATACCATTCAAACAACCTTGATCATGGATGAGTCGCGTCAGTACGATTATGTATTTGTCGATGAAGCGCAAGATTTTACCAACAACTACTGGAGGGCAATCAAGTATGCGCCCTGCGATGGAGGGAAACTCTATACTTTTGCTGATGATGAACAAAGGTTGAGAAATACTAATGCTTCTGTTATTTCGCTGCCTACAAAAGTTCAATTGGCAACAAACCTTAGGAACGCCAAAGAAATTGCCGATTACGGGGCGTCAATGCTCAATAGACCTGATTGGATGCTTTCCTTGGATTTGTCGACACAAAACGTCGAGATAATTAATCCAATCGTCGATGCGGAACAGCGAGCCCGGCAAGTTGAGAAAATTGCGAATCGCTTGTTAACAGACAGATCTATGCCAGTGCCTGTTTCTAGGAATCAGATTG
Source organism: Akkermansia sp. (assembly GCA_024405455.1). Classification (GTDB taxonomy): domain Bacteria; phylum Verrucomicrobiota; class Verrucomicrobiia; order Verrucomicrobiales; family Akkermansiaceae; genus Akkermansia. Next base: position 15,400 of record JAKSOT010000016.1, on the reverse strand, counting down.
TCGTCCTGTCTCCATATCGGGAGAGAACTTATAGCCATTTGTCTCCTGATAAGTTTTCGTTGCCACAAAGAGAGCAATCATTGAGAGAGCTTGAGCAACGGTTTGAGAGGACTTTGTTCAATCCTGATGCGAGGAAGGTTTTAGCCGAAACGGTGAAGGGGTTTAAGGGGTTGGAGGCTGGCTACATTATCTTGACGGATATGCCGGAGCCCTCCGATGCTCTAGAGAGTGGTTTCACGTTGAGCGATTTCTATGTGGCATGCTCGCGTGCAAAATACGGGTTGTATATTATACCTATGGATGAGGCAGCGGCAGAGGCTGCTAGGATATACCTGCCGGAAGCGCAGAGATGAGGAGCGAGCAACCTATTGACAAAGCCCCCTCCCGGCGCTGGGCGCGGGGAGGGGGTGGAGTTTTAGTGAGGGTATGGCGCGCTGTGCGCGCGGGGGTTAGGATCCGCTGGTGATGAGGAGGGGGAGAGTGCCGAGGATGATGGAGGCGGCGGCGGAGATGGCCAGGACGGCGGTGGTGAGGGCGGGGACCTGGAGGGGCTCGTCCTCCGGGAGGGGTTTCTCCCAATACATGGCGCGGATGATCTTGAAGTAGTAGTAGAAGCCGGCGGCGGCACAGATGATCATGATGACGAGCAGCCAGGAGAGGCCGTCGAAGACGGTCATGGTGTCGATGAGGGCGAGGAATGCTTTCAATTTGGCGATAAAGCCGAGGGTGAGGGGTACGCCGGCGAGGGATGCGAAGGCCACGGTGACGAGGAAGGCGGTTCGGGGGTTGGTCTTGGCGAGTCCGCGGAAGGCGGAGATTTCCTCGCTGCCGCGCTGCGTGCGAACCATGGCGATGGCGTAGAAGGCGGGGATGGTGGCCAGGGCATACGCCAGCAGGTAGGTGAAGACGTTGCTTTCGCGTGTGCCGATGCCGTAGGCTCCAACGCCGAGGAAGAAGACGATGATGAAGCCGGCCTGTCCGATGGAGGAGTATCCGAGGAGCCTCTTGGCGTTGTTCTGGTTGATGGCGCCGAGGTTACCGATGAGCAGGGTGGCGGCGGCCACCAGGGCCACAATCCACACGAGCACGTAGCAGAGGCTGTACTCCGGGTGCATGTAGCGGGAGAACGGCGCGAAGAGCGTGCAGAGCACCACGAAACCGCCCACCTTGGATGCCACGGCCAGGAAGCTGGAGGTGGGGGTGGGGGCGCCCTGGTACACATCGGGAATCCAGACGTGCATGGGGGCGGCGCCCACCTTGAAGAAGGCGCCGAGGAAGAGCATGGCCACGGCCATGAGGAAGCCTCCGGCAATGGCGGGGGCGCCGATGGCGGAGCCCTGCAGGGCCACCTGGGCCACCTGCGAGTTCAGCTCGAAGGTGCCGGTCATGCCGAAGTACCAGGCGGCGCCGAAGACGAGCAGCCCGGTGCTCATGGCGCCGAGCACCAGGTACTTGATGCCGGCTTCCACGGAGCCCTGGTTGCGGCGGAAGTAGCCCGCGAGTGTGTAGGAGCTGAGCGTCAGCACCTCCAGGCTCACGAAGAGCATGATGAGGTCGTGCGCCTGGGTGAGGCAGAAGATGCCGGCGCATGCCACCAGGGGCAGGGCGAGGAACTCGCCGTAGCCCTCGGCGTTGTCGCCTCCGGCAATGGAGTCGCAGCTCACGGCGTAGTAGTCGTAGGCGAGCAGGAGGGTGAGCCCGGTTGCCACGCATGCGAGGAAGCCGAAGAGGTTGGCCGGCTCGGCGAGCATGAAGCAGCCCGTGGCGATGGCCGCCACCGCGCCGAACACGGCGTACACGCGCTTGTCCAGCTTGGGCAGGAAGGCGTCCGCCATGAGGATGAGCGCCGCGATGCCGACCAGGACGAAGGCCGGGGTGAACTGGCACCAGGTGTAGGATTCAGTAATGGGAGACATGGTGTGAAATGGGATTCAGGTTAGGCGCCGATGGCGGGAACGAGGTTGGAGACGATGTAGGGCAGGATGCCGAAGAGGACGATTGCCACGGTGAGCACGACGGCGGCCGTGGTGTCCAGGGCGGTGAGCCCGGTGGCGCGGTCGGAGGCGTGCGAGACGTCGCCCTCAAAGATGTTGCGGAAGGCGCGGAGCATGTAGACGGCGCTGATGACGAGGCCCCAGAGGGCGAAGACCAGCGTGAACTGCACGGGGCCGAGCCCGCCGAGCCAGTTGGCCAGCGCGCAGCAACCGTCCGCCCCGGGATGCCAATCCACGAAGCAGGAGTAGAAGATGGAGAACTCGCCGGGGAAGTTGGCCAGCAGGGGCAGGCCGATGGAGGCCAGCCCGGCCAGCGCAAAGAGGAAGCCGAGCCACGGCAGCTTGCGCGCCAGGCCGCCCATGGATTCCATCTCCAGCGTGCGCGTCTGGCTCTCAATCTGCCCGGTGAGCAGGAACAGCATGGAAATCGTCAGGCCGTGCGCCAGCATCAGCAGGGCCGCGCCCTTCACCGCCAGCTCGGATGCCACGGGGCCGCAGCCCGCCACCAGCACCGCGAACGCCAGGAAGAGGTAGCCCATGTGCATGACGGAGGAGTTGCCCAGCATGTCGTCCAGCCTGCGCTGTGCAATGGTGACGATGCCCACCCAGAGCACGTTGCCGAGCAGCAGGACGAGCAGCAGGTTGTTCCAGCAGCCGAAGAGCGAGTCAAGCCCCTGCGGGCCGAAGACGTACGCCAGCGTGAAGAGCCCGTACAGGCCGAACTTCTTCAGCACGCCCGCATGCAGCATGGCAATGGGCGTGGGCGCGCTCGCATACGCGGGAGCCGCCCAGGAGTGGAACGGGAAGAGCGACACCAGCGTGCCGAAGCCCGCCAGCAGCAGGCCGCCGATGATGCAGCCGTGCTCCGGCGCAATGCCCGCATGGAACGCGCGCGCCATCATGCTGAAGCTGTAGGCGTGCATCTCCCAGCAGAGCATCAGCAGGCCCGCCAGCAGCACCATGGACGCCAGGCCCAGGTACAGCGTGGCGGTCCACGCCACCGTGCGGCGGTCGCCGCGGCCGTAGCAGCCGATCATCACGAAGGTGGGGATGAGCGCCAGCTCGTGGAAGCCGTAGAAGGCGATGATGTTGTCGGACATGAACGCGCCCATGGCGCCGGTGGAGAGCAGGAGGGCGGAGATGGCCCAGCTGCGCTCGGCGTCCTTGTTGGGGGCCTTGAGGCCGATGGTGGCGGCCAGCGTGACAATCGCGGTGAGCAGCACCATCACCTTCGCCAGCGGCAGCACCGCCGGGTCCACCGTCAGCTGCACGGGGAAGCCGAACAGGGTGGATGCGCAGCAGTCCGCGCTGCAGTGCGGGCAGAAGACCGCGCCCAGGGTCATGAACAGGGTGAGCGCGGCGCTGGCGATTGCCGTCAGGCGGCCGGGTGCCTTCGCCAAGCCGATGAGGGCGGAGGCAATCACAGGGATGAGGATAAGCCAGATAAGCATGGTGGTCAAATCAGGTTAAAATTGATGGAAGAAGACGAAAAGGAAGACAACGACGACGAGGCCGAGGCCGGTGACGAGCGCGTACCCGCGCAGCGAGCCGCCCTGGATCCAGCTGAGCAGCTTGCCCACGCGGCTGGTGGCCCAGGCGAGCCCCTGCACCAGGATGCCGCGGATGAGCGCGGTGTCCACGCCCTCGATGATGCCCGCCAGCAGCTTGTCCTGGAAGAATCCGATGACCACCTTGTCGTAGAAGCAGTCGATGTAGAGCCTCTTGCGGAGGGCGGTGGAGATGCAGTTGCCTGCCAGGGGATCCTGGCTGCGCTTGCCGCAGCCGTAGACGATGACAGCGGCGAGCAGGCCGATGACCAGCGCGCCCAGGCTCACGAAGAACGGCGTGCCGATTTCCATGCCGTGCGCGTGGAAGCCCGCGAAGGGCACCAGCTCATCCGCCACGAAACCGTAGCCGGCAATCACGGCCATCACCGCCAGGATGATGAGCGGCAGCAGCATCCACGCGGAAGCCTCCTTGGCGTGCTCCGCGCCGTGGTCGCGCGCCTTGCCGAGGAAAGCCACCAGGCAGAGGCGGGTCATGTAGAAGGTGGTGAGGGCGGCCACTCCGGCGCCGATGTAGAAGAAGACGGGTGATTTCTCCAGCGCGGCGTCCAGGATGGCCTCCTTGGAGAAGAAGCCGGAGGTGCCGGGGATGGCGATAAGCGCCGCGGTGCCCAGGATGAAGCAGAGGACGGTGAGCGGCATGCGCTTGGCCAGGCCGCCCATCTTCCAGATGTCCTGCTCATGGTGGCAGCAGACAATCACCGCGCCCGCGCCCAGGAAGAGCAGGGCCTTGAACCACGCGTGCGTGTACAGGTGGAACATGGCGGCCTCGCCCGCCAGCAGGCCCACGGCCATCACCATGTAGCCCAGCTGGGAGAGCGTGGAGTACGCCAGCACGCGCTTGATGTCGTCCTGCTGCGTGGCGATAATGGCGGCCATCACGGCGGTGATGGCACCCACGGAGGCAATCACCGTGGCGGCGGTCTCCGTGAAGGCGCCCGCGCCCATGCTCACCTGCAGGCGCACCAGCATGTACACGCCGGCGGCCACCATGGTGGCGGCATGGATGAGGGCGGATACCGGGGTGGGGCCCTCCATGGCGTCAGGCAGCCACACATGCAGCGGGAACTGGGCGCTCTTGCCCACCGCGCCGCAGAAGAGGAACAGCACCACCGCCGTGAGCACGGCCGGGGCCACCTGCGCGGATACCGCGCCCATGCCCGCAAACTGCAGCGTGCCGAAGGCGCCCGCGGTCATCAGGATGCCGATGAGGAATCCGAAGTCGCCCACGCGGTTGGTGATAAAGGCCTTCTTGGCGGCGTCCGCCGCGGAGTCCTTGTGGAACCAGTGCCCGATGAGAAGGTAGGAGGAGAAGCCCACCATTTCCCAACCGATGAAGGTCATCACCAGGTTGTCCGCCAGCACGATGGTGCTCATGCTGAACATGAAGATGCTCAGCCCGGCGAAATAGCGGCTCAGGTTGGAGGTGTCGCCCTTCATGTAGCCCACGGAGAAGATGTGCACCAGCGTGCCGATGCCGGTTACCACCAGCATCATCCGCAGCGCGAGGTCGTCCAGCAGCAGGCCCATGCTCAGGCCCTTGGCCGCGTCGCCCCCGCAGGGCAGCCAGTTGTACGCATCCGGCGTGCACGCGCCCCCGCAGAACAGCAGGTGGCAGCACAGCGCAAACGTGGCCGCCGCGGACAGGATGGAGAGCGTGGCCGCCGTGCGCGGGCATTTGCTGAAGCAAAGCCAGTCGATGGCGGCCACCACCAGCGGCAGAAGGAGGAATAGCCAGGGAAGGTTGTTCATCATAAGAAAATCTTGGGTTAGTCTTTCATGGTGTTGAGGGCGGTGCTTTCCACCGTTCTGCGTGCGCGGAACATGCAGACGATGAGGGCGAGGCCGATGGCGACCTCCGCGGCGGCGATGCCGACGACGAAGAGGGCCATCACCTGGCCGTCATAGACGGGGAGGCCGTGGGTGCCCTGCGCGCGGGAGAATGCCACGAGCGCCACGTTGGCGGCGCTGAGCATCATCTCCAGGCACATGAACACCACGATGATGTTCTTGCGGATCAGCACGCCGGCAAGCCCGATGGCAAACAGGATGCCGGAGAGGATAAGGTAATGCGCTAATGTAATCATGGCGGGGAAGGGGGTTAGTCTTTGCGGAGCTTGCGGGAGAGCGCCACCGCACCCACCGCTCCGGCCAGCAGGCCGAAGGACAGGATGGTGAACGCAATGCTGTACTTGCTGAACAGGGCGATGCCCAGGAGCTTGGTGTCCGGGATGCTGTTCATGGCGGGCTGCTCCTGTCCGGTGACGTGCTGCATCACCTGGGCCGCGGCCTCCGGCTTGAGCTCCGGCAGGGCGCCGCCCAGCACGGGCGTGTCGTCCTGCGCGGCCAGGGCGGGTTGGTCGCCCTCGCAGCAGGTGCAGGCGCCCGGCAGGTGGATGGCCACGCTGGTGACCATGGCGGCGAAGATTGCCGCCACCACCACGCCGCACAGGTTGGCGATGAAGTTCGGCGTTTCCTCGTTCTTCAGGTCAAGCATCATCACCACGAACAGGAAGAGCACCAATATGGCGCCCGCGTACACGATGATTTGCACAATGCCCAGGAACTGCGCGCCCAGCCCGAAGAGGATGCCCGCCGTGGCGGCGAAGCAGAGCGCCATGTTCATGGCGGAGGTCACAGGGTTGCGGAAGGCCACCACGCCGATGGCGAAGATGACGGCCAGCACCGCAAACACGTAGAAAAGGATGGTTTCAGTCATGGCAGGTGATTATTTGTGTTCGTTCCATTTGTTGACGAGGCCCTTCCTGGTTCCGCCGAGGCGGTAGAGGGTCTCCTTGTTGCGCACGGCCTGGCTGCGGTCCGTGGGCGTGATGAGATACTCCTTGGAGAGGAAGATGGCCTGCTCCGGGCAGACCTCCTGGCACATGCCGCAGTAGATGCAGCGCAGCATGTCGATCTCGAACTCCGCCGGCGCCTTCTCCTGCTTCTGGCAGGTGGAGTCCGGCGAGACCGCGCCGGGCACCACGCGGATGGCGCGCGCCGGGCAGATGAACTCGCAGAGCTGGCAGGACACGCAGCGCTCGCGGCCGTCCTCCCCGTGCACCAGCGTGGGCGCCCCGCGGTAGTACTCCGGCAGGCGCTCGTCCCACCGCGTTTCCGGGAACTCCATGCACACGCCGATGCCGTGGCTGTTGAAGTCGTCGCGCCCGCGGCTCTTGTGGCACACGGAGAGCGCCAGGTGCTTGAAGGTGAGGGCAAGCCCCTTCACCAGCTCCACCACGTATATCTTGTCCAGGATGGAGAACTTGGGTCGTTTGATGTGAATGTAGGACATGGGGGAAAGGTGGTTACTTGACGAAATAGAGGATGGCCGCGGTGAGGAAGATGTTGGCGACGGTGACTTCGAGGAAGACGAGCCAGCCGAGCTTCATGACCTGGTCCCAGCGGAAGCGGGGCAGGGTCCAGCGCACCCAGACGAAGAAGAAGATGAAGGCGAGCAGCTTCACCAGGAAGGCGATGAACTGGCAGAGCACCGCCAGCCAGTCGCAGTAGGCCGCCAGCGCGGCATCCGCGCCGAAGCCCACGGACCAGCCGCCCAGGAAGAGGGTGACCACCACCGCGGAGCCGATGACCATGGCGGCGTATTCACCCATGAAGAACGAGGCGAACTTCATGGAGGAGTACTCCGTGTGGTAGCCGCCCACCAGGTCGGTCTCGCACTCCGCCATGTCGAACGGCGTGCGGTTGGCCTCCGCGAACACGCAGGTGACGAACACCACGAAGCTGATGAGCAGCGGCAGCATGAGCAGCCAGCGCTCAATGCCCAGGCCCTCGCCCCAGACGGGCAGCAGGGTCCAGCCGTTGTCCGCCTGGTACTGCACGATGTCCTGCAGGTTGAGGGTGCCGAAGATCATGAGGAGCGGGATGATGGCCAGGCCCATGGCCACCTCGTAGGAGATGAGCTGGGCGGTGGCGCGCAGGCCGCCGATGAACGGGAACTTGGAGTTGGAGGACCATCCGGCCAGCGTGAGGCCGTACACGGAAAGCCCGGAGATGGCGAATATCCACAGCGGGCCGATGTTCAGGTTGGCCACGCACATCTGGATGGCGCCGTAGCACGTGTCCACGTGGGAGGAGAACGGCACCACGGCCGCCGCCACCAGCGGCGGCCCCAGCACCAGCATGGGCGCCGCAATGAAGTACAGGCGGCGCACGTAGTCCGGTGTGGTTTCCTGCTTCAGGAAGAGCTTGCCGCCGTCCAGGCAGGGCTGGATGAGGCCCAGCAGCGGGATTTCACGGTCGAAGCGCAGCCACTTGCAGAGCTTGGCAATCCAGCAGGTCTCCGGCACGCCGAAGAACTGCAGCCAGCTCTTGAGGGGCTGCTGCTGCTTGCTGCCGAAACGCTTCAGCAGGAAGAGCGGAAGGCCCGCGCGGTTGGGACCGGGGCGGTCCTGGATCCAGCCGGCCACGCGGCGCTCGATCCACACGGAGATGACGACGAAAGCCAGGATGACGGCGAACATGAGCACCAGCTTGGCCACCGTGGTCAGGCTGTAGAACCAGATCTCGTTGCTCATGAGCTCGTCCCACCATTTGATGATTGTTTCCATAGTCTGTAGCTAAGTGAGGGGTTTTACTTCTTGGCTTTCTCGCGCTCGATGAGGGGGATGGTCACCCCGGTCTCGATGACTTGTTTGCCCTGGTTGCCGATGGCGCCCCAGGTCAGCCCCTGCAGCGGCTCGTACTCGCCCGCCAGCAGGTCGAACAGGTGACGCGCGCTCGGGCACGCGGTGATCATCTCGTTGTCGCACCCGAAACGCACCAGCAGGTAGCGCAGGATTTCCCAGGTGTCCATCGCCTTGCCCAGAGGCTCGATGGCCCGGTTTAGGCGCTGGATGCGGCCCGTGACGTTGATCATGGTGCCGTACTTCTCCGCAAAGGTGGTGCCCGGCAGCACCACGTCCGCGTGCGGGGTGGTGCCGTCCACGTTGTGCGACACGCACAGCAGGTAGTCCAGCCCCTTCAGGTCGTCCTCGGAGAGCCCCGCGGCCACCACGTCCTCGTTCAGGACGATGAGGGCGCGGATGGCGCCGCTGCGCACGCCGTCGAAGATGTTCTGCAGACCGGAGCCGTCGCGCCCCAGGATGAGCTTGGAGCCGGTGGTGTTGGGGTTGCGGTCCTCGGCAATGAGCATGTTGTCGCTCTCGCCCTTGCGCGGCACCACATCGTACTTGGTGATGCCCAGCATGTCCACCAGCTGGCGGGTGAGGTAGAGTTCCTCGTTGGTCATGCGGGCGGAGGCCACGACGGCGATCTGGTCGGCGTCGCACTTGCTGATTTGCGTGGAGACCATGTTGAGGGTGGGCTCCATGGCGGCCTTGCGCTGGGGTGCGCCCGCATCCGTGCGCACGAGCGGGTGGAGCAGGCGCGTGTCCGCGTTGATGTACTTGTAGTTCAGGCGGTGGTTGTCCGGCATCCAGCAGGAGTTCACCTCGTCGTTCTGGCGCGGGGTGATGCGGTAGACCTGCTGCTCGCGGGTCCAGATGTTGATGTTGGTTCCGGTGCCGCAGTTCACATCGATGGTGGGCGTGCTCTTGAGGAACCACACGCGCATCTTGAAGCGGAAATCCTTGCTGGTGAGGGCGCCCACGGGGCAGAGGTCCGTGGTGTTGAGCGAGTAGTTGCTGTCCAGGCGCTTGCCGGGGTGGCAGGCAATGGCGTTGTGGCCGCCGCGGCCCACGACGCCGAGGACTTCCTCGCCGACGATTTCCTTCATGAATCGGACGCAGCGGCGGCAGAGCACGCAGCGCTCCTGGTCCATGTTCACGCGCTCGCCGATGGAGATGTTCTTGCCCTTCTTGATCTTGGCCTCCGTGAAGCGGTGGGTGCCGCGGCCGTAGTCCGCGGTGTACTCCTGCAGCTTGCACTCGCCGGCCTGGTCGCAGATCGGGCAGTCCAGCGGGTGGTTGGTCAGCAGGAACTCAAGCACGCCGCGGCGCGCGTCCTGCGTGAGCGGGCTGTCCGTGCGGATGCCCATGTTCTCCGCCACGGTGTTGGCGCAGGCAATGACGGCGCGGGGCATCCAGCTGATGGTCTGGTAGCCGTCGGCGTTGTAGACGGGTTCCGCGCCGGGTGCGAGGCGCGGGGGCATGCCCTGTTCCACCAGGCACATGCGGCAGGAGCCGGCAATGGAGAGCTTGGGGTGGTAGCAGAAGCACGGCACGTGCGCGCCCACGGAGTTGCAGGCGTCGGCAATGCGCGTGCCCTTGGGGAAGCGGTACCATTTGCCGTTGATCTGGACGTTGACCTTGCCTTCTGCGGCGGCCTCGTCTTTCGGCAGGATTGCGGGTTGAGTGCTCATTCTAGTGAAAGGTTAGTCTTCGCGGGTGAGGAACTTTTGAGCCGCGGCGGTCTCCGGGTTGTGGGGCTTGGCGGCGTTGATGGGTTTGGTGAGTGCCAGGAATTCCTCCCGGAACTTGGTGGTGAAGGCCTGGGTGGGCCAGCTGCAGGCCTCGCCGAAGGCGCAGACCGTGCGCCCGCAGATGTTGTCGGCCACGGATTTCAGGAGGTCCACGTCCTCCGGCGCGCCCTTGCCCTCGCAAATGCGCGTGGAGAGCTTGTACATCCACGGGTTGCCCTCGCGGCACGGCGTGCACTGGCCGCAGGATTCCCACGCGAAGAAGCGGTTCAGGTTGTTGAGCATCTTCGGCATGCTGCGGGAGTCGTCCATCACGATGACGCCGCCGGAGCCGCTCATGGAGCCGTGCTGGGCGATGGAGTCCAGGTCCAGCGGGATGTCGAACACGCTCATCTCCTTCACGGAGCCGTCAGGGTTCTTGGCTTTCAGCACCTCGTCGCAGCGCATCACCTTGGCGGACGCGCCGCCCGGGATGATGGCCTTGAACTTGCGCCCGTCTCTCGGGCCGCCGCACACGTCGTACAGCAGCTCGCCGTACGTCATGGAGCCGGACACGATTTCATAGTAGCCGGGGCGCTTCACGTCGCCGGACACGCCGATGATGCGGGTTCCGGGGGAGCGCTGGGCACCTTCCGCGGCGTAGGCCTCCGCGCCGCGCATCATGACCTGGCGCACCTGGCAGAGGGATTCCACGTTGTTGACGATGGTGGGGCAGCCGTAGAGGCCGATGGCTGCGGGGAAGAAGGGGGGCTTGATGCGGGGGTAGGGGCGCACGCCCTCGATGGAGTTGATGAGGCCTGTTTCCTCACCGCAGATGTAGGCTCCGGCGCCGCGGTGCAGGATGAGCTTCAGGTCGAACCCGCTGCCCAGGATGTTCTGGCCGAGGAAGCCGTGCTCCTCCGCCTCGCGGATGGCTTGGCGCACAATCTTGGCGGCCTCCGGGAACTCCTCGCGCATGTAGATGACCGCAAAGTGCGCCTGCACCGCGTAGCATGCAATCACGAGGCCCTCGATGAGCTGGTGCGGGTCCTGGTGCACCACGAAACGGTCCTTGAAGGTGCCGGGCTCGGATTCGTCGCAGTTGCACACCAGGTACACGGGCTTGGTGTTGCCCTTGGGGATGAAGGTCCATTTCACGCCGGTGGGGAACCCGGCGCCGCCGCGGCCGCGCAGGCCGCTCTTCTTCACCTCCGCTATCACGTCCGCAGGCTGCATCTGGATGGCCTTCTTCAGGGTCTCGTAGCCGCCGTCCGCAAGGAAGCAGTCGATGGACGGGTTGTACCCCTCCCTGTCGATGTTGCGGAAGATGCGGCGGGTCTCCCTGGGGTGCGGCTCGTGTCCGGGTAAGTAGGTAATCTCGCTCATGTTCGCAAAGGGTTACTTGTTCTTGAGTTCATCGATGAGGGCGTCCACCTTCTCCGGGGTCATCTGGGAGTGCAGGGTGTCGTTCACCATCACGTTCGGCCCGAACCCGCAGTTCGCCAGGCATTCCACCGGCTCGATGCTGAACAGGCCGTCCTCGCTCACCAGCATGGGGTCGATTTCCCCCATGTCCGCCGCGTTCACGCCGATTCTCTTGCAGATGTGCTCAATGAGCTCCTCGCCGCCGCTCATGGCGCAGGCGATGGTGTGGCAGACGCGGAAGTGGTACTTGCCGGGGCAGCGGCGGTGGATGCCGGGGTAGAAGGTGACCACGCCGTCCACGTGGATGGGCGTGCTCTTGCATTCCTGGGCAATCCATTCCACGGCGGCGGGGGTGATGAAGCCGAACTTCTCCTGCACCAGGTGCACGAGGGGAAGGATGGCGGACTGCTCCTTGCCTTCCGGGTACTGCGCTACGTACTCCCGCGCTTCCGCGGTCAGCTCCGGCGTCACCTCGAACTTCGGGAAGTGCTTCTCGCCGGGGGAGGGTTCCGTGACCGCCAGGCGGTCGATGGCATCAGGTTTCTCAGACATGGTATGTAAGGTGGTTTTGGTGGTTTCTTGTTAGCGGTCGCATTCGCCCTGCACAAAGTCGAACGAGCCCAGGATGGCGCCGATGTCGCTCACCAGGTGTCCCGGCAGCAGGTGCGGCAGGATGGACAGCGTGCAGTAGGACGGGCTGCGCATCTTCAGGCGGTTGGCAATGCCGCCGCCCTTGGAGTCCAGGAAGAAGCCGAGCTCGCCCTTGGGGTTCTCCGCGGCGAAATACACCTGGCCCTCCGGCGCGTTCACGCACTGCGTGCTCACCATGAACTGGCGGATAAGCTCCTCCATGCCCGTCATCGCGTCCTGCTTGGGCGGCAGGATGCCCTTGTCCAGCTGCACCCAGATGGGACCGCCGGGCATGTTCTTGATGACCTGGCGGATGATGCGCACGGACTGGCGGATTTCCTCCATGCGCACCTGGAAGCGGGCGTAGCAGTCGCCCTCCTTGGCCACGGGGATGTCGAACTCGTAGTTCTCGTAGCCCAGGTAGGGGTTGGTCTTGCGGAGGTCTCGCTCCACGCCGCTGGCGCGCAGGTTGTTGCCGGTCATGCCGCACTGCAGCGCCATCTCGCGCGGGATCACGCCCACGCCAACCAGTCGGTCAATGAAGATTTTGTTGTGCAGCAGCAGGCGCTCCATCTCGTCCACGGTCTTGAGCGCGCTGTCGCAGAAGTCCAGGATTTCCTTCTCGATGCCCTTCGGCAGGTCGCGGGTCATGCCGCCGATGCGCGTGTAGCTGGAGGTGAAGCGCGCGCCGCAGATTTTCTCGTACAGGTTGTGCACGCGCTCCTTTTCCTCGAAGGCGTACAGGAACACGGTCATGGCGCCGGTGTCCATGGCGTACACGCCCGTGCCCAGGAAGCAGGACGAGATGCGGGAGAGCTCGCTGCACAGCACGCGGATGGCCTGCCCGCGCTCCGGAAGCTCCCAGCCCAGCAGCTTCTCCACCGCGCAGGCATAGGCGATGTTGTTGCTCATCGGCGCCAGATAGTCCATGCGGTCCGTGTACGTCACGAACTGGTTGTAGTGGCAGTTCTCCGCAATCTTCTCCATCCCGCGGTGCAGGTAGCCGATCACCGGGTCGCAGGAGACGATTTCCTCGCCGTCCACCACCAGCTTCAGGCGCAGCACGCCGTGCGTGGCCGGGTGGGACGGTCCCACGTTCAGCGTCACAAGCTCGCCCCGCTCATCGGCGTCGTTCTCCAAATAGGCCGCCCCGCAGCCCGTCGCATCGGGGAATTCTAAAGTCTTGGTCGTCTTCATAAGCAGATTTGCCGCATGCGGGAACACACATGCCCGCCCGCGCGCCGGGATTGTACACCCCCGCCCCAACTTTTTCAAGCCCAAACTGCCAAATTCTATGGGAAATAGCTTCCTCCATGGGGAGGGGAGCGGGCGGGGCGGCGTCAAGCGAGGGCGGCCAGCGCGTTTCGCATGGCGGCGGTGGTGCGGTCGATGTCGTCCTCGGTGTGGGCGGTGGAGATGAAGCCGGTCTCGTAGGGCGAGGGTGCCACGTACACGCCCTGGTCCAGCATGCTCAGGAAGTACTGCTTGAACATGGGGAAGCTGCCGCTGGAGGCGGTTTCCAGGTCCACCACGTCTTGGGTGGTGAAGAAGAGGCAGAACATGGAGCCGCTGCGCTTGAAGGTGAGCGGCAGGTGCAAATCATGCAGCGCGGCGCGCACGCCTTCCTCCAGCCGCGCGCCGAGGGCCTCCAGGCGGCCGTAGCAGTCGTGTTCCTCCAGGTGGGTGAGCTGTGCGAGCCCGGCGGCCATGGCCACGGGGTTTCCGCTGAGCGTTCCGGCCTGGTAGACGGGTCCGAGCGGGGCCACGCATTCCATGATGTCGCGCCGCCCGCCGAAGGCCCCCACGGGCAGCCCGCCACCAATGACCTTGCCGAGCGTGGTGATGTCCGCGGTGATGCCCTCCTTGCCGGCCACGCCGGAGGTGGAGATGCGGAAGCCGGTCATCACCTCGTCGAAGATGAGCAGGGCGCCTTCGCGCGCCGTGATGGCACGCAGGAACTCCAGATAGCCCGGCTTGGGCAGGTAGAAGCCCGCGTTGCCGGGGTAGGGCTCCACAATCACGCCCGCAATCCTGCCCGCGTACTGCTTGAACGCCTGTTCCACGGCGGCGGGGTTGTTGTACGGCAGCACGATGGTGAGCGCCGCGAACTCCGGCGGCACGCCCGCGCTGTCGGGCTGCCCGCCCGTGAGCGCACCGCTTCCGGCGGACACCAGCAGGCTGTCCGCATGGCCGTGGTAGCAACCCGCAAACTTGATGATGTAGGGCCGCCCGGTGAACCCGCGCGCCAGGCGCACGGCGCTCATGGTGGCCTCCGTGCCGCTGTTGGTCATGCGCACCATCTGCATGCCGGGCACGCGGCGGCAAAGGTGTTCCGCCATGTCAACCTCCACGCGCGTGGGGATGCCGTAGCCCAGGCCGTTGGGCACCGCGCGCTGCACCGCCTCCATCACGCATGCGGGCGCGTGCCCCAGGATGGCGGGGCCCCACGTGCCCACGTAGTCGATGTATTCCTTCCCGTCCTCGTCCCACAGGTGCGCGCCTTGCGCGCGCGTCACGAAAAACGGCGCACGCTCCAACCGCCGGAACGCACGCACCGGTGAATTCACCCCGCCGGGTATCACCCGCCGCGCACGCTCATACAGCTCTTCCGATATCGGCATGCGCGCATTCTAGCACAAGACATGTGCAATGTACAATGTGCAATTGGCAAATACCGCTCCCCTGTTGATTTTCGCGCGGCGGGAGCGTTCCCCCAACTGGAATTTGCTTGCGTTTGGCGCGGCGGATGATAGCCTTATGACGATGAAGCGGAGCATCTTGACATTTTGGGCGTGGGTGTGCCTGGCGGCATGCCCCGGCGTGGCTTGCGCGGCTGACCAGCAGCAGGACGGCGGCCGGAAGAACCGCCAGCAAGTCAGCAAGGCCGAGGACCAGGCCGACAGCCAGTTCGAGGACAACCGCACCTCCGCCGAGCGCGGCCAGTACGTGGACGCCCCCGACACCGGAAGCGAGGGCACCGACAGCGACACCTACAAGATTTTCCAGGCCATCGTCAACCACAAGGCGGACGACCTTGCCGACCTCTACGAGGAGGCGGAAACAGGCATCACCCCCACCAGGACGGGAACGGACGGCAAGCAGCAACAGCAGCAGGCACAGCCCCAAACCGTGGCCGCGGACCCCACCGCCGAGCCGGACGAATCCAAGAAGCGCGACATCAACTCCGACGTCTGCTTCGGCAGTCTCACCAAGGACGCGCAGGACTCCCTGAAGCAGCGGATGGACCAGCGGGAGCTGCTCGTCCGCGCGCACATCAACAAGCTGGGCAGCCTCACGCCGCTGGCGCTCGCAGCATACTACGGTGACGAGAAGATGGTGGAGACCCTGCTGGACACCGGCAAGGCGTCCCCCGAAAAGACCGTGCTGGAGAAGCAGACCCCGCTCATGCTCGCCGCCTTCGGCCACAA
>JAKSOT010000154.1 GCA_024405455.1 Akkermansia sp. | reverse complement strand
CCGCCCAAGGAAAAACACCGCCTCCCCACCCAAATCTTCTGAGGCATGTGCCGGGAAATGCAAAAGGGAATGATGCGTCTGCCATAGCGTGCGGCCTTGACGGTGACGGTCTCCTTGCCGAATTCCACTCCGCGCAGGTCAAGGCGCCGGCTTCTCCAGCAGGTCGTTCATCTCCACGAATTCGGCATCTTGCGAGAGGCCGCCGAGTTCCTGCAGGAGTTCCCTGCAGCGGGAGTTGAGGCGCGAGTAGTCGATGGACCCGGGCTGGGATTCCGCGGTGCCGGGGAAGACGAGGTAGGAGACGGAGAGGTCCGAGATGGGGCGTGCGTACGGGGTGGCCTTGGGGTTGACGGCCTTGGCGAGGCGCAGGGAGGCCTCCCCGCATTTGTAGTTGGGACCGAAATCGCCGACGATGGCGGGGAAGACGCGCTTGCCGATGACCACGACGGCGTAGTCGCCGGGTTTCGGACGGAAAGCGGCGTCACGCCCCTCCTGCAGCGTGAGGGGGATGACGATGAAGGGGTCGTATTCCGCCAGCAGGAAGCTGTAGGTTTTGAGGTCGTTGACCACGGCGCGTGCGTGCTTGACGGCGGCGGGTGCGGCCTTCTTGTCCTTCTGCAGCTTGTCCAGGCGGTCCTGCCATGGCTTGAGGAGCGGGTTGGGCACGTTGCCGAGCTTCTTCCAGCGGTAGGAGGTGGTGGGTTGGTAGTAGTCGCTCTTCATCACCTTCTCCGGCATGGCTGGCAGGCGGTCGCCGTCGGAGCCGTCGGACACCACGTCCATGTCCGCCTGCATCCACAGCACCTTTCGGTTGGAGTTGGGCGCGGAGATTTCCAGCAGGGTGTCGGTATCGTAGAAGTTGTGGCGGTCCAGGAGCTTGGAGAGGGTGGCGGCGTTCTTGCGGACCTGGTTCTGCTTGTGGAGCATGAGCGGTGCCCACCAGTGGGAGGTCTTGGCGGCGGCCATGAGGGCGTCGTAGTCGGCAAAGACCTTTTTCAGCTCCGGGTTGGCGGCGGCCAGCTCGGCGGGGGATGCGGCGTGCGGCAGGTAGAGGCTCATGCTCAAATGCACCATGTAGGCGTCCTTGAGCTTGCGGTCGTGCGAGGCGGTGGAGCCGGGTCGGAACTCCACCATGGAGCGCATGTTGATGCCGCTCTGGAGCTTGGTGAAGTGGGAGAACGAGCCGTCCATGGCCTGCTCCGGGAGGGCGGGCGGGAACGGCGGGAGGGTGACGGCGGGCATGGCGAAGGCATCCGCCGGGTGCCACGGTGCAGTGGGTTGCACAATGGTGACGGGTTGCGGCGCGGGGGCAGGTTCCGGCTGCGGGGCGGGTTTGTACACCACCACCTCCTTGATGATTTCGCGGGGCGGCTGGGACTCCGTGCCGCCGCCCAGGGCGCGCGCCAGGCGCGCGGGGCCTTCCGTGTAGAGCGAGCCCGCTCCCACCAGCAGCACGCCCAGCAGGCACCAGCGGAACGGGTGCCAGCGGCGGCGGTTTTTCCTCAGCGTCGTCATGGCTTCTTCTCCGGTTCAGCCTCCGCGCGGCGCGGGCGGAACCCCATGGCCAGCCGCAGCACCGGCAGCGGCACCATGCGCAGGAACCACGCGAACAAGCGTATCCGCAGCGACGGGTAGTACCGCGCGCGCCCCTTGATGAGCGCCTTGAGCGAGCCCTCCACCACGGTGGGGACGGGCGTGTAGAACCATTTTTTAAACGGCACGTCCCCGCTGCCGTGGCCGGGGCGCCGAGCCACATCGCCGAATCCCGTGTGCACGGGGCCGGGGCACACCGCCAGCACGGGCACGCCGTGCGCCTTCATCTCCAGGCGCAGGGCTTCGCTGAACGATGCCACGTAGGCCTTGGAGGCCGCGTAGACGGCGAAGTCCGGGATGGGCAGCTCCGCCGCCAGGGAGGCGATGTTGA
>JAKSOT010000153.1 GCA_024405455.1 Akkermansia sp. | reverse complement strand
AGCGACCTGCCGCCCCTGCGGCGGCACACGGATGAGGCGTGGAAGCCCGGTGGGCCTACCGCAAATCCGCGGCCAGTTCATCCAGCAGGGCGATGGCGAAGGAGCCGGGGGCTGTGGCTCGCGAGGCGGCGCGGCGGCCTGCCTCTCCCATGATGCAGGCGGCGGCAAGCGCAGCTTCCAGCGTGTTGGCGGAGCATGGCAGGCATGCGGCGCAGAGGGCGCCCAGGGCGCAGCCCGTGCCCGTCACGCGGGCCATCAGGGGGTGCCCGGTGTGCAGCGCGTGCACATCGGCGCCGTACGTGACGTAATCCACCTCACCCGTGACGAGGACGGTGGCTTGCGTCTGGCGCGCGAGGCGCATGGCGGCGTCGATGGCGACGTTGGCGGACACGGAGCTTTCCGTGCCGCGGGAGGAGGAGGGTTCACCGGCGAGCGCCAGGATTTCGGAGGGGTTGCCGCGGATGATGGCGGGGTGGAATTTCAGCAGCTCGCGGCAGAGGGTGGTGCGGAAGGAGAGCAGCCCGGCGGCCACGGGATCCAGCACCCAGGGCACGTTGCACTCCTGCGCGGTGCGCGCGGCGGTGGTCATGGTGCATGCCTGTGCGGCGGAGACAGTGCCCACGTTCACGAGCATGCCGCCGCATCCGTTGCGGAGCAGCTCCTCCGCCTCCCATTCGTCCGCCAGCATGATGGGGGATGCTCCCGCGGCCAGCAGGGCGTTGGCGGTGAAGGACTGGGACACAGTGTTGGTGAGAGAGAGCACCAGCGGGCGGCTGGCGCGGATGTCCTTCAGCACCTGTGCCGCCAGGCGGCGCGTTGCTTCCATATCTTCCGTTGCATCATCCATGGTCATGTGAGTGCGACAACAATTTCACGCGCGGCGGCGGCGGGGTCTGGCGCGCCGCAGATGGCGGACACCACGGCCACGCCGCTGCAAGGCCCCGCGGCGCGCAGCTCACGCGCGCGGGAGGCGGTAATGCCGCCAATGGCCACGATGGGCAGCGGGCAGATGCGCGACAAGTGCGCCCAGCCCTCCACACCCACGGCGGGAGCGGCATCCGACTTGGTGGCGGTGGGGAACACGGGGCCGCAGCCCACGTAGTCCGCCGCGTGCGTGTCCACGGCCAGCATCTCGCGCTCGTTGCTCACGGAGATGCCGATGACGAGCCCCTGCCCCGCCAGTTTGCGGGCCTCCGCCACGGGCATATCGGATTGGCCGAGGTGCACGCCGTCCGCGCCAACCTGCAGGGCGAGCCGCACATCGTTGTTCACAATGAACGGCACGCCGGCGGCATGCGTGACAGCACGCAGCTCGGCGGCCTCGCGCAGCATGGTGGCGGCATCCGCACGCTCGCGGCGGTACTGCACCAGCGTGACCCCGCCCGCAATCGCGCGCCGAACGGTCTCCGCCAGCCCCAGGCTGCAACGCTCCGGGGCATCCGTCACCAGGTACAGGCGCAGGCATTCGGGCTTCATCGGCATGGCGGCGTTTCCTGTCAATCGAACTTCATGGGGGTGAACCCCGGCATGCCGTATTCCAAAATGAGCGCGGCCTCCGTCTCCACGGATTCCTGCTCCTGCTTGAGCATCTCGCGCTTCATCTCCACAATGGTGCGGTTGCGCTCCAGGAAGGATGCGGCATCCTCCACGGGCGACTTGCGGACGAACTCCATGCGCTTGGCCATGTAGCCCTTCCAGTTCTCATACTCGTCCACGCTGCGGCGCAGGGCCTCAATCTTGCTCTTGTGGTCGCGCATATTGCTCTCCACCTTCTTCTGTGCCACCTCGTAGCGCTCCTGGGAGTCGCGGTAGCGCGTCCAATTGGAGAGACGGGTGTCGAATTGGTAGCTGACGCTCATGTTGAGGCGGGTGTCATCCCCGTTGAGGAAGGTACCGGTGTAGGTGCCGCCGCTGGAGCTGAAGAGCGACGGGCTGTAGAGGCTGAGGTTGATGGTGGGCAGGTA
>JAKSOT010000152.1 GCA_024405455.1 Akkermansia sp. | reverse complement strand
GGCTTGGTGAGCTTGGCGAAGCGCTTCATCCACGGCGCGGTGAGCAGCGCCACCTCCAGCGGCTTGCGGATGGCCAGGCTCTTGGGCACCAGCTCGCCCAGCACCACGTGCGCAAACGTGAACAGGGAGTACGCCACCACGTATGAGATGACGCTCACCGCCTGCGGCGCCAGGTGGCAGAAGTACGCCAGCGGCGGCGCGATGAGCTCCTCGATGAAGGGCTCTCCCATGTTGCCGAGGGCGAGGGATGCAATGGTGATGCCGACCTGGTTGGCGGAGAGGTAGGCATCCAGGTGGCGCACGATGTGCAGGGCGGTCTTGCGGCGCTTGGCCGCACCCTTGCTGTCGCCCTCCGTCTCCAGCAGCTGGCTCTCGCGCACGCGCGCGCTCGCAAACTCGTTCGCCACGAAAAACGCGTTCACGAACAGGAAAAACACAATCCCGATGATGAACAGCAGGATGGAGGACAGGCTCGGGAAGCTCCAGGTGACTTGCGCCGCTTCCTCCGCGCTCAGGAACAGGTTCATGGGTGGTGGTTACAGTTTTTCAAAGGTGCCCTCGTCGCGACGCTGCAGCACGGTAAATCCGGCCTTCTTGGCATCGGTGATGGAGAGCGGGGCGGTGATTTTCGGCACGTTCACGTTGCCGATTTTCTTGCGCACCGGGTTTTTGCAGTACATGCAGCGCGTCAGCGGCTCGCGGTCCGCCGGCCGCATCAGCTCAAAGCCCTTCCGGCACATCGCGCAGGAGCGGTGCGGGTCCTCCGGGTGCTCGGAGATGTATTCGTAGATGGGCATGCGCGCTTGTTCGTGGAGACGAAAATTGCGGGCTACTCGTTGAATAGCCCGCAGAAAAGTTTTTATTGCTGCCGCAACTCGCCCGGGCTTACCAGCTCGACTTCGTCACGCCGGGAATCATGCCGGCGTTGGCGAGCTCGCGGAAAGCGATACGGGAAAGGTGGAAGCGGCGCAGGAAAGCGTGGCGGCGGCCCGTCAGCTCGCAGCGGTTCACCTGGCGAACCGGGGATGCATTGCGCGGGAGCATCGTCAGACCCACGTAGTCGCCTTCTGCCTTCAGCTTGGCGCGGAGCTCCGCATAGCGGGCCGCGACGGCTGCCTTCTTCTTGTTTCTCTCTATCCAGCTCTTTTTAGCCATAATTTGTGTGCGGAGTATTTACACCTTTCGCCGCCTTTTGTCAAGCTCAATCTGGAAATTTATGAAAAAAATCTTTCGAGGGCGCGTTGAGTCCTTGCCATGTGCGCGCGCCCGTGATACTGTCTACGGCATGAAATCTGCATTGATAGGCATGCTGTTGGGCTCCGCCACGTGCTGGGCGGCGGTGAGTTTCGACCACACCTTCGGTGACCACATGGTGCTCCAGCAGGGGCAGAGCATCCCCGTGCGCGGCGAGGCCACGGGCGGGGGAGACGTCACCCTCACCTTCGGCGGCACCACGGTGAAGGCCAAGAAGAACGGCAAGCGCTGGGAGGCCGTGCGGCCCGCCATGAAGGCCAACGCCACCGGCGAGAGCCTCACCGTGAAGCAGGGCGACGACACGGCCGAGCTGAAGGACGTGGTGGTGGGCGAGGTCTGGTTCGCCTCCGGCCAGTCCAACATGCTGCGCCGCATGGATGAGATGGCGGACAAGGGTACGGCCATTCCCGCCTCCGGCAACCAGGATATCCGTTTCTTCCACGCCGAGCCTCAGGTGCACACCAACAACGCCTCCTACGGTGCCAAGGAGAAGGAAACCCTCAACAAGGAAGCCATGTACGTGGGCAAGTGGGCCGTCAGCGCCCCGGAGACCACGCCCCGCATGTCCGCCGTGGCCTGGTACTTCGCCCAGGAGCTGCAGAAGCAGCTCGGCGTCCCCGTGGGCATCGTCCACGCCTCCCTGGGTGGTTCCGAGATGATGGCCTGGATTCCGGAGAGCGTGCTCAAGAAGAAGTACCATGACTGCATGAGTGCCAAGTGGCTGGACAGCCGCTACATGAGCGATTGGGTGCGCGGACGCG
>JAKSOT010000151.1 GCA_024405455.1 Akkermansia sp. | reverse complement strand
CTTCTGCAACGTGTTCCGCCTGAACACCCTGCTGAACCTGCGCAGCCTCTCGCTGGTGGTGAGCATGCTGCTGCTGCAGGGGGTGCTGATGGTGGGCGTGCTGTGGCTGCAGGGCCATGTGCCGGGGTATGAGTACCCGGCGCAGGCGCTGCTGTGGTTGCCGTACATGCTGGCGCCCACGGCGGTTTCCGTGATGGTGGGGCAGCGGCTGGGTCTGCTGACAGCCCTCTGCGCGTCTGTGCTGGGGGGCGCTCTGTTCTCCGAGCCCACGCTGGTGTACATCTATACGGTGGTGAGCTTTGCCGTGGGCATCTTCAGCGCCATGCTCTCCCGCCGCGTCCACAAGCGCGAGCAGGTGCTGCGCGCGGGCTGGCTCGTCGGCATCCTGGCCTTCGTGTGCATTTTCTGCCTCGCCGCCCTCCAGCAGTACGTGGATACGCGCGGCAACATGGAGCTGGCATCCGTCCACGGCGGGCATTATTTCCTGGTGGCCCTGGCCGTGGAGCTGGGTGTCACCGTGGCGGTCAATTTCGTCCTTTCCGTCTTTGTCGGCGGCGTGGAGCCGGCGCTGGAGCGCCTGTTCAGCATCACCACGCCCATCACCTGGCTTGAGTGGGCGGACATGAACCACCCGCTGCTGCGCAAGCTGCAGATGGCCGCTTCCGGCACCTTCCACCACAGCCTGGTGGTGCAGCGCCTGGCGGAGGCCGGCGCGGAGGCCGTGGACGCGGATGTCTCCCGCGCTGGGGTTTGCGCCCTCTACCACGATATCGGCAAGATCGGCAACCCCCAGTATTTCGCCGAGAACATCCGCGACCAGGCCAACTCCCCCCACGCCGAGCTCACCCCGGAGGCCAGCGCACGCATCATCACCGCTCATGTCACGGACGGCGTGGCCCTCGCACGCGAGTACGGCCTCAACCGCCGCATCGTGGATGTCATCCGCGAGCACCACGGAACCTCCACCGTCTACTTCTTCTACCGCAAGGCGCTCGACCAGTACAAGGCCGAGAAGGAGAAGTTCGACGAGGGGCAGATCGACACCTGCCCGGACGAGGTGGACGCCTCCATCTTCTCCTACAAGGGGCCGATTCCGCAGACGCGGGAGTCCGGCATCGTGAGCCTGGCGGATGCGGTGGAGAGCGCCACGCGCTCCCTTGCCAACCCCACCGAGGACGACATCAAAGACATGATTGCCGGCATCTTCAAGGGCCGCATCCTGGACGGCAGCCTGCGCGACTGCAACCTCACCCTCGGCGAAATCGAGAAATTGAAAGAGACCTTCTTTGTCAATATCGTTACGATGCACCACAACCGCATCGCCTACCCCAAGAAAGAGCAGGACGCAGCTGAACAACTCATGGAGCGCCGCAAGACCGCGCCATGATCCACCGCGTGCGCAGCCTGGGCATGGTGGCGGCGTTCCTGGTGGGCGGCATTTTCCATGCGGAGTTCAGCCGGTTGCAGTGGTGGCTGCCCATCGGCATCGCCTTCATGCTCACCATCACCTTCATCGGCATCGACACGGCCAAGCTCAAGCCGCGGATGATGCACCTGTGGGTGCTGCTGGGCATCGAGGTGATAGGCCTGGGCTTCTTTGCGCTGGCGCGTGCGGCGGGCTACCCCGTGCTGGCGGAATCCCTGTACTACTGCGGCGCCGCGCCCATAGCCGCCGCGTGCCCCATCATCATCAACATCATGCGCGGCAACGTGGAGTTCACCACCACCGCCATGGTGCTCAGCCATGCGGTGTACGCGCTGTTCACCCCCTTCATCCTGCCGCTGGTGCTGCCGGAGGCCCACATGGGCTACGGCGAGCTGGTGGCCATGGTGGCGGGCCAGCTGGCGAGCGTGCTGGCCGCCCCCGCCGTGCTCTCCGTGCTCATGCGCGTGGTGTACCCGCCCTGCCGCTTCTGGGCGCCCAAGTTGAAGGATGTCTCCCTCTTCTTCTGGATCGGCAACCTCACCATCGTCTCCGCCTGCGGCGTGGACCGCATCATCGCCCGCGGATACGGGTTCCACGAGATGTGGCCCATGGCGCTCGGCGCCCTCGTCGTCTGCGCCGCGGGCTTCCTTTCCGGCTACCGTCTCGGCTACCCCCGCCTCAAGCGCGAGTGCTCCCAGTGTCTCGGCCAGAAGAACACCGTCCTCACCCTCTACATGGCGGGCCAGGACTACGCCACCCCGCTCGCCTACATCGGCCCCGTCTTCTACGTCTTCTGCCACAACATGGCCAACGCCCTCCAAATCGCCCTCTCCCACCGCGACCAGGAGGAAAGGTGATTTCCCCGCGCCTCGCGGCGCGCGGAAATAATTAGGATTAGGGTTAGGATTAAGATTAGGAACGCGCCGCAAGC
>JAKSOT010000150.1 GCA_024405455.1 Akkermansia sp. | reverse complement strand
ATTGTCCCCCTCCGCACTTACGACTAAGAGAGTCCCGCCGCGTTGCGGCGGGGCGTATGAGCGCCAAGGCCCGCTAACCATCCACCCTCGTTGGCACCCATCATTGCATACCAACCGCGCTGATTCATAAAACAGGTCGAGCGCCTCACGCAAAAAACTTGCTCGGGCGTGCATTTGCTGGTTGCAGAAGGGGCGCGGGTGTGCTACCTTATAGGCTGATACGCATCTATCACCCCCACCAGCCATGAAACGTACACTGATTGCCATCGCCCTGTCGGCCTGCCTCGCCACCACAGCCGCAGCCAAGCAGCTCTACAACATCACGCTATCTGACACCAGCCGCTACACGGACTGCTCCATCATCATCGAGGGCAGCACCGAAACCAAGTTCAACGGCACGGACAAGGAGGGATTCGTGGTTACCAAGACCGTGAAGCGCGACGAAATCCTGGTGAAGGCGCCCGTGGAGAAGGCGGAACCCGCACCGCAACCCAAGGCAGAGGAACAGCCCAAGGAGGAGGTGAAACCCGAACAGCCCGCTCCCCAGGCTCAGGAACAGCCGCAGGAGCAGCCCAAGGAGGAAACGCCCGCCGCCGAGGAACCCCAGGAGCAGGCCCAGCCCGCCCCGCTGGAATTCAGCGCCATCGCGGATTCCCTCCACAAGCAGCTCGACGAGATCGACAAGTCCATCGCCGCCATCAAGTCTCCCAAGTTCTCGCTGGAGCGCCGCGCCAAGCGCGTCCGCGAGACCGTGGACCGCAAGTTGGTGGACGTGGAGAAGCTGGCCCAGCAGGTGACGGATGCGCGCGCCGAGCTGGATGCCTCCAACGTCAAGCCCTACGCCTTTGAAATCGTCACGCAGGAGCAGCGCACCCAGTACGCGGTGGACGGCAAGGCCGCGTACGACGCCATGGTGGCGGACATGAAGACCGGCAAGAACAGCCGCCGCGTGGGCGGGCTCTCCAAGTTCGAGGAGATGCGCAAGAAGTTCCAGGGTGTCCCGGAGTACAAGCAGGCGCACTCATGGTACATTTCCACCCTCAAGGACCTCCGCAAGAAGTGGGGCAAGATGCGCGACACCGAGGACAACCGCCGCCGCAAGTTTGTGGGCGAGCGCCGCGAGAAGCTGGACCAGGACGACCAGAAGGAGATAGAGAAGATCACCAAGATGCTGGAGGACGAGAACGAGAAGTACGAGACCGCCTGGATCACGCCCTCCCCGCACAACGCCCGCATGCTGGAAACCGCGTTCTCCCGCGTGGAGGACGCCCTGCGCCGCAACTCCAACGAGAAGATGGACGACGCCGTGGGGCAGGTTCCAGAGATGCTGGAGAAATTCTGGGCGGAGATGGACCAGGCCAAGGCCCTGCTGGATTCTGGCAAGTGCGCGCAGGCCCGCGAGCTTCTCAACAAGGGCACCATCTTCAAGAGCCTCATCGGCCTCAACCGCGACCTCTTCCCGGAGGACTACCGCAAGCCCATAACCGACCAGCGCCGCGACCTTGAAAACACCATCCGCGACCGCGAACGCGAGCTTATGCGCGCCAAGCGCACGCTGGACGGCTCCACCTCCCGCCTGGAGCGCGCCGTGGAAAGCCTGGAGCGCCAGATTGAAGCCCTGAACCCCGACATCGAGCGCGCCCAGGAGGCGGAAGCCGAGAAGGCCGCAGAGGCCGAGGCTGCAGCCAAGACCGCCGCCGCTGACGACGAGGAGGAGGAAACCGAAGGTGAGGAGGAGGAGGCCGCCGACGACAAGGCGGAGGACAGCAAGGACGCGGACAAGCCCACCGACAAGGAGGAGAAATGAACGCCCTGAAGTGGATGTCCGCCCTGCTGCCCGCCGTGCTGGCGGTGCAGGCCGCCGCGCTGGAGCCCGCCGTGCAGCAGGCGTTTGAGCGCTACATGGCCGTTCCCGCCGCCGTGCTGCCCGTGCTGCAGGGCGTGAAGGACAAAGCCACGGCGGACGCCGCCGCGCCCAGGCTCAAAGAAGCCCTGGCCACCGTATACGACGCGCGCGACGCCCTCAAGGACATCAAGAAACTCTCCGACGCCGACGCCGCGGAGGTGAAAGCCCGCTACGAAAAGCCCATGCGCGAGGAATGGGGCAAGCTCTACCGGGAGATTTTCCGCCTGCAGAAGGTCAAGTGCTACGACTCGGAGGAGTTATTCAAGCTCTTCTCCTACATGTGTCTCATGCTGGAAAAATGAAGACCGCACCCGCCATCATCCTGCCCCTGGCGCTCGCCGCCACCGCGGCTGAACCCGCACCGCCCCAACCCGCAGCCCAGCCGGCGCAGCAAGAGGAGGCGCGCGCCATCTCCCCCGCGGAAAGCCACATCCGCGCCGGTATCGTCATCACCGCCAAGGTGCTGGACATCCTTTCCAAAATCCAGGACCGCGACACCGCGGAGGCCGCCGTGGCACCCCTCATGCGGCTGGGTGAGGAGCTGACCCTCTGGGCGAAGGCCACCGCCACCCTGCCCCAGCTTTCCGACCTGGAGCGCATGGAGATGGAGGACCGCTACATGCCCGTCATCAAGCGCGTCAACGACCGCATCAAATCCCAGGGCGAGCGCATCGCCGCCGCCGAGTTCTACGGCTCCCGCAACCTCCCCGCAGCGCTTGTCCACATCGTCCAATCCACCGCCCAGTAGCGTTGGCGTGTATCCACCCATCACGCCTTTGGCACGCCGGCGTAGGTGATGGAGCCGCCGTTCTCACCGGCACCGGGTCCCAGCTCCACAAGCCAGTCGGCGCGGGAGAGGATATCTTGGTTGTGCTCGATGCAGAGGATGGTGT
>JAKSOT010000015.1 GCA_024405455.1 Akkermansia sp. | reverse complement strand
TTTTTCATGTGTGTGTTTGTGCTTTCAAGGCGAGACCTTGTGAGCGTTTGAGCCGTCCGGGGACGCCCCGGGCGGCTCTTTGCATGGTGTCATTTGGCAGGTGTCACCCGCGTTACCGTCAGCACGTTTTCCTGCACGCGGAAGGCTACCTCCAGCGGTTTCAAAACGAGGTGGTACTCGCGGTCGGGGTCGTCCTGGTAGGCGGGGCGGGGGTCCTGCGCCAACACTTCCGTGAGGGCCTGCACCCATTCGGGCGTGGCCTGCGGGGGCAGGGCAGGGGGCAGCTGCACCTGCAGCGGCTCCCACGGCGTGGCGGTGAACCCCTGCGCGGCGTCCGGTATGGAATCCGCGTAGGGAATGTAGGGCTTGATATCGTAGATGGGCGTGCCGTCCACCAGGTCCGCGCCGCTCACGCGCAGCACGGGGCCTGGCTCCACGGAGAGCAGCCTGACGGCGGAGAGCCCCAGCCCGTTGGGGCGGAAGGAGGAGCGGGTGGCGAAGACGCCGAGGCGCGTGTTGCCGCCGAGGCGCGGCGGGCGCACGGTGGGATGCCAGTCGCGGCCGTTGCGGTCGAATTTCCATATGATGCAGAGGTGGGAGAAGGCGTCGATGCCGCGGATGCATTCCGGGTTGCGGTAGGCGGGCTCGAACACAATCTCCGCCACCACGTGCGGGGCGAGCCCCGGCTGGCGCGGCACGCCGAACTTTTCCGCAAAGGGCGAGCGGATGTGCGCGATGGGCTCCATCACAGGCCGAAGAAGTCGTGCATGACCTGCTCGTACACGCCGCGCTTGAACGGGGGCAGGGAATCCAGGGAGAAATCCTGCGGCAGCACCCATTTGTAGGCGTGGAACTCCTGGCCGTCCAGCCAGGGCTCGGCCTGGTCGCTGTGCATGCGGCAGAGGAAGTAGTGCTGCTCCTGTCCGTCGTAGGGGATGCCGCGCTTGCGGAGCACGCGCTCGCGCTCCTTGGGCGGGTAGTCGTAGCGGTACGGGCCGTGGGCCTCCACAATCTCGTACTCGTTGGGGCGGAAGCCCGTTTCCTCCATGCCCTCGCGGCAGGCGGCGGCGCGCGGCGTCTCGCCCTTCTTGATGCCGCCCTGCGGGAACTGCCAGGAGCCCTCCGGTTTCACGCGCTCGCAAATGAGCACCGTGCCGTCTGAGCGTTGGTAGATGATGGCTGCGTTGGGTCGGTATAATCCTCCGTTCATTTCTCGTTCGTCAGTTGGTGTGTCACTCCTGCCAGACGGCGGGCGAGGCGTCGCTGGGCATGCAGAGCCCGCCGCGCGGGGAGAGCCCCACGGGGCCGGTCAGCGGGCCGTCCGGCGCGCAGCTGCGCTTGAACTGCTGGGTGAAGAAGCGCTTGATGAAGGTCGTCAGCGTGTGCTCAATCACGTCCTCCGCGAACACGCCCTTGAACGCGTGGTGCGCCAGCGCGCGCAGCTTCTCCGTGCCCGCTCCGTTGCGCAGGAAGTGGTAGAGCAGGAAGTCGTGGATGTCGTACGGCCCCAGGATGTCCTCCGTCTTCTGCTCCATGGTGCCGTCGTCCGCGGGCGGCAGCAGCTCCGGGCTCACGGGCGTGTCCAGGATATCCTGCAGCACCGCGGCTAGCTTGGCGTCCGCGTGCGCGGCCTCGTGGGCGATGAGCGAGCGGATGAGCGTCTTGGGCACGGATGCGTTCACGGCGTACATGCTCATGTGGTCGCCGTTGTAGGTGCACCAGCCGAGCGCCAGCTCGGAGAGGTCGCCCGTGCCGACGAGCAGGCCGCCCTTGAGGTTGGCGAGGTTCATCAGGATGGAGGTGCGCTCGCGGGCCTGCACGTTCTCGTAGGTGTTGGTGCGCTGGGCGGGGTCGAAGCCGATGTCCTTGAAGTGCTGCATGCAGGCGGGCTTGATGTCCACCTCCTTGAATTCGGCACCGGTGAGCTTGATGAGCTGGACGGCGTTGTTGTAGGTGCGGCCGGTGGTGCCGAACCCTGGCATGGTGAGCGCGAGGATGCTGCTTGCGGGCATGCCGAGGCGCTTGCAGGCGCGCACGCACACCAGCATGGCGAGCGTGCTGTCCAGCCCGCCGGATACGCCCAGCACCAGCGCCTTGGCGTGGACCTGTTCCATGCGGCGTGCCAGCCCCGCTGCCTGGATGTTCAGCACATCCTCGCAGTATTCCGCCTCCCCGCCCTGCCTCGGCAGGAACGGGTGCGTGGGCAGGTGCGCGTGGCGCAGGTCGCATTCGCCGACGAACTCCAGTGCATCCACCACCTCGCAGCTGCCATCCGCAAGCCGGGCCGCGGACTCGTTGAACGAGCTTTCTGCGCGGCGCAGCACACCGATGCGCTCCACGTCGATATCCGCGTACACGATGCCGCCCGAGCGCGAGAAGCGCTCGCCCTCCGCCACCACCTCGCCGCAGTCGGCAATGATGGCGTGGCCGCCGTACACGGCATCCTGCGAGCTCTCGCCCACACCCGCATTGGCCATCACGTAGGCCGCCGTGCACTGCTCGCTCTGGCGCGCCACCATGCGGCGGCGCAGGGCGGCCTTGCCCGCCTGCTCAATGCTGGCGGCGGGGTTGAAGACGACGCGCGCTCCCAGCAGGGCGAGCCTATTGCTCGGTGGCGTCACGCTCCACAGGTCCTCGCAAATCTCGATGCCGAAACTCAGCCCGCCTTCCGCATCCGTGAAAATCAAATCGGTGCCCAGCGGCACGCCGCCCATGTCGTGCATCGTTCCGTCCGCCGGCTGGAACCATCTGCACTCGCCGTGCCCGCGGTAGTTGGGCAGCACGCTCTTGGGCACGAAGCCGTGGACCTCGCCGTGCTGCACCACCGCCGCCACGTTGTACAGAGCCTCGCCCACCGCCAGCGGCAGACCCACGATGAACGCGCAATCCAGCTCCTCCGTCTGCTCCGCAAAGGCCTGCAGGCCCTCGGCGGCGGCCTGGATGAGCTGCGGCTGGAAGAACAAATCCCCGCAGGTGGCGCCGGTGATGCACAGCTCCGGGAACAGCACCACATCCGCCTGCTCCGCGGCGGCCTCGTGCGCGCGCGCCACCAGCTCCTTCACGTTGAACGGCACATCGGCCACCTTCACTTGCGGGGTCACCGCTGCAAAGCGGTAGTATCCATGCGTTTTCATAACGGCGCAACCATTCTGCCAAATAACGCCGCTTTGTCAATAACAATCCGCAACGCACGAGTTGATGATAGCCGAGTCCATGCGCCAAGCACAAAATAGCCTTGACTACTGTATGGGGAATGCTATAGTCGCGCCCCGTCACGGACAACCGAGGCTCTCCCGCCCGGCACGTGTAACCCACATCAACAAAATACTCAATTATGAAAAAGACGTTATTCCTTGCAGCCATCCTCGGTGCAACCCTCGGCTTCTCCAATGTCTCTTGGGCAGACGACCCCGAATACACACCTCTAGTATTGCGTAACGGCCAGGTACACACCGTGGTCTTGGGAGACGAGCACATGCACATCTCGTATCTGGACGTTGCGTCCTTCGACGAGCACTACGGGAAACCCTACTTGAACAGCCAAAACCAAATCGTGATGAATCTGGATGATCTGGATGGCCATATCCCGGAAGAGTATGCCAAGGATTTCTACAGGCTGCACCTGGAAGGTTACCCCCTCATCCTGCCGGATGGTTCGCATAGCTATATTAAATCCTACATGGGTGGAGGCTGCGTGATTTCTTTCGGCCATGGAACCAGTTTGGAGGGCATGGTTGAACAGGTTGATGACAGAGACGGCGTCAAGGAACGATACAGTTGGCTGACGAACGACATCGAGGTGCGGGAATTTTGCAGCGCATCGATGTCCGGTGGGTACTACGGCGGCAGCATCACCATGAAGAAAGCCGCCTCCCTGACGTTCGACATGGCCGTCATTCCCGCCAATGTGGATTACGAGAAACCGAACGGCGGGGCGGAAATTATCATGACCGGCGGCACTCCCTCCACGCCGGAGGCCATTGGGCGTGCCTCCATCCTGGACATGGCGGGCAGGGTGGCTGCTTTCGATCTGTCCGTGTCCGGTGACTGGAACATCCTGACAAACGGCACGTTCGCCGGGAAGGCCACGATTACCGGCGGCGAGCTCACATTGAACAACGTGACAATTGAGAGCAACGTGACATTCACTATGGGAAACGGTGCCAGGCTGGACCTGGGCGATGCGGCGGCATGGCTGGGTGGATTTAATTTCTTCGGTGGAGCCGCCACGGTGGACAACGGCACGCTGTGGTTGGAGAATGAAACGGCCACGCTGAACACAAACCTCAGCGGCACGTACGAACTGGAACTGCGCGGCGCCACGCTGGACCTGAACCGCAGCGTCTTCGACAATAAGGTCATCGTGGCCGGGGAGTCCACCATAACCAACGGCGAGATTGACAACACCATAACAATCCTCGGCGCCACCGGTGGACGGGAGGGTGCCAAGCTTACGCTGGGAACCGTCTCAACTAGGGACAACGTGTCGTTCATCATGGGCAACGGCGCCACGCTGGACCTGGGCAGCAAAGCACAGGAGATGTCCTCGTTCGAGTTGGAGGATTCCGCAACCGCCTACGTTAACAACGGCTATCTGTTTGTGAATCGGAATGAAACGGTCACGCTGAACCCGAACCTCATAGGCGATTACAAGCTGAACATGCGCGGCGGCGTGCTGAAAATGGGCGACAACGACTTCTCCAAGAAGATTGTCGTGATGTGGGATTCCACCCTAAGCAACGGCTCGATTGGCGAGGCCGGCACGGAGGTGCCTGTAGCTATCTATTCCTCCACCAAGCTCACGCTGCAAGACGTGGAGGTTGGTGACGGTGTGGCCTTCACCATGGGGAACGACGCCGTGCTGGACCTGGGCGGAGCGCAAGCCCGACTGGCCGGGTTCACACTCGAGAAGGGTACCAATACCGCCACGGTGGTCAACGGCACGCTCTGGGTGAAAAATGAAACGGCCACGCTGAACCCGAAACTCACCGGCTCATACGGGCTGGAACTGCGGGGCGGCGCCACGCTGGACCTGGAGAACAAGCAGACCGCTTTGAATTTGACTGCGAAAGGTGAAGGGAACACCATCGCGAAGGGCGGCACGTTCGCCGGAACAGCCGTGATTTCCGAAGGCTCGCTGGCGCTGCCGGTCGACGTGGACAACAATGCCGTGGTGATCATGCAGGGCAACGCCACGCTGGACCTGGGGGGCGGGGAGCACAGTTGGACACCCGCTTACGGCTTGACCGTGCAGGGAACGGGGAATACATTGAGGAACGGCTACTTCATCGGCACCCTGGTTATGGAGGGAAACAGCTACCTGTATTCTGACAGCGCGATGGCAAGCTGGAACGGTCCCGCCTCCATCGTGATGAACAATGGCTCCACGCTGGAGATGGCGACAGGCACCGGAAAGGACAGGTGGATAAACGATGTCTCCAAACTCAAGGTGAATGGAACGGCCACGGTTGTGAACGCCTACCTCCGCATTAAGCCCGGAGATACCTACACGCTGGGCAACGGCGTGGAGAACCTGGTGGGCGAGGGACGGTCCTTCCTCAGCCTTGACAACAGCACGCTCGATCTCGGCGGCGGCGAAATCTCGAAACTGGACATCGGCGTGTGGGCTGCCTTTGAACCATACAACAACGTCATCAAGAACGGCAAAATCAACTCCTATGTGGAAATTGACCCCTCCGGCAAGCTCTCGCTGAACAACGTGACGATTGGCGACAACGCGTCATTCGCCATGAGGAACAACACGCAGCTTGACCTGGGCGGCGCATCGGCCAAGCTGGGCAAGATCACGTTGGCGGAATCCGCAACCGCCACTGTAAACAACGGCTCGCTGTGGTTGGGGGATGGTGAAACGGCCACGCTGAACCCGAACCTAGTCGGCAGTTTCGTGCTTGACCTGCGGGGCTGCACGCTGAACCTGGGCGACAACACCCTCACCAGGGACACCACCGTGACCGGTGATGCCATCATAGGCGGCGGCACGATTGGCGCCGATGTATATATCGATTCCTCCCGCAAGCTCAAGCTGGATCACGTGGCAATTGGAGACACCGCGACATTCACCATGGGAGACGGGGCGCTGCTGAACCTGGGCGAGGCTTTGGCCGGGCTGAGCAAGTTCAAGTTCACCGGGGAAACCGCCACGATTGACAACGGCACGCTGTTTGTAGGGGAAGGGGAATCAGCCAAGCTTGACGCGGACCTCTCCGGCACGAGCCTGCTTGTGCTGTACGATGGTGCCACGCTGGACCTTAACGACAAAACCCTCACCCTTGACACCCTCGTGACCGGCAACGGGAACATCATCACCCCGGGCAGGTTCGAGATGAATGTCACGATTGCCGAAGGCCAGCTGAAGTTGTCGGCCGATATGACCCCGGAAGCCTCGGTGCTCCTGGCGGGCAACGCCACGCTGGATGTGCAGAAAGATGTGTCTGTTTACGATTTGTTCGTGTCGGGCACCGGGAACAAGGTGACGGGCGTGGAGGATACCGACACGGCGACATTCGCCATGGAGAACGAGGCGCAGCTGGACCTGGACAATGAGAAGGTCGGACTGGACAAATTCACGTTCGGGAAGGGAACCTCCGTTACGATTGACAACGGCACGCTGTCTGTGACGGAAGGGACCACGTTCACGCTCGACGCGAACATCTCCGGCACGGGCAGCAAGATCTCTCTGGAGACAGACTCCAGGCTGAATGTGGGCGACTTCGGCCTCTTGATTGGCTGCGGCGTCAGCGGGGACGGCACCATCGTGAAGGAGATGTCGAGCACCGCGAGTGTCTCCGGCAGCATGCAGGACTTCTCCGGCTCCGTGGAGGTGCAGGCGGGCACGTTGAACATCCTTAATATTGACGAGGACGCCGGGCTGAACGTGGCGGATGTCACCATTGCCGCCGACGGCGTCCTGGGCGTGTACAAGGGCTCCACGGTAGCAGAGACCAGTGAGGGCACGCTGACCGTCACGGGTGGCCACAAGCTCACCGCCAACTTGAGAGCCATACTGAACGCCGACTTGGTGATGGGCGGCGGCGTGGAAGCTCCCGCCGTGCTGGATGTCTCAGCCTTCCTTGGTGACGGTGGCTTGCAGATGGGCAGCACCGTAACCCTGACCCCGGGCAGCGTGCTCCTCTCCGCTGCCGATATGGACGCCATCGGCGCCCTGGACTTCATGGGCAAGTACGATCTGTTCAACGGCGTGGACGGCCTGTCGCTGGACGGCACTACCGACTTCCTTTCTGAGTTGGGCTTGGCGGACAAGTGGGTGAAGGCGGCCGACGTGTTCGCCAACGAACAGTTCAAGGACCCGGAGAAGGACTACTACCTGTTTTACAGCGGCGCCACCCAGAAGGGCGGCGTTGGCGGCAACGTCGGCACGGTCTACCTGATGCAGATACCCGAACCCACCACAGGCACCCTCTCGCTTTTGGCTCTCGCGGCTCTCGCCGCGCGCAGACGCAAGCGCTAATTTCAATTTGGGAATTTAGGCGCGGCATGCGCCGCGCGTAAAATGCACGCCCCGCCTGGCTATGCGCCGGGCGGGGCGGTTTGATTGATTTGATTGCCACGCGTGCCGAACTTCCCAATTCGCTTTGTCCGTGCGGGGCGGGAGGGGCTTAGCGGTAGGATTCCTGGTAGATGCGGATGCAGTCGTCGCGGGTGAGTTCGGCGGGGTCGCCGGCGAAGAGGAATCCCATGGCGGAGAGCGCGTTGTCGGCCATGGCGGGGAATTCGTCGGGCGTGATGCCGTAGTCGCTCATCTTGAGCTGGTCCACGCCGCAGGCGCGCTGCAGCTCCACGAGGGCGTCCACGAAGTCCTGCGGGCGCGTGGCATCCGCCTTGCCGAGTGCCTTGGCCATGCGGATGAAGCGTTCCGGGCAGCAGCCCTTTTCCACAAAGTGGGTGTAGTAGGCCTTGGAAATCATGATGAGACCCGCGCCGTGCGGCAGGTCCTGGTGGTAGGCGGAGAGGGCGTGCTCCAGCGAGTGCTCGCTGATGCAGCCGCTGAGCTCCATGGAGAGGCCGGAGAGCCAGTTGGCGAAGGCCACGTGCTCGCGGGCGGAGAGGTCGTTTCCCTGCGCCACGGCGGCGGCGAGGTGGCTGCCGACGTTCTCGATGGCGCCGAGCGAGACGAGGTCGCTCATGAAGTTGGCCTGCTTGGCGATGTATCCCTCCGTGCTGTGGAAGAGGGCGTCGAATCCCTGGAACGCGGTGAACTTGGGCGGCACGCTGAGCATGAGCTCCGGGTCCACGATGGCCAGCACGGGCATCAGGCGGTGCCCGTCGAACACGGCGGTCTTCTCGTGCGTCTCCGGGTTGGTGATGACACCGCCGCCGTCCGTCTCGGAACCCGTTCCGGCGGTGGTGGTGATGGCCACCAGGGGCAGGGGGGTGTTCTCCACGGGCTTGCGGCCGCCCGTGCCGAACTGCACGTAGTCCCACAGGTCGCCGGGGTTGGTGGCCATCAGCGCAATGGCCTTGGAGGCATCCATCACGCTGCCGCCGCCCAGCGCCACGATGAAGTCGCTGCCGGCATCGCGCGCGGCCTGGGCGCCATCCATCACGGTGTCCTTGAGCGGGTTGGCCTGCACTTGGTCGAAGAGTGCCACCTGCACGCCGGCCTGCTCCAGCTGTGCGATGGTGCGGTCCAGCGAGCCGTTGGCGCGGGTGGACTTGCCGCAGGAGATGACCAGCAGGGCCTTGCGGCCGGGGAGCTTCTGCTCATGCAGGGTGTTCAGGCTGCCCGCGCCGAAGACGGTGTGGGTGTGGATGTCGAAATTGTATTTGGGAATAGACATGGTATGGAATGGGGGTTAAGGGTTATTCTGCTTTCTCGCCGAGCTGCTTGAGGGCGTCCTTGGCGCCGGGGTGTCCCTGCGCGGCGGCCTTGCGGAACCATTCCACGGCCTCCTGCTGGTTCTTCTCCACGCCCTGGCCCTTCACCAGCATGACCGCTAGGTTGTGCTGCGCCTCCTTGTAGCCCTGTTCCGCGGACTGGCGGAAGAGCTTGGCGGCCTCCTCGTCGCTGCGGTCCAGCCCGCCCTTGCCCTGCATGTACATGATGGCCAGGTTGTTCTGCGCCATGGCGTGGCCCTGCACGGCGGCCTTGCGCCACCAGTACACGGCCTTGCGGTCGTTCTGCTCCATGAACTTGCCCTGGGAGTACATCACGCCCAGGTTGTACTGGGATTCCGCCTGACCCTCCTTGGCCGTGCGCACGGTGATACGCACCTCCGGCGGCAAATCCTCCGTCTCCTCCTGTGCCAGCACCGGGACCGCGAGCCCCAGGCAGCACGCCAACGCTACAGAATACAAACGCTTGGTCATACCCTCCCACTCTACCACACCCCCGCCCGCGCTGTCAAACGCATTTGATAACAGGCAGGGCAGTGAATTTATGGTTGCACCGTGGAGGGGAAATGGATATAATGACCGCGTTATGAGTACAGACTCTGCCAAGGCGGCTCTCCCCGCCTCTGTGAAACGTTATGCCTGGTACCTGATGTTTATGGCGGGACTGGGCGGCCTCCTGTACGGAATCGACGTAGGCGTGATTGCCGCCGCGCTGCCGTACATTGAAAAGACCTCCACGTACACGCTGGGCCAGCTTTCCAGCGTGGTGGCCGCCGTGCTGTTCGGCTCGGTGATATCCTCGCTCTTCGCCGGCATGCTGGCGGAGTGGCTGGGCCGCCGCAAGGTAATCATCCTTTCCGCCTTGCTCTTCACCCTGAGCATCCCGGTCATCTGCTTCTCCAACAACGTCTACTGGATGCTCATGGTCGGCCGTATCCTGCAGGGCGCTTCCGCCGGCCTGGTCGGCGTGGTGGTGCCCATGTACCTGGCGGAATGCCTGGATGCGCAGTCCCGCGGCAAGGGCACGGGCATGTTCCAGTTCCTGCTGACGGTGGGCCTGGTGTTCGCTGCAGTGGTGGGCATTGCCACCACGGCGTGGGTGGGCGCCGCCACGGACGTGACGGTCTCCCTGGCGGACAAGGCGATTGCCTGGAAGACGATTTTCTGGTGCTCCGCGCTGCCGGGCCTGATTTTGTTCTTCGGCGCGTTCAAGCTGAAGGAATCCCCGCGCTGGCTGTACCGCCGCGGGCGTGAGGACGAGGCTCTCATCTCGCTCGCCGCCAACAACGGCGACGAGGCCGCCAAGGAAATCCTGGCGGAGATGAAGGCCGCCGATAAGGCCGAGGAGGAGCAGAAGGCGCAGATGAAGGAGGCCGCCAAGGGCGATACCCTCTTCCAGCGCAAGTACGTCATCCCCTTCATCCTGGCCGTCGTGGTGCTCGCCTGCACCCAGGCCACCGGCATCAACTCCGTCCTCAACTACTCCGTCAAGATCTTCCAGCAGGCCGGCCTTGAGGGCGAAACCGCCAACATCGCAGACCTTGCCATCAAGGTGGTCAACATGCTCATGACCATCGTGGCCGTGTCCCTGGTGGACTTGAAGGGCCGCACCTTCCTGCTCAAGATGGGCACGCTGGGCATCATCGTGGGCCTGGCCGGCGTGGGTGCCATGTTCCTCACGCTTGAAAGCGACCGCACGGACGTGACCGAGTACGTGCAGCAGCAGGTGAAGGACGGTGCCTACCTCAAGGTCTCCGTGGCCGATGCCGTGCGCTCCGCCAATGCGGAGGTCGTCCCCGGCATGCAGCTCATCGTCACCTACCAGCAGGGCAAGGACACCAACCAGATCGTCAACGAGCACTTTGACCGCGCCGCCGCCGTGGCGCAGGTGAAGGACGCTTCCGCGCTGGACTACGAGGACGCCGCCATGGGCGACGTGGACGTGGAGGCCGCCCGCAAGGGGTATGAGGAGAGCATGAAGGCCGAGCAGGCCGAAACCGTGGCCGAGGCCAAGGCCGAGACCCTCTCCGACAAGATCCGCATGGGCGAGCTTCAGGTGCAGTGGAAGGACGAGGCCCTGAAGGCCGACACCATCAAGACCATCCAGCAGCTGGAAAGCAACGGCGACCGCGCCATCATCGCCCCCGCCTTCGCCATGAACGAGGGTGTGGCCGAGGTGCAGAAGCTGGAGGTGAAGCGCGCGGAAATCGGCATGAAGCCCACGCAGATGGTGGGCTGGCTGGTGACCGGGTTCTTCATCGTGTTCATCGCGTTCTACGCGGCGGGCCCGGGCGTGTGCGTGTGGCTGGCGCTCTCCGAGCTGATGCCCACCCGCATCCGCGCCAACGGCATGGCCATCGCCCTGCTCATCAACCAGCTCGTCTCCACCACCATTGCGGGCACCTTCCTGCCGTGGGTGGGCGCGTACGGCTACTCCAGCGTGTTCTTCACCCTGGCGGGCTTCACGGTGATCTACTTCATCACCGCCGCCTTCTTCATGCCGGAGACCAAGGGCCGCACACTGGAGGAAATCGAGCAGTACTTCACCACAGGCAAAATGCCCGAATGATTTACTAGGTACTAAGTACTAGGTACTATTTAACCCGCCGGGCATTCCGCCTGGCGGGTTTTTTATGTCCGCGGCGGTTTTTTTGATTGAAAATTTCCGCGCGCGGGCATACAATGCGCACGCGTTGCGCGCGGGGCGCGCGAACGCTTAGTTTTACCAAAGTCATCATCTATCATGAACACGACATACAGTACCATCGACGCCAACGAGGCCGTGGCCTCCGTTGCGTACCGCTGCTCGGAAGTGGCGGCCATCTATCCCATCACGCCTTCCTCCCCCATGGGCGAGGCGGCGGAAACCTGGACCTCCGTGGACCGCAAGAACCTGTGGGGCACCGTTCCCTCCATCGTGGAGATGGAGAGCGAGGCCGGCGCCGCGGGCGCGGTGCACGGCGCGCTGCAGACCGGCTCCCTGGCCACCACGTTCACGGCGTCCCAGGGCCTGCTGCTGATGATTCCGAACATGTTCAAGATTGCGGGCGAGCTCACGCCCTGCGTGTTCCACATCGCCGCCCGCGCGCTCGCGGCGCAGGGCCTGTCCATCTTCGGCGACCACAGCGACGTGATGGCCTGTCGCGCCACCGGGTTCGCCATGCTCTGCGGCGCCAGCACGCAGGAGGCGCCGGACATGGCCGCCATCGCCCACGCCGCCACCCTCAAGAGCCGCGTGCCCTTCATCAACTTCTTCGACGGCTTCCGCACCTCACACGAGGTCGGCAAGATTGCCGACATCACGGACGACACCCTGCGTGCCATGATCGACCAGAAGTGCGTGGACGAGTTCCACGCCCGCGGGCTCACCCCGGACGCTCCCTTCGTGCGCGGCACCGCCCAGAACCCGGATGTCTACTTCCAGGGCCGCGAGACCGTCAACAAGTACTACAACGCCGTTCCCTCCATCGTCAAGGACTGCATGAAGCAGTTCGGCGAGCTCACCGGCCGCCACTATGACGTGGTGGAGTACATCGGCAGCCCGGAGGCCACCCGCGTCATCGTCATCATGGGCTCCGGCGCGGAGGCCTGCCTGGAGACCGTGCAGGCCATGGGCGGTGACGTGGGCGTGCTCAAGGTGCGCCTGTACCGCCCGTTCCCCGCGGAGGACGTGATTGCTGCCCTGCCCAAGACCGTGAAGAAGATCGCCGTGCTGGACCGCACCAAGGAACCCGGCAGCCAGGGCGAGCCGCTCATGCAGGACGTCACCCAGGCGCTCTACGCCGCCAAGGCCGCGGGCACGCTGCCCTTCGAGATGCCCGTCGTCGTGGGCGGCCGCTACGGCCTCGGCTCAAAGGATTTCACCCCCGCCATGGTCAAGGGCGTGTACGACGAGCTCGCCAAGCCGCAGCCCATGACCGGGTTCGCCGTCGGCATCGAGGACGACGTGACCGGCAAGAGCATCGCCTACGACCCGGAATACTCCACGG
Organism: Akkermansia sp.; assembly: GCA_024405455.1. Lineage (GTDB taxonomy): Bacteria > Verrucomicrobiota > Verrucomicrobiia > Verrucomicrobiales > Akkermansiaceae > Akkermansia. The sequence goes on along the minus strand of JAKSOT010000015.1, from coordinate 19,991 downwards.
AGTCCCCGGAGGTGACGCGCTGCCTGTTCTACGGCCTGGGCTCGGACGGCACGGTGGGCGCCAACAAGGACGCCATCAAGATCATCGGCAAGCACACGGACCTGTACGTGCAGGGCTACTTCGAGTACGACTCCAAGAAGTCCGGCTCGTCCACCATCTCGCACCTGCGCTTCGGTCCCAAGCCCATCCACAGCACGTACTTCATCCACAGTGCCAACTTCATCGCGCTGCACCAGCCCAGCCTGCTGAACATCCTGGACTTCCTGAAGAACGCCGCAGACGGCGCCACCTTCCTCATGAACACCGCCGTGGCCCCGGACAAGGTGTGGGATTCCCTCCCCGCCCGCATGCAGAGGCAGATCATCGACAAGCACATCACCATGTACTGCATCGACGCCTTCAAGGTGGCCAAGGCCACCGGCATGGGCGGCCGCATCAACATGATCATGCAGACCTGCTTCTTCAAGCTCTCCGGCGTGATTCCCGCGGACGAGGCCATCGGCTACATCAAGGAGGCGATTAAGAAGACCTACGGCAAGAAGGGCGAGGAAGTCGTCGCCAAGAACATCGCCGCCGTGGACGCCTCCCTGGACAACCTCCACAAGGTCACCCTCGGCACGGAAATCACCGGGCATGAGATTCCCCCCTGCGTGCATGGCGACGCCCCCGCGTTCGTCAAGGACGTCCTCGGCAAGATCATCGCCGGCAACGGCAACGACGTCAAGGTCTCCGAGATGCCCGCCGACGGCACCTTCCCCAGCGGCACCACGCAGTACGAGAAGCGCAACCTCGCCCTCATGATTCCCGTGTGGGAGCCGGAGAAGACCGAAACCTCCAAGGCCTGCATCCAGTGCGGCAAGTGCACCACCGTGTGCCCGCACGCCGCCCTGCGCGCCCAGATGGCCGACCCCGCCGACCTCGCAGGCGCTCCCGCCACGCTCAAGTGCGCGGACGCCTCCAAGATGCACAAGGAATGGCAGGGCAGGAAGTTCATCATCCAGGTGTCCGCATCGGACTGCACGGGCTGCACGCTCTGCTCCCGCGTGTGCCCCACGGGCAGCCTGATCATGACGCCCGCCGCCCAGGCCCTCAAGCCGCAGGCGGAGAACTGGGAGTTCTTCGACAAGCTGCCGGACCCGGACCGCACGAAGCTCAACGGCTCCACGGTGCGCGACGCGCAGTTCCTGCGCCCGCTCTTCGAGTTCTCCGGCGCCTGCGCCGGATGCGGCGAGACGCCCTACATCAAGGCGCTCACCCAGCTCTTCGGCAACCGCCTCGTGGTTTCCAACGCCACCGGCTGCTCCTCCATCTACGGCGGCAACCTGCCCACCACACCGTGGTCACACGGCAAGGACGGCCTCGGACCCGCCTGGAGCAACAGCCTCTTTGAGGACAACGCCGAATTCGGCCTCGGCTTCCGCGTCTCACTCGACAAGAAGCAGCAGTTCGCACTGGAGCTGCTGGACGCCGCCGCCGATGTCGTCGGCACCGAGCTGGTGCAGGCCATCAAGGACAACCCCCAGAAGACCGAGGCGGACGTGCAGCGCGCACGCGAGACCGTGGCCGCCATCAAGGCCGCCTGCGGCGACAAGCCCGAGCTGGCCGCCCTCAAGGCTCACGCCAACTACCTCGTCCGCAAGTCCGTCTGGATCCTCGGCGGCGACGGCTGGGCGTACGACATCGGCTACGGCGGCCTGGACCACGTGCTGGCTTCCGGCCGCAACATCAAGGTCATGGTGCTGGACACCGAGGTGTACTCCAACACCGGCGGCCAGTGCTCCAAGTCCACCCCGCGCGCCGCTGTGGCCAAGTTCGCCACTAGCGGCAAGGACCAGGTGAAGAAGGACATCGGCTACATGGCCATGACCTACGGCAACATCTACGTCGCCGCGGTCGCCCTCGGCGCCAACGACGAGCACACCCTCAAGACCCTCGTGGAGGCTGAGGAGTACGACGGACCCGCACTCATCATCGCCTACAGCCACTGCATCAACCACGGCATCAACATGGCCGACGGTCTCGACCGCCAGAAGGCCGCCGTGGACTGCGGCCGCGTGCTGCTTTACAACTTCAACCCGGACAACGTCAAGCAGGGCAAGAACCCGCTCACCATCAAGAGCAAGGCTCCCAAGATGTCCGTGCGTGAAGCCCTGGTGGGCGCCGACGGCAAGGGCGGTGAGAACCGCTTCCGCCTCCTCGCCCGCGGCAACAAGGAGCGCTTCGAAAAGCTGCTGGCCCTGGAGGAAGGCGATGTCAAGCACCGCTGGAACCTCTACCAGGCCCTCGCCGCCATCGATTACTCCGCGGAAGCGGAGTAATCGGGATTTACAATTGACAATTTACGATTGACGATTTGTAAATAGAGCGCGTGCTCCGCACGCGGAAACATTCCAAGCCCCGCACGGCGTAATGCCGTGCGGGGCTTGTGTGTGGCGCAATCAGCGCTTGCCTGCCACAAATCCTAATCTTAATCCTAATCCTAATCCTAATCCAATTTCCGTCACACCCTCTCCGCGTCCGCCGGCGCCGGCTTTTTCCTGCACTTGAACAGCAGGTAGACGCAGAACACCGCCGCCGCGAGCAGGCCGATGCCCAGCAGCGGGCGGTACCATATCCAGGCAATGGCGATGGTGACGAGGCTCAGGATGAGCGCCATCAGGGCCGCCACCACGCTGGACGCCCCGCCGATGAGCGAGCCGATGAACGGCACCACATCACCCAGCACGGAGAGGGGCTTGAAGATCATGCTCAACCCGCCGAACATCAGGAACCAGCCCACGAAGCGCAGCACCCAAGTGGTGATGGTGTTCATGTCCTCCGCATGCTCGTAGAGCTGCTCCGCGGATTGGATGCCCATGCCCAGCAGGGCCACACTGCGGTCGCTCTTGGCGTGGTAGGGGGTGAAGGTGTCGCCGGTCTGCACATAGACGATGCTGACGGCCTCCTTGGGGCTGATGACCTCCCAGGTGATGCGGACATCACCAATCTGCGGGTCGGTGGGGGAGACGGAGCAGGGTTCCTCCTGCGGGGCGGGCTCCTGCACCTGCGGGGTGGCGGACTGCTGGGCCACGGGCTGCGCGGGCGCGCCCTTGGCATCCAGCTCCGCCTGCTTGATGAGCAGTTCCTTCTGCTGGATTTCTATCTCCGCGCGGGCGGCGGCCAGTTGCGCGGCCTGCTTCTGCTCCGCGGTGGAGGCGGGGTCTTGCTGCACGAGCTCCTGCTGCTTCACCTGGAGGCGCAGCTGCTCAATCTCCAGCTTGGTGCGCTCCACATCCAGCGCGGCGGTCTGCTGGGCGGACTTGGTGGTGATGACGGCATCCGGCGCGGATTGCGCGGTCTTGCGGCCCACGTACACGAACTTGTCCGCCACGCAGGCGCGGCCCCTCAAGGCTGCCGGTATCTTGTACTCGGCCAGGGAGTAGGTCTTCTCGTTGCTCAGCTTCTCAATCATGCCCTGGGTGAACTTGAACGCGCCGTACTGCACGTTGGTGGCGTATTGCTCGCGGTCGTTCACGGCGTATGAGACGGTGTTGTCGTGCCCCGGCTCCTTGAACGCAGATGAGTTGACGGGCTCGTTGCGCCAACCCTTGGAGTAGGTGTAGGTGGTGACGGTGGTCTCGCTGCCGCCGAAGTTCTTCTTGGTTTCCTCGTGCGATTTCTCCACCCATTGGTAGTATTGCACCTTGCGGCGCAGCATCATGCCGTTGTACTCGATGCCGAATTCGGCGTCCTTCAGCACGTCCTGAGTGGTGGCGTCCCCGCACATGTGCACGAGCTTGCCCTCGTTCGCGGGATCGATCTTGCTGATGTCCTGCACCTCCACGGTGATGCCGCGCCCCTCCTCCAGGGCCTTGGCCACCTTCACGGAGTTGCCCTCGTTCCAGAAGAGCAGGGGGAAGGACGCGAAGAAGAGGATGATGCCGACGATAATCCCCTTGATGGAATCGCCGAGGCGGCTGCCCCAGCTTCGCGTGGTTGTCTCGGTGTATGCCATGACGGTTGCTTGGTTGATTTGTTCAGGTAGAAAGAAGCCACCCGCGCATTGCCTGGCATTGCGTCGGGTGGCCTGAAAATGCGGTTTGCCGCGGGTCCTTTAGTTGGGCACGAAGCGGGAGCGGCCGTTGCCCACGTGCAGCGTGCCACGCGTTCCCACCGGAATGGCGCCGAACTGCTTGTAGATGGGCTGGGTCACCGTGTACTTGCGGCCGTTGCCGACCTTCACGGTGAGCTCCTGCGCATGCGTGCCGAAGCCTTCCGCAATGCCGCGGCCGGCCAGGGCTCCCACCACGCCGAAGCCGACGGTGGAGGCCACGCGCCCGGAGCCGCCGCCCAGCAGCTGGCCCGCACCCGCGCCAACCGCCGTGCCCAGCGCCGTGCTCCAGGCCTTCGTCTCCTCGGAGGCACCGGCGCGAATATAGCGGGCTGCCACCACGGTGCCGCTCATGGTCTCATGAACGCCGCCGAGGTCTTCAAAGGAAATCTTGTCGTAGTCGGACATCGTTGTGCAGGAGGGCACAAGGAGGGTCGCTGCGGCAAGTACGGCTGTGATATAGTGCTTTGCTTTCATTTTTATGTCTTGTTGATGAAAACACCCGTTAGGGTATCCCTATATATAGCGCACGTGCGGGGGTGGGTCAAGGTAAAATGACGCGTTTTTCCGCATTTTTCCTGTACAAAAAAGGCGGGAAGGCGCCGTGGCACCTTCCCGCCGGAAGTAATGGTTTCCAGCCGGAGGCTTAGGCGATGGAGTCGCCCAGCTTCTTCATGGCTTCCGCGGCGCGGTTGGAGTAACCCCATTCGTTGTCGTACCAGCCGCACACCTTCACCATGTTGCCGCCCACCACATAGGTGAAGCCGGAATCGAAGATGCAGGAGTGGGGGTTGGACACGATGTCCTGGAGCACCAGGGCCTCCTCGGAGTATTCGAGGATGTGCTTCATCGGGCCCTCGGCGGCCTCCTTCATGGCGGCGTTCACCTCCTCCACGGTCACGTCCTTCTTCAGGATGGCCACGAAGTCGGTCAGAGAGCCGGTGGGGGTGGGCACGCGGAAGGACGCGCCGTTGAGCAGGCCCTTGAGCTGGGGAATCACCTCACCGATGGCCTTGGCGGCGCCGGTGGTGGTGGGGATGATGTTGATGGCGGCGGAGCGCATGCGGCGCGGGTCCTTGTGCGGAAGGTCCAGGATGCGCTGGTCGTTCGTGTAGGAGTGGATCGTGCTCATCATGCCCTTCTCGATGCCGAACTTGTCGTTCAGCACCTTCACCATCGGGGAAAGGCAGTTGGTGGTGCAGGAGGCGTTGGACACGATGTTGTGCTTGGCGGCGTCGTACTCGTTGTCGTTGATGCCGATGCAGAACGTGAGGTCCGGGTTCTTGGCGGGGGCGGAGATGAGCACCTTCTTGGCGCCGGCCTTGATGTGGCCCTCAGCCTTCTCGCGGGCGGTGAACAGGCCGGTGGACTCCAGGACCACGTCCACGCCGAGCTCCTTCCAGGGCAGCTGGTCCGGGCCCAGCATGCCGCCGAGAATCTTGATCTCGTGGCCGTTGACAACGAGGATGTCCTCGCCCTTGATTTCAACCGTGCCGTTGAACTTGCCCTGCGTGGAGTCGTACTTCAGCAGGTGAGCGGTGGTCTCGATGGGGGTAAGGTCGTGGATGGCCACAACCTTCTCGAGTTCCGTCTGGGACATGGCGCGAAGGACATTGCGGCCAATGCGCCCGAAACCGTTAATAGCGTACTTTGCCATAGTATTGGTGATATGTATTGAGTTGATAAGAACCCCGCCAAGCCACCAGGCCCAACCGGGCGCGCGCATTATACGCCCACCCCCGCGGGCGGTCAACACAAATTTCATCCGCGCAGCCAAAAAATCGCTGCGGAGGCTGTGCCGTGCGGTTTTTTACCTGCTGTGGATGTTGAGCATCTGGGCGTAGGTGGGCACGGGCCACAGGTCCGCGTCCACAATGGTTTCCAGGGTGTCCACGGTGGTGCGTGCGGCCTCCATGGCGGCGCGCATCTTGGCGGGTGTGCAGGCGGCGATGGCCTTCTCCAGGGCGGCGACGCGCTGGGGGATTTCATCGTAGAGCCTGCCGATGCGGGTGGCCTTGTCCTGCGCGGCCTTGAGTCCGGCCTTGATGCCGCTGGCCTTGATGGCGCAGACGGTGTTGGAGATGGCGGTGAGCTGGGCCTCGATGGCGGGCGCGTAGATGGTGCGCAGCATGTTGAGGCAGGTCTTGGCCTCGATGTCGATGAGCTTGATGTAGTTCTCCATCAGCACCTCCTTGCGCGCCACGGATTCCGCCTTGGTGAGCACGTTGTACTTGTCCATGAGCGCGATGGTGTCCTTGCGTACCATGACGTCCATGGCCTCCTCGGCGGACTTGATGTTGGGCAGGCCGCGGCGGGCGGCCTCCTTCACCCATTCCTGGGAGTAGCCGTTGCCGTTGAAGATGACGCGGTCGTGCTTGGTGACCATCTCGCGCAGGAGCTTGGCCACGGCATCGTTGAAGCCGGGCTTTCCGGCGTGGGGCTCCAGCTTGGTGGCCACATGGTCCAGGGATTCCGCCACAATGGTGTTGAGGATGGTCATGGGCCACGCGCAGGTCTGAGAGGCGCCCACGCCGCGGAACTCGAACTTGTTCCCCGTGAACGCGAACGGCGAAGTGCGGTTGCGGTCCGACGTGTCCTGCGGCAGCGTGGGCAGGATGTCCACCCCCAGCTTCACCTGGCTCTTGACGGCGGAGCGCTTGGCGCCGCCCTTCTTGATCTGCTCGATGATGTCCGTGAGCTGGTCGCCCAGGAAAATGGAGATGATGGAGGGCGGGGCCTCCTGCGCGCCGAGACGGTGGTCGTTTCCGGCCTTGGAGATGGACGCGCGCAGCATGTCGCCGTGCAGGTCGATGGCGCGGATGACGGAAGCGAGCAGGGTGAGGAAGAGCAGGTTGCTGTGCGGGGTTTTGCCGGGGCTGAAGAGGGAGCCCATCTCCGGCGTGGAGAGGGACCAGTTGTTGTGCTTGCCGGATCCGTTGACGTGGGCGTAGGGCTTCTCGTGCAGCAGGCAGACCAGGTTGTGCTTGAGGGCCTGGCGCTGCAGGATGTCCATAATCATCACGTTGTGGTCCACGGCTACGTTGACCGGCTCGTAGAGCGGGGCCAGCTCGAACTGCGCGGGCGCGGCCTCGTTGTGGCGGGTCTTGGCGGGCACGCCGAGCGCCCACAGCGCGTGGTCCACGGAGCTCATGAATTCCAGCACGCGCTCCTTGATGGAGCCGAAGTAGTGGTCCTCCATCTGCTGGTGCTTGGGCGGCAGGCAGCCGAAGAGCGTGCGCCCCGTCTCGATGAGGTCCGGGCGGCGCAGGTACAGGTCGCGGTCCACCAGGAAATACTCCTGCTCCGCGCCCAAATCGCTGCCCACAAAGCTGTGCTCCACGCCGAAGCAGTGCAGCACGCGGGAAGCCTGCTTGCTCACCGCCGCCATGGATCGCAGCAGCGGCGTCTTCTTGTCCAGAGCCTCCCCGGTGTACGAGCAGAACGCCGTGGGGATGCAGAGGGTGGCGGTGTGCGCGGTGCGCTTGATGAAGGCGGGGCTGGTGGGGTCCCAGGCGGTGTAGCCGCGGGCCTCGAAGGTGGCGCGGATGCCGCCGTTCGGGAAGGACGATGCGTCCGGCTCGCCCTGGATGAGGGTCTTGCCGGTGAACTCGCAGATCATGCCGCCCTTGCCGTCAGGCTCCACGAAGGAGTCGTGCTTCTCCGCCGTGGCGTCGGAGAGCGGCTGGAACCAGTGCGTGTAGTGGGTGGCGCCCTTGGAGAGCGCCCAAATCTTCATGGCCTGGGCCACCTCCTCCGCGATGCTGGGGTCAAGGCGCCCACCCTGCTGGACGGTGGTGAGCATCTTCTTGAACGCGCTCTTGGAGAGGTACTTCTCCATCGTCTTGATGCCGAAGGTATCGCTGCCGTACAGGGCATCGAGGGCATCGGCGGGGGCCATTATGGTGTCGTTTGCCATGGTTCTCGTGCAGGCGTTCTTCCACACGCCTGCGCGCGCAGTTTAGCATGAGCCCGCCGCCTTGGCAAGCGCAACTTTACCGCGCGCCTTGCAAAAAAACGGCCACTCCGGTGACGGGGAAGCGGAGGTCGTTCTTGGCGAAGAGAGCCAGGTCCCGCCGCGCCTTCTGTTCGCTGCCGAAGATTTGCTCGACGGTCAGGCGCTGCTCCTGCGGCAGGTTGAGGCGGTTTTGGAGGACGAAGAGCAGGCAGCGGAGGGTGGGGGTGCGGCCGGAGGGGTCGGCAAAGAGGGTTCGCCCGAGCTCCAGGGCCTCTGCCTCCCGTCCACGGATGCGGGAGAGGTTGTAGAAGACCCAGCGGCGGTACATGGCGGGGGCGCCCAGCTCCAGCGCGCGTTGGTACGCCTCTGCGGCCTTGGCGAAACGCGGCCTGCGCGCGGGGTTCTCGTAGAAGCCGGCCAGCTCCAGGTAGATGAGCGGGTTTTGCGGGTTGGCGGAGGCTCCGTCCAGCAGGAAACGCTCCCCGCGCTCCAAATAGGCTGCGGCCAGGGTGGCCTGCTGCGGCGGTTCCATGTCCTGCCGCGAGAGGGTGTGGGAGACGGCGTTGCGGGCCATGTCGCGCGCGGCGCGCATCCAGTAGTTGGCGCGCTGCGGGGCCAGGGTGGTGATTTGCTCCCAGCGGCGCTGGGCGCGCGGCCAGTCCTGCCGCATCCAGGCATCCGTGGCGTCCGCGGTCATCAGTTCTGCCGTGAGGGAGCGCAGCCCGCCCAGCGTGAGGAAGGAGAGGCGCCGCGTGAAGGCATCCCGCTGCCCGCCCCACTCCACGGGGCGTGACAGCCCCGCCGCCAGCTCCTGCGCCGCCGCGCGTTGCGCGGGAACATGCAGCAGGACACCGCCCGCGGCCAGCAGGGCCAGCGCGGCCAGCGGCACCGCAATGCCGTGCAGGGTCTTGGCGCGGGCGGGGTTCATTCCATGCCGATGCATTGGCGGATTTCCGCGCACAGCCCGCTCATGGCGGGCACGGAGGCCCCGGCATCCAGGGCGCGCTGCAGGGGGATGCCCCAGATGGCATCGTACTCGATGGCGCGCTTGCGCAGGAAATCCACGGCGGTGCTGGGGATGAAGTCCCCCATGGCGGCGGTGCGGCGCATCTGGTTTTCTGTGAGGCTGGCGGGCAGCGGGAACCCGCGCAGCCTGGCTGCGGCGCAGACCTCGCCCATGATGGCGCGGGCGCGCTCCACCTCCTGCGGCATGGCGAAGAGCTCCGGCACGGAGATGCCGCCATGCACCAGGCACAGCCCGTTGAACGGGATGTTCCAGATGAGCTTGTGCCACTGGATGTATTCCAAATCCTTGTATGCGGTGGAGCGGATGCCTGCGCGCTTGAACTGTTCCGCGAACTCGCACGCGCGCTCGTAGCCCGCATCCGTGCCGCGGAACGGTGCAAACTGCACGTCCCCGCCCTCCAAATGACGCACCACGCCCGGCGTGTCCGCCATGCAGCACACGAAGCACAGCCCCACGTACACGTTCTCCGGCCGCACGAACGCGCTGATGGCCTCTGCGTTGCCCATGCCGTTCTGCAGGCTCAGCACCTCCGTGCCCTCTTTCAACAAATGCGGCAGGGAATCCGCCAGCTGGTCGTTGTAGAACGCTTTCCAGCACACAATGACCAAATCCACAGGCCCGCACTCGGATGCGTACCTGCACACCTTGGGGCGCGGCAGGAACATGTCCCCGTCCACGCTCTGCACCTCCAGCCCGTGCTCGCGGATGGCGTTGTAGGAGGAGCGCACGATGAAGGTGACGTCCTCCCCTGCCTCCGCCAGCTTGGCGCCGTAGAAGGATCCCAGCGCGCCTGCTCCCAGAATGGCGATTTTCATAGGCCGCATGGTATCACGGGGCAGCGCGCGAGGCAACAAAAAACCGGGGCGCACGCATTTTTGCCTTGCCTTTCCCGCGCCGCCCGCATAGAATGCACCCGCATTTACCAATAAACCACCAAGACAATGGGTCAACAACATCGCAAGGAAACCAAGCGCCGCCGCCGTACGGCCTACATCAAGCGCCAGAAGGAAATCGCCAAGAACACCAAGAACCTCGCGCCCGTCCAGCTGGCGCGCAAGGTGGTGAAGGAGGATACCCCGGCCGAGCCCGCTCCTGAAAAGGAGGTGAAGAAGCCCGCCGCCAAGAAGGCTCCCGCCAAGAAGCCCGCGGCCGAGAAGGCTCCCGCCAAGAAGGCCCCGGCCAAGAAGGCTCCCGCCAAGAAGACGGCTGACAAGGAGGAGACCCCCAAGAAGGCTCCCGCCAAGAAGGCCCCGGCCAAGAAGGCTCCCGCCAAGAAGACGGCTGACAAGGAGGAGGCCTGATTCGGCATTTTCATCCATTTCATTTTTCACGGCGCACCCCGCGTGGGGTGTGCCGTTTTTTTTGTGTGTTCTACCATTATAGGCTTGCCATGCGCCGGGCTGCCTGATACAATTCGCGCGTATGGAAGTAAAGTGTTCTAAGTGCGGACGCTCCTTTTTCTCAAATCAGGAGGAGATGTCCATCTGCCCGGAATGCCTCAAGGAGGAATTCACCTCGGCGTCCAGGTTGAACGAGGCTGAACTCAAGGCCCTGCGCGACGAGTACAAGGGCTCCAATATGCGACAGGTGGCCCGCGCGGAGCGTATGAACGTGGGCTACCTCTCCGGGGAGGCTTTCAGCACCGCCGGCAAAATCCGCTTCGGTATCGGCATCTTCCTTTTCGCCGTTTGCCTGTTCATTTTCCTCATCGGGGAAAGCAATCCCTCCGCCACGCCCATCACACAGCTGGATGCCGACTCCCAGCGCGTCTTTTCCATCGTCTTCTGCTGGGTGGCGGCAGGTTTCGTCTACTTCTCCACACGCCGGCGTCCCAAGGTGGTGTACCCCATCGTGGCCCTCTTTCTTGTCACCGGTTGGTTCATGCCCACGGTGTGGTCTATGATTTCCAATGCCGTGAAGCCGGCTGCCTTGGTCGCCCAAACTGATGTCACCAAGCCGGAGGACACCGTGGTCGATCCCACGGAAAACAGGCGCGTGCTGTCGGACAACGACCTGACGGTGTTTACCCAGCATGCCAAGAAGGCGCGTCATTTGACCCACTACGGCATCTACGTGGATGTGCAGGACCCCCGCGCCCGTGGCGTCATCCGCGATGCCCTCACGCGCCTGCTGCATGCCGAGTTCACCACGCCGTACACCCGCTCCAACGGAGCCTTGTACCTGGTGGCCAACATTCATGCGGACCGGAGGGATATATCCGATGTCCTGTCGCGCTTCGGGCGCGTGACGTACGCCGATGTGGATGGGGGAATCTACGAGGTGTTGTACGATTCCGCGAAAGCCAACATGGTGTCCCAGTACACGGCGGAGGTCTTGGCCTCGCCCCAGAGCGCCAATTTCGTGACGGCCAACCTGAGCGAGCTGACCTGCCTGGATCCCATGCGCATCCGCATGGCGGCCAGGACGCTGAAACAAGCGGATGTGAGCTATTCCCGCGGGGATATACGCGATGCGCTGGTGGCCGTGCTGAACGAGCCCTGGGAGGACGACCCGGAGACGTATGCCGCCCTGGTGGAAGCCTCCATGACCTATGCCGGCCAGCCATCTTCCAATTCCACGGAGAATTCTGCCAGGCAGGCTATTGTGGACCATTGCTGGCAGTACTTCCACATGCGCTTCAAGCAGCACCGCGATGTTTCCGACAGCATCATCAACTTCTTGATTGAGGAACGCAAGGACGACATGGTTGACCCCATTGTGGAATACTGGAGCAAGGACCCCGTGGAGTGGAACTCGGTTTTGCTTACTCTGAGTGCCCGTGCCCATGAAGGTGTGCAGACCCGTCTGCTGGAGCTCCTGCAGTCCACCACCTCCATCGGCACCATCAACGCCATCATGCGCTACCTTCAGGCGGAAGGCACCCAGACCGCCATCCCCGTGGTGGAGAAGTTCGAGTCGCACTCCGATTCCATGATTCGCTACGCCGCCAGAACAACCCTTGACGCGCTCAAGAAGCGCTAGCCGCCGTGAACACGCCCTTGGCAAAGCTTTTGGTGGGAGCGGGTCTGAGCTTCGCGCTCGGCCTTGCCCTTTGCCCGGTCTTGCTGCAGAGGGACGCCGTGGATGCGTCCTCTGTGGCCGTTGATTCCTCCCAACCGGGGCAGGGTGATACCACCACCGCACCCGACCGCTCAGGCGGGCAGCAGGGCGTGGCCGTGGACGACAGCTCGTGGGACGAGAACGAGGACAGCGACACCGAGGCCGACAACGATGCTTGGATCAGCGACGAGACGCAGTCCCTGCTGGCATCGGAGGATGACAGCGGCAGCGCGACCGTTCCCGGCGGGGCGGACACCCCCACCGCCGCCCTGGAGCCCGCGGAGGCGGAGGTTTACCTGGAGGACGACGTGCCCGTGGACCCGCAGCAGGACACCGTGCCCAAGCTGCGCCCGGCCGCGCAGATGACCGCCGCCATGAGCCAGGTGCGCCAGCTGCAGGCCGTTTTCGAGAAGACCGAGAAGCAGGAATACGTGGCAACCGATTTGAAGCCGGCGGACTGGAAGCAGGCGGACACCCTGTACAAGACGCTCGCGGAGCGGATGGACGCCAAGCTGGGCGCGGCGGATGAGAAGACCGTGCTCTCCCTGATGGCCGCGCCGGAGAACCGTCTGGACCTGGCACGCCTCACCATGCTGCGGCGTGCGGGGGCGCAGGCCGTGCAGCAGGCGGCCTCCACCTTCCTGGGCGCGGAGATGATGGCCAAGCTGGGCAACGACCTCAACTGGCTGGACGGTCTGCTGCACTCCGGTCCCACGGAGAACCTGGGCACCGCGCTGGATTACCTGGCCGCCATCTACGCCGCAGACGACTTCCGTCTCAAGGAGCCCGTCACGCGCCGCATCGCCACCGCCACCGCGCTGGAGTTCGCACGCGAGGGCTGGAGCAAGGAGGACATGCTCGCACGCTTCAAGTTCTACAACGATGCCTGGCACGCCGACAAGCTCAACGCCATCTTCGATGAATTGGCGTACTGGGACACGCGCCTGGTGACCGGCTGCAGCGAGCCCGGCCAGAAGGTGGGCCAGTGGGGCGACCCGCGCAACCTCGCGTGGCTGTGCGACAACGTGCGCCTGCCCGTGGAGCGCTACCTGGGCTGCGAGTCCCACATCTGCTACCGCCTGCGCAACGTGGCGGGCGATTCCGTCTTCTCGTCGGAATACCTGGCGCCCATCCTGAAGTACACCGACAACATCACCGCCTGGGCGTACCGCGAGATTGGCGGTGTGTGCGGCGCGCTCTCCCACTACGCCGCCTTCAGCGCCCTGGCCGCCGGCATCCCCGCCATGACCATGGGCGAGCCCGGCCACTGCGCCTACGCCATCCGCATCGGCGACGAGTGGAAGCTCGGCAACTCCATCTATTGGCAGCACTCCCTGCAGAAGAAATTCTGGGGCGAGCCCGGCTGGGATTTCCTCATCCTCATGCAGGATTTGTACCAGGACCGCTACCCCACGCTCGTGTCAGACGAGCTGACCGCCATGGCGGACTACCTGACGGCGCGCAAGAAGAAGGCCTCCGCCTTCCGCACGTATGACGTGGCGCTGGCCGCCCAGCCCCTCAACTGGAACGCCATCACCCGCTACCGCGGATACCTCAAGAGCCAGGACCCCGGCAACGTCGCCCGCTGGAGCGGCCTCCACAAGCACGTGGCGGACGGCCTCGGCGCGGAGCACTACCACGCCGCCGCCACCATGCTCTGCCGCTACGTGTACCCGGACCTCCTGCCGCTGCAGAAGGACTCGGAGAGCCTCACGGATTTGTTCGCCGGGCTGTGCTCGCAGTTCAAGGACTGGGGCAGCAACCGCTGGGACGTGACTCCCCTGCTGGAGGCGCAGACCGCCGCGTTCAAGGACGACGACGCGCGCAAGAAATACGTGTCCAAGGTGCTGGGCATCCTGATGAAGAAGAAGGACTACGCCGGCGCCGTGCTCACCTGGGGGCTCAACTACATCGCCAAGCTGGACGGCGACGAGGGCGCCAAGGAGGACTACACGGACATGCTGCTGAAATCCATGCAGCGCACCTCCCGCTCCAAGAAGGAGCTGGACGACACCTGGGCCACGCTCGGCGAGGCCATCTACGCCGCCGCGGAGAACGACGAAGTGCACGTCTTCCAGGCCATCGGCAAGCTGGCCTCGCACAAGTGCCGCGCCAAGTTCCCGCGCCACCGCGCCAAGCTGCGCGGCTTCCCCGGCAGGGTGGTCTCTATGAACGGGTCCATCCGCACCGCCACCACCATCGACCCCGGCCAGATGAAGGAATGCTGCCTGCACTGGGCGGTGCTGCAGCGCACCGGCGGCAAGATGCCCGGCAAGTTCGAGGGCGACGCCGGGCTCACCTGCACGCTGGAGGGCCCCTCCACCATCAACGGCATCGTCTGCGTCTGCGAGAAGCCCATCGAGAAGGAAAAGAAGGACCGCCCGTTCTACATCGAGATTTCCAACGACGGCCAGAACTGGCAGCGCACCGCGGAGAACGGCGTCATCGAGGGCACCAACATCCGCTTCGACATGCGCCATGAAAAGCCCACCGCCAAGTATGTGCGCATGCTGCGCGAGGGCGACAAGTACGAGCCCACCATCTCCGGGTTCTACGTATTCGGCAAAAAGAACCGCGCATAAGCCAGCCATGAAGGGAACCCTAGCCAGCCTTGCCGCCGCCGCGCTGCTCCTCGCCGCGCAGCCCGCCGCATACGCCGCCAACGCCAAGTCCCTGCCGGAAGCCCTCAACAAGGCCGGCCAGAACCCCGTCGTGGTGTTCGTCTACGGCGCCAACTACGACAAGCTCAGCAAGAAGAAGTACGAGGAGTTCGTGGAGCAGCGCAAGCTCCTGCCCGCGCTCTCCCGCTGCGTGTTCCTCGCCATGCCCGTCTACCAGCTGCCGGACAAGAAGCAGGAGGAGGAAATGAAGCGCATGATGGGCGACAAATCGCTCCCCTCCGGCATCTGGAGCTATCCCTGTCTCGCCGTGCTGGATTCACAGAACAACCTCCGCGGCATCGTCCAGAAACCGGAGGAGATGAAAAACGCGGAAACCGCCACCGCCGCCCTCAAGCGCATCCTGGACGATTTCCGCGACCAGCAGAAGCTGCTCGCCAGGGCCAACCGCTCCTCCGGCTCCAGCAAGGCCAAGTACCTCTTCCGCGCCGCTGAGATTGACGTCACCATGCCGGAAATCGACAAGGAGCAGATGCAGAACAACAAGCGCGACAAAGTCGGCTTCGCCAACCGCCTCAAGTTCGATCCCCTCGCCGTGGTGGAGAAGCTCCAGACCATGGACTTCGAGACCGCCAACGCCTACATCCGCAGCGAGATGGTGCACAGCTGCTACTCCCGCCTGCAGCGCCAGATGATGCTCGCCGCCCTCGCCGGCCACCTCCGCCGCAACGGCGCCTCCAAGCCGCGCCTCCATGCACTCTACACGGAGATGCGCAACATCGACCCCAAATCCACCTACGGCGCCTACGCGGACGGTGCCATCGAGCTCTGGGGTACCGAGGAGGCGGCACCGGCTGTGGCTGCCGTCACCGCTCCCGTGGAGATTGACCGCGCATCCGACAACATCAGCACCGCCGACGCCTACGATCCCACTCGCCCGCCCAAGCCCGCCGACGGCGGCACGGGCAACCTCGGCGGCCCCTCCGGCGGCACCGTGGTGCGCCATACCGCCCTGGGCGACACCGTGATGCCCACCTTCGACGATTCCGACCCCACCGTGGACCCCGAACCCACGCCCACCTCCGCGGAATCTCCCGCCACGGAAACGCCCGCACCCGAACCGGAACCCGAGACGGACGCCGACACGGATTTCACCGAGGGAGAGGACGGTTGATTTACAATTTACAATTGACGATTTACAATTTGACGCCCATCTAGGCGCATTTTTTGCTTCACGCGCGCGGGGAAAGTTGTTAGAATAGCCGCACAATGGACTTGGACGAACGTGAAATCAGCGCGGAGACCATCACTCCGTACTTCGAGCAATACTTCGGGCATAAGCCGCAGGTTATCGCCGCCTCCCCGGGGCGCGTGAACCTCATCGGCGAACACACGGACTACAACGAGGGCTTTGTGCTGCCGATGGCCCTCAACAAAATCAACGTGGTGGCGGTCGCGCCGTCTCCCACGGGCCAGCACCGCTGGATCGGCGCCATCGGCGAGCAGCCGGTCGTCATCGACCCCGCCGACGCCACCCGCACGGGCGACCCCTTCTGGAGCAACTACGTGCGCGGCGTGATTTGCATGCTGGAGCGCCGCGGCATCAAGGTGCCGCCGGTGGACATGCTTATCGACTCCAACGTGCCTCGCGGCGGCGGGCTTTCCAGCAGCGCCGCGTTCGAGGTGTCCGCCTGCACGGCGCTGGCCGCGCTCTGCGGCGCGGAGGTCACGCCCACGGAGCGCGCCCTCATCGGCCAGGCCACCGAGCATGAATTCGTGAATGTGCCCTGCGGCATCATGGACCAGTTCATCTCCGCCAACGGCAAGAAGGACCACGCGCTCATGCTGGACTGCAAGGACCTTTCCTACAAGCTGATTCCCATGACGGATCCCGCCGTGAGCGTGCTGGTGATCGACTCCGCCGTGAAGCACTCGCTGGCCGACGGCGGCTACGCCGCCCGCCGCAAGAACTGCGAGGACGCATGCGCCATCCTCGGCATCCACTCCCTGCGCGAGGCCACCCTCGAACAGCTGGACGCCAACAAGGACAAGCTCGGCGACCTCTGCTACCGCCGCGCCCGCCACGTGGTGGGCGAGAACCTGCGCGTGGCCGAGTTCGCCCAGGCGCTGGCAGCCGGCGACTGGGATGCCGCGGGCCGCGCCATGCGGGGCTCCCACGCCTCCCTGCGCGACGACTTCGAGGTCTCCTGCGCGGAGGTTGACACGCTGGTGAGCCTGGCGGACACCATCCCCTCCGCGGCGGCCGTGTACGGCGCGCGCATGACCGGCGGCGGCTTCGGCGGCTGCATCGTCGCGCTCGTCAAGAGCGATGCCGTGGAGCAGGTGGCCCACCAGATGCTGGACGCCTACCGCGACGCCCTCGGCATCGAGACCGCCTACATTGTCACCCGTCCGGGCGATGGCGCCCGCATCCTGTACCAAGCTTAAACCAACAAAAGACGATTATGAAGAAACTCATAACGCTGATGGGCGCGCTTGCGCTCTTGACGTGCGGGGCATCCGCCCAGGAAGCCGCCGCTGAAGCCGCCTCCAGCTCCCCGCTCGCGCTGTGGGAAATGGTGGTGTTCTGCATTGTGGTGGTCGGTGTCATCGGCCTCGGCATCTGGAAATCCGGCACACCCAATGAAACGGAGGAGGAAAAGAAGGAGAAGGGCGCGGCCGACTACTTCCTGGCCGGGCGCGGCCTGAGCTGGTGGCTCGTGGGCTTCTCCCTGCTGGCGGCCAACATCTCCACGGAGCAGTTCGTGGGCATGAGCGGCCAGGCGGCGGACTGGCTCGGCCTGGCCATCGCCGGGTATGAGTGGCTCGCGGCCATCGTGCTGGTGATTGTGGCCTTCTCCTTCCTGCCCATGCTGCTCAAGCGCGGCGTGTTCACCATCCCCCAGTTCCTGGAGGAACGCTACAACGGCATCTCCCGCGTCACCATGGCCATCGTCAACCTGCTCATCCTGGTTGGCGTGCCCACCGCAACCGTCATCTACGCCGGCGCCAACGTGGTGTCCGTGTACTTTGACCTCACCGTCACCCAGGGCTGCGTCATCATCGCCGCATGCGCCACCGTCTACGTCTACATCGGCGGCTTGAAAGCCTGCGCCTGGACCGACCTCATCTGGGGTGCCGCGCTCATCCTGGGCGGCGGCGTGGTGGCCTACTTCGCCGTGACCGCCCTGGGCGCCCTGCCGGACCAGTCCGCCGAGCTCGCCAAGGTGACGGACACCGCAGCCGTGGCCGCGCAGACCACCGCAGACGAGCTGCAGTCCTCCGGCAATGCCCTGATGGACGGCCTCTCCCGCCTGTGGCACCTGAACGACGGTGACGGCGGCGCAGCCGTGAACGGCATCGGCGGCAAGCTGCACATGATGCGCCCGGCGGACGACCCGGTGATGCCGTGGACGGTGTACCTACTGGGCCTGTGGATTCCGAACTTCTTCTACTGGGGCCTCAACCAGTACATCATGCAGCGCACCCTGGCCTCCAAGAGCCTGGAGGAGGGCCAGATGGGCGTGGTCTTCGCCGCGTTCCTCAAGCTGCTCATCCCGTTCGTGGTGATCATCCCCGGCATCCTGGCCTACAACCTGTTCCGTGACGACCTCTCCAGCCTGGCCGACAAGAACACCACGGAAGTGGTGGCCAAGGCGGGCGACGAGGCCCAGGCCACGGGCAAGGCCATCATCTACAACCTCAACGCCAGCCGACTCATCCGCCCGGATTCCTCCGCGGAGGCCGTCGCCTGGCTGGACCACAACCTGGAGCTCGGCATGGCCGACGGCCTGACCCCCGCTGAAATCACGGCCCTCCAGGCCAGCGAGGAATTCGGCGACGCCTTCAGGGGCGAGGTCACCCCTGAAACCGTCACCCAGGTGCAGGACGCCGCGCAGGCCGAGCTGGCCGCCACCCCCGCAACCGACATTGAGAAGCGCGCCGCGGCCGCCAACAAGATGCTGGCCATCGATGCCATGGTGACCGCCAACGAGCGCGACAACGTGCAGAAGTACATCACCACGTCCTCGCTCGCCGCGTACCACTATGACTCCGCGTTCGCCACACTGCTGAAGCGCCTGCTGCCCGGCACGGGCTGGGCGTGGTTCGTGCTGGCGGCCCTGTTCGGCGCGGTGGTGAGCTCGCTCGCCTCCATGCTCAACTCCGCCTCCACCCTGTTCACCATGGACATCTACGGCAAGGCCAAGGAGGTTTGCGGCAACCCCGCCACCTCCCCGCAGCTCGTCCGCGTGGGCAAGATCGGCGTGCTGGTCTGCGCGCTTATCGCCACGGTGATTGCCCCGTTCCTGGACAACCCGGCCTTCGGCGGCATCTTCACCTTCATCCAGGAGTTCCAAGGCTTCCTTAGCCCGGGCGTGCTGGCCGTTTTCCTGTTCGGCTTCTTCGTGCCCATGTGCCCGCGCGTGTTCGGCTGGCTCGGCATCCTCATCGGTGCCATCGCCTACGCCGCATTCAAGTGGGTCATCCTCCCGGATTGGGCCTTCCTGGACCGCATGGCCGTCTCCTTCCTCACCGTCTGCCTCATCGGCGTCATCCTCACCATCGTGAACTGCGCCAAGGGCGGCGAGGCCGTCATCCTGGAAGACAAGGGCATCATCGAGATGAAGACCTCCGTGCGCGCCAAGGTGTTCGGTGTGGTCGTCATCATCCTCACCCTCGCCCTCTACGCCATCTTCTGGTAAGAGACGCCGACAAACCATTCAACCTCACGGGCGGGCGTGCTCCGGCACCCCGCCCGTTTTGTGCACAGTACTGCCATATGCCGCATGCGTGTATGCAGAAAATTTAGGTATTTTGAATTTAGCATTTAGAATTTAGAAATAGTGTGTCGGCGTGCGTTGTGCGCTCATACACCGCGCCCGAAGCAAATGCCCGCCAATACCGCCATGTGTGTACACACAACGCTTGCACTCAAACAAATTCTAAATTCAAAATGCTAAATTCAAAATTGGAATTGCGTTTGACACGTTCGCGTGCGTGGGGTAGGATGGCGGCAACGTATGTACGATGAATTCTACAGCATGCTGCAAGGCGTGCAGAATGTGGGCGTGATTGCCCATTTCCGACCGGACGGCGATGCCATCGGCTCCACGCTGGCGCTGGGGCTGGCGCTGCGCGCCATGGGCAAGAACGTGCGCATGTGGAACGAGGACGGCCTGCCCGCGCGCTACGAGTTCATGCAGGCGGGCGCGGAGCTGGAGGTGATACCCGACACGATGC
>JAKSOT010000149.1 GCA_024405455.1 Akkermansia sp. | reverse complement strand
GTTTTCAGGAAGGCGTTGGCGGCCTCCTCCATCATGCGGTCCGCCTCCAGCATCACCACCAGCTTGGTGTCGCCCGGCTCCGCCTTGAGCGCCAGGAAGGGCTCGATGCCGCGCACGTCCTCAATCAGGATGCGGCGGGTCTTGGAGCTGGGGCGCAGCACGCGGCACATGGTGTGGCGCAGGCTCTCCACGCTCTCCGCCACCGCGCCGTTGAGCTCGCGCGCCAGCTTGAGCACCAGCCTGTGCGTGCCCGCCGCAGGCGTGCCGGTGAACAGCAGCGCGTGCGGCATGCGCCCGCTGCGGATGGATTGCAGCAGCACGCTTTCGGCCTGTTGGTAGGTGAACGACATGGCAGGGTGAAATCAATTTTCCGGGTAGGAGCCCAGCACCTTGAACATCGGGCACTGGCGCCGCAGCTCCGCCAGGCAGTCCGCCAGCGGGCTCACTTTCTCATGCCCCTCCACCACCACGTAGAACAGGTACTCCCACGGCGTGTCCCGCGTGGGGCGGGAGTCCAGGCTCAGGATGTTGATGCCGTGCGCCTTGAAATGCTGCAGCACCTCCACCAGCCCGCCCGCCACGTGCGGCACGGTGAAGCAGATGGTGGTGCGGTCCTTCCCGGTGGGGCGCGTCTTCTGGTGGCCAATGACGGCGAAGCGCGTGGCGTTGGTGGCCTTGTCCTGGATGTTGCGCTCCAGCACCTTCAGCCCGGTGTACTCCGCAGCCACGGGACAGCCGAGCGCCGCCGCGCCGTCCGCCGCCTTCTCCGCGGCCACCTGCGCCGCCGCCGTGGTGGACACGGTGGGCACCTGCGCAGCCTGGGGAAAATTCTTCAGCAGCCAGTTGCGGCACTGCCCCAGCACCTGCGGGTGGGAGTAGACGACCTTGATGTCCTCTCGCGCGGCGTTGCTCATCAGGCAGTTCTGCACGGGCTGCTCCATCTGCGCGCAGATGTACAAATCCGTGTGGGCGAAGTGGTCCACGGCCTGGGAGACGGAGCCGTCGGTGCTGTTCTCGAAGGGGATGACGCCGTAGTCCACCTCGCCGCGCTCCACGGCGGAGAAGATGTTGGCGAAGTTGGCAAACGGGATGAGTGTGACGCAATCCCCGAAGCGGGTGAGCGCGGCCTGGTGGCTCCACGTGCCCTCCGGACCCAGGTAGCCCACGCGCATGCCGCCCTCCATCTGGCATGAGCAGCTCACAATCTGCCGCCAGATGGCCTCCACGCCCTTCTCCGGCAGCACGCCCCCGTTCAGCTCCATCAGCCGCGCCATCAGCACGCTCTCGCGCTCCGGCGAGAACACGGGCGAATTCGTCACGCGCTTGATTTCGCCCACGCGGTGCACGCAGGCGGTGCGCTCCTTGAGCCGCTCCATGATGTCGGCGTCAATGCGGTTGATTTCGTCTCTGAGCTCCTGCAGGTCCATGCGTGTGCGTATTCTACCACGCCCGCCCCGCGCGTTCAATCTCCTTTTGCGCATGCGCGCGGGACTGCCCCGGCGAGTCACCTGCCGATGGCGGGGCGCCAGAATTCCGGGTAGAGGATGGGCGCGGCCGCCTCGTCGTACATCTCCTCGGCGGGGTATGAGTATTCCCTGTCAACCGTGGTGCCTAGGAAATCGAAATTGGCAAGGACGAGCGCGCCAATGCAGGCCAGGATGGAGAGCAGGATGGCGGGAATGGCCAGGCGGCTGCGGCGGCGCGCGAGCTTTTCGGCGGGCAGGCCGGGCGGCAGCTCCGCATCCAGAGGCAGGGCGATGCCGCTGTCCGCGCCGCGGGAGACGAGCAAGCGGCAGCTCTTGCCACGCGCCACGGCCTCGATGTCCTCGAAGCCCCATGTGACCCAGTAGTTCTCCCCCGCCAACACCAGCACGCGGCGTTGCTCTTCATCGAAGAGGTAGGCGGTGGGGCGCATCTGCAGCGCCTTCCCGGTGGAAAGCGCGCGCAGGAGCTTCCCTCCGGGGTGCAGCAGGGTGGAGCCCAGCCTGTAGACCAGGTACACCAGGAAGATGAACAGAAACAGCTGGCCTCTCTCCATCCCGCCCCCGCTCCATACGAAATACCCAAGATCCTTGCACAGCCACCAGGAGAGCACGGGCATGGACAAGAGACCAAGTATTGCCAGCCAGGGCCTGCTGATGCGTGTCGCCAGGATGTCGTAGGCTTCCCGGCGTTGGGCGTACGTGAAATTCAGCGGGTGTGCGTGCGTGGCATCCACGGGCGGCGGCACGGTGCCGCCCTGCTTGCCCACACGCGCCTGAATCTCGCTGAAAACCTCCTCCCGCCGGGCATCGTCCAGGCCGTGCAGGGGAATCCCGCGCCCCCCGGTGGGGGCTACGATATTCAGGAAGCCGAGCTTGCGGTCCCAATGCGGTTTGGACAGCAGGTGCCAGGCATAGTAGACGGAGGCGCGATCGTTTTCAAGCACCAGGCCATCGTCGGAGATTGTGAGGGTTGTCTTCTTCCCGGCAAGAAGGGGAACCTGCCGCTTGACCTGGCGTTTCACCATCCCGTGCCATGCAAGCTCCAGAATGGCCATGCCCGCAGCCAGGCCCACGCCCGCCGGAATCATGTCTGCCCTGCCGAAATCAAGCAAGATGGATGCCAATCCCACCAGCGGGACAAGGAGCGCCAGCACCCTCATGCGCACCACCATGATCTGCCGCCGCACCAGCGCCGCCACAATGCGCGCCATCTCCTTCCCCTCCGGGTATTGCAGCTTGTAGACCTTGGCGTCACTCGGGACAGCGGGCAAGCGGGGTGATTCAGGCTCTGTGGTGTTCTGGCACATACGTTTCTCC
>JAKSOT010000148.1 GCA_024405455.1 Akkermansia sp. | reverse complement strand
CCGTGCGCGAACACCTGTGCCACGTGGTGGACCGGTTCGCCGCCATCCCCGGCGTGAGCGCCATCCAGCTTGACTACATGCGCCTGCCGGATGTCGTCCTCCCGCGCGGCCTCTGGGAAAAGTACGGGCTCACCATGGACCATGAGATGGCCCCGTACGACTTCTGCTACTGCGACACCTGCCGCCGCCTGTTCCGCGAGCAATACGGGCGCGACGTGCAGGAGGACGCGGAGCACGATGCCGAGTGGCGCGAGTTCCGCCTGCAGAGCGTGGCCGGTTTGGCATCCGCGCTGTGCGAGCGCGCCCGCTCGCACGGCCGCAGCGCCGCCTGCGCCGTGTTCCCCACCCCGCAGACCGCCGCCAGGATGGTGCGCCAGGACTGGAGCCGCTTCCCGCTGGACCTCGCCCTGCCCATGGACTACTTCTCCTTCTACAACGAGCCCGCCACCTGGGTGAACGACATGGCGGACGCCGCCCTGAAGGAAACGCAATCCCGCTTCCCGATAGCACCCGGATTGCATCTCCCGGACTACACGCCGGATTCCCTGCCGCGCGCGCTGGACGACCTACGCGCCCGCCGCGTGCAGGGCATCTCGCTCTTCAGCGACGAGGAATTCTCCCCTGCCCTTCAGCAAGCGTTGAAGGCTTGGAAGGGACAATGACCGGGTCCCGCGTGATTTCAGCGCAGCCGGCAGCGCATGCCGAGTGCGCGCAGGAGCGCGGTGAAGTGGGCGTAGTCGTGCTCGCGGTCGCCTGATTCCAACACGAATTGGTATTCGCCCATGCGGGAGTCCTCTTGCGCGGCGTTGTGGAGGCGCAGTTGGATGGTGGCCTCGTCGTCGGTCTTTCGGCCGCGGAGGCGCGCCTCCAGCTCGGCTGAGGGCAGGTAGATGTACACATCCGCAAAGGAGCGGCGTATGACGGGGTCGTCGCACGCGCGGATGCTGGCCGCGCCCTGCACGTCGATATCCATCACCACGTTCTTGCCGGCCTGCAGGAGCTCCACGATGTGGGAGCGGAGGGTTCCGTAGGAGTTGCCGTGCACGGTGGCGTGCTCCAGGAATTCGCCGGCTGCCACCTTGGCTGCGAAATCGGCTTGCGAGAGGAAGTGGTAGTCCACGCCGTCCCGCTCGCCGGGGCGGGGTTCGCGGGTGGTGCAGGAGATGGAGTAGGCGGTGAGGCCGTCCGCTTCCGCGCGGCGGCAGAGGGTGGTCTTGCCGCAGCCGGAGGGTCCGGAGACGATGAGCAGTGTTCCAAGCATGGTTGACAAAGGGTTATTCGATGTTCTGCACCTGTTCGCGAACCTTTTCCAGCTCGGTCTTGGCATCCACCACAAGCTGCGCGAGGGCGGCGTCGTTGGCCTTGGAGCCGGTGGTGTTGAGCTCGCGGAAGATTTCCTGGCAGAGGAAGTCCAGCGTGCGGCCCACGGGTTCGTCGCGCCCGCAGATTTTTTCGAACTGGTCCAGGTGGGAGGCCAGGCGCGTCATCTCCTCCGTCACGTCGCAGCGGTCTGCAAAGAGAGCTATCTCCTTCACCAGGCGCTCGTCGTCCAGCGGCAGGGGCAGCCCGCATTCCTCCAGGCGCTTCATCAGGTTCTCACGGTAGCGCGCGGGCACGCCCGCGGCGCGCTCCGCCAGCTTCTCGCGGTAGCCGCGCAGGGTCTGGATGCGTGCCAGCAAATCCCGCTTCATGTTCTCACCCTCCTGCGCGCGCAGGGCGAGGAAGGCTTGCAGGGCCTGCTGCAGCGCGGCGTTCACGGCGGGCGCGGCGTCCTCCGCAGGGATGTCGGATTCCGTCTGCTCGCCGATGATGCCGAGGCGCACCATGGCGTCCAGCGAGGGCTCCATGTCCTCCTGCAGGTTGTCGATGAGCTCGTTCAGGCACTTCTTGAAGGCGGAGAGCTTGTCCCTGTTGACGGTGAGGGGGGCGGGTGCTCCTGCGGCGCGGGCGAGGCTGATGCTGACGTTGACGCGGCCGCGCGAGACGGCGGCGGCGACGGTTTCGCGGAGGGATGTCTCCAGCTCCGCCCAGGCGCGTGGGAGGGCGACGGCGATTTCCGCCTGCTTGCGGTTCACGCCGCCGATTTCCACGCGGACGGCGGTGTTTCCAAGGGGAGCGGTTGCCGCTCCGAATCCGGTCATGCTGTTCATAAGGGGGTGGTTCCGATGATGTCGACGAGGCGCGCATCCAGCGCGAGCTGGTCGTACACGTTGAAGTTGAGGTCGGTGCGCAAGGCCTCCAGCACGCGCATGCGGCGCAGCAGGTCCTCCACGGGCAGCGCGGCCGCCAGCTGCGCCACCTCCGGGGTCACGGGCTGCACGTCCGGCGCGTGGCTGGCCACCAGCACCGCCTGGCCGAAGCACAGGGAGAGCAGCTCCAGCAGCTGTTCCCGCTCGGCCAGGTCTTCCGTCTCGATGAGCGCGGCGGTGGCGTCCTTCTGGCGCGCCTCCCAGTCCTTGATGTCGGTTCCGGCGGCAATCTCCTTGGCCTCCGCCTTGAGGGCGGCGTTCAGGTGGTCGGATATGACCTCCTTGCGCTCGGCCAGCAGGGAAACGAAGTCCGCGCGCAGGGCGAGCGCCGCCACGTCCGAGCCCACGTTGCGCAGGGCGGCGGCGATGGCCGGAAGGAAGAGCTTTTGCACCTCGCTGAGGTGGAGCCGGGAGCCGGCTTCCCGCAGGTTGAGGCGCACGCAGCGGGACAGGATGGTGATGAGCAGGCGGCTGGGCTGCTCAGTCACCAGGATGATGAGGGTTTGCGGCGGCGGCTCCTCCAGCGTTTTCAGGAAGGCGTTGGCGGCCTCCTCCATCATGCGGTCCGCCTCCAGCATCA
>JAKSOT010000147.1 GCA_024405455.1 Akkermansia sp. | reverse complement strand
TGTCCAGGAGCTTTTCCGCGCCCAGGTCAAAGGCGAATCCGGCCTCCGTCACGGTGTACTCGCTGCAGGCCAGAGCCATGCGCGTGGCCAGCACGGAGTTGCAGCCGTGCGCGATGTTGGCGAACGGACCGCCGTGCACGAACGCCGGCACGCCCTCCAGGCTCTGCACCAGGTTCGGGTTGATGGCGTCCTTCAGGATGGCCAGCATGGAGTCCGTAACCCCGAACTCCTTTGCGTACACGGCCTCGTCCTCCGCGGTGAAGCCCACCACGATGTTGTCGATGCGGCGGCGGAGGTCGTCCAGGCTCTCCGCCAGGCAGAAGCAGGCCATCACCTCGGAGGCCGGGGTGATGTTGAAGCCCTCCTCGCGCGGCACGCCGTTGCGGTTCAGGCCGCACACGATGCTGCGCAGCGAGCGGTCGTTCATGTCGATCACGCGCTTCCACGTCACCTTGTTCTGGTCCAGCTTGGTGGTGCGGTAGAACAGTGCGTTGTCAATCACCGCGGAAAGCAGGTTGTTGGCAGAGGTAATGGCGGAGAAATCCCCGTTGAAGCAGAGGTTGATGCTCACGCCGGGCGTGATGGACGACGCGCCGCCGCCGGTGGCGCCGCCCTTGCGGCCGAACACCGGGCCCATGGAGGGCTCGCGCAATGCCAGGCAGGAGCGCTTGCCGATGGCTTGCAAACCCTGCGCCAGGCCGATGGACACCGTGGTCTTGCCCTCGCCCGCGGGCGTGGGCGTGAGCGCGCTCACCAAAATGAGGTGCCCCTGCTTGCGGTTCTCCTTGAGGGCTGCAATGTCAACCTTGGCCTTGTCGCGGCCGTAGGGAATGATGAACTTCTCATCCAAGCCCAGCTTGGATGCCATCTTGGCAACAAAAGACTCTTCTGTCATGCCTTCACTCTATCACACCCCCGCCCCCGTGGCAACCCCATTCCGCGCGCGCGGGATTTGGGCGTTGACTTGCTTCCGCCATCTGGTAGAATTTGCGGGCAAGATGGATGCGCGCGACATGGTGATGGACTACCTGGGCGGCCTGCAGCGGCAGGGCGTCCTGCGCCAGCCTGTGGACGACGATGCGCGCGCGGTCCTGCGAGGCTGGATGATTGCCGCCCGCAACGGCGCGTCCCGCGTGGCGGCGCCCCAGCCCGCCGCGCAGCAGCAGGCGGTGGAACCCGCTGCAGAGGACGGCGGGTTCGATGCCGTGTCCGCGCTCAGGGCCAGCCTGGAGGAGAAGCCGGAACCCAAGGAGACGGACGCGCCGGAGGTGGTCTATTTCCGCCCCGGCGGCCACAACGAGGACGAGGCCTGGGATGCCATGCGCCGCCACCTGCCCGAGTGGAAGCCGCTGCGCGAGCTCGGCACCCTGAGGGAGACCCCCGTCTTCGGCGAGGGCAACCGCCACGCCGACATCATGATGGTGGGCGATTTTCCCGGCTACCAGGAGGAGAAATCCGGCCGCCCCATGCAGGGCCCCGCGGGGGAGAAGCTGGACGGCATGCTCAAGGCCATGGGTCTCACCCGAAACGACGTGTACCTCACCACGCTCGTGAAGTTCCGCCCCGCGCAGCCGCGCCAGACCATGAGCACCCGCCCCGCCTCCCAGCAGGAAATCAGCGCCTGCATGCCCGTGCTGGACTTTGAAATCGGCCTGGTGCAGCCCAAGGTGATTGTGGCCTTCGGCGTGGTGGTGGCGCGCGCCCTGCTGCAGGGCGGCAACCTTCCGCTCTCCGACTACCAGGGCCGCAACAATTTCTACAACCGCGTGCCCGTGGTGGTAACCCACCACCCCAGCTACCTCCTGCGCACCAGCGACCTCGCGGAACGCCGCCGCCTCTGGGAGGAAATGCTCCGCGTCATGGAAATGGTGGGCCTGCCCATCTCAGACAAGCAGCGCGGCTTCTTCCTGCCCAAGAAATAGCGGTCAAAGCTGTTGCGCGATGCGCTTGGCCAGACCGGCGGGGGTGGCGGCGGCGTCCGCCTCCAGCGGGGTGAGCCAGTCCTCGCGGCGCAGCCAGGTGCGCTGGCGCTTGGCGTACTGGCGTGTGGCCAGGCGGATGTCCGCCTCCAGCTGCGCCGTGCCGCTTGCACCGTCCCGCAGGTGTTGCAGGATTTGCGGCAGGCCGAGGGTCTTGGCCGCAGTGGCGGAGAAGGTTTTCCCCGCCACGGCGCGCACCTCTTCCAGCGCGCCGCCGCGCAGCATGGCGGCCGTGCGGCGGGCAATGCGGGCATCCAGCTCCGCCGTGTCGCGCGTGATGGTGAATCCCGGCCCCGCGGCCCCGTGCCGCCAGTTCTGCTGCCAGTGGGAGAGCGGCTTGCCGCCCAGCAGCACAATCTCCAGGTTGCGCACCACGTAGCGCGGGTTCTGCAGGTTGGTGGCGGCCGCACCGGCGGGGTCGGCCTCCTGCAGCCGCCGCACCGCCTCCTCAAGCGGCAGAGCCTGCAGCTCGGCGCGCAGGGCGGGGTCGCAGGGCGGTGCGGGGGAGATGCCGTGGCTGATGAATTTCACGTACAGCCCGGAACCTCCCGTGACGATGGCGCGCCCGCCGCGGGCGGCGATGTCCCGGATGGCCTGTAGCGCGCGGCGGGCGTGCAGGGCGGCATCGTTGTTCTCCTCCACCCCCATGAACCCCACCAGGTGGTGCGGCACGCGCGCGCGTTCCCCCGCGCCGGGCGCGGCGGTGAGAACCGGTAGCTCGCGGTACACCTGGTACGCGTCCGCGCTCACAATCTCCGCATCCCCCAGCAGCTCCGCCAGCTCCACCGCAACCGCAGACTTCCCCGAGCCGGTGGGGCCGAGGATGAAAATGGGCTGGGAGGCGGTGTTCACGCGGTTAGCGTATGGCGTCCAGCGCCTGCTGCAGGTCCGCGATGATGTCCTCCGCGTCCTCGATGCCTACGGAGAAGCGGATGAGGTCCGGCTTCACGCCGGCCTCGATGAGCTGCTCGTCGG
>JAKSOT010000146.1 GCA_024405455.1 Akkermansia sp. | reverse complement strand
CACCCCGCCATTCGGCGGGGTTTTATCCAGCGCGCCAAAGGCGCGGTGGATTACAAGTTTCATCTGGCGTTTCGCCAGATGAAACATTCCTTCATGCGCCGTCAGGCGCCTATTTCTAGTTCCGCAGGAACGTCTATCTATAGCCACGGTGTGAAACCCGTGGGCGTCCCCGCGTGCGCGACAATTCACGCAACGCCGCCGAATGGCGGTGTGGACTCACGCCAACGCCCGCCTACCAACCGCGCCCGTTGACACCAATCAATACCCACCAACACCCGCGCGGCTTTGCCGCGCCTAACTTTCCAAATTGTAAATCGTCAATTGTAAATTGTAAATCCCCCTGCGCTGTCACAGGCGGAGATTGACTTTCCGCTGGGCGGGGGGTACGAATGGATGCATGAGAGAGAAGACGAACCAGGCGGAGCAGGACCCGACTCCGCAGGAGGAGTGCCCGCAGGAGAACGCATGCCCGGAAACGGAGGCCGCCGCGCCCGAAGAGGCGGTTGGGGAGGAGCAGGAACCAACGCCGGAGGACGAGCTGGCCAAGTGGCGCGAGCTGGCCATGCGCACCGCCGCGGAGTACGACAACTACCGCAAGCGCACCGTGAAG
The DNA here is from genome assembly GCA_024405455.1 of Akkermansia sp. Taxonomy (GTDB): domain Bacteria; phylum Verrucomicrobiota; class Verrucomicrobiia; order Verrucomicrobiales; family Akkermansiaceae; genus Akkermansia. The sequence goes on along the minus strand of JAKSOT010000146.1, from coordinate 2,362 downwards.
GACCGCGAGGAGTTCGCCAAGTACGCCAACCGCAGCCTGCTGGAGGAGCTGCTGCCCGTGGTGGACAACTTCGAGATGGGCATGCAGATGGCGGAGAAGGAGCAGGGCTCTATGATTTACATCGGCATGGACATGGTGCGCAAGCAGCTGCACGATTTCCTGGAGGGCCAGGGCGTGGAGCCCATCCCCGCCGAGCCCGGCCAGATGTTCGACCACAACATCCACGAGGCCATCATGAGCGAGCCCAGCGACCAGCCGGAGGGCACCATCCTGCGCATCCTGCGCCGCGGGTACAACCTGCGCGGCCGCCTGCTGCGCCCCGTCAACGTCGTCACCGCCGCCCCCGCGGATGCGGAGGCTGGGCAGGACGCCTAACCCTTTACCCTACCCGCCATGTCCAAAGATTACTACGAGGTGCTCGGCGTGGACCGCAACGCGGACGACGCCACCATCAAGAAGGCCTACCGCAAGCTGGCCATGAAGTACCATCCGGACCGCAACCCGGACAACAAGGAGGCCGAGGAGAAGTTCAAGGAGCTGGGCGAGGCCTACGAGGTGCTCAGCAATGCGGACAAGCGCGCCGCCTACGACCGCATGGGGCATGATGCCTTCAAGAACGGCGGCATGGGCGGGGCGGGCGGCCCCGGCGGGTTCGGCGGCTTCTCCGACCCCATGGACATCTTCGCCCAAATGTTCGGCGGCGGATTCGGCGGGTTCGCGCGGCAGGCGCGGCAGCGCCAGGCGGACCCGCGCCAGCCCGGCTCGGATTTGCGGTTCGACCTGGACATCACGCTGGAGGAGGCCTTCAAGGGCTGCGACAAGCAGCTCACCATCGAGCGCCTGGTGCCCTGCCAAGACTGCAACGCCACCGGCTCCAAGGACGGCGCGGCGGGCTTCAAGACCTGCCCCACCTGCCACGGCTCCGGCATGGTCACCCGCCAGAGCGGCTTCTTTGTGCAGCAGAGCCCCTGCCCCACCTGCCGCGGCGCCGGCCAGACCATCTCCAACCCCTGCCCCAAGTGCCGCGGCGAGGGTCGCGTGCACCGGGACGAGACCATCACCATGCACATCCCCGCCGGGGTGGACAGCGGCATGAAGCTCCGCTCCTCCGGCAACGGAGACGCCGGACTCCACGGCGGCAACACCGGCGATTTGTACGTCTTCATCGACGTGAAGCCGCACGATGTCTTCACCCGCAACGGCGCGGACCTCACCTGCACGGTGTTCATCCCGCTCACGGTGGCGGCGGCTGGCGGCGTGCTGCCCGTGCCCACGCTGGAGGGCCCCTCCAAGCTCAAGGTGCCCGCCGGAACGCAGAGCGGCACCATCCTGCGCGTGCGCGGCAAGGGCATGCCCAGGCTCCGCGGCGGCAACCGCGGCGACCTCCTGGTGGAGGTGCAGGTGGAGACACCCAAGGATTTGAGCTCCACCCAGCAGAAGGCGCTGGACGCCTTCGCGCAGACGCTCACCGACGACAACCAGCCGGAGGTGGCGGACTACCGCCGCCGCGCCGCGCGCTTCCTGAAGTCCTGACCCCTCCCCTTCCCCGGCCATGCACCGCTGCTACCTGCCGAACGCCGATTTCAGCGCGCCCGCGCTCACTATCGAGCGCGAGGAGGCCCACCACGCCCTGCGCGTGCTGCGCATGAAGGCGGGCGAGGAGTGCGAGGTGTTCGACGGCCGCGGCAACGGCGTGCGCGGCCGCATCATTGCCACGCAGGGCGGCAGCTCGCTCACCATCGGGGAGTTGCAGCCCCTGCCGCCGGAACCCCCGCGCGCGCAAATCACCCTCGCCGTCGCCCTCGCCAAGGGAACCAACACCGACCTCATCATGCAGAAGGCCGTGGAGCTCGGCGCCGCGCGCATCATCCCCGTCGTCTCCGAGCGCACCATCGTGCGCCTCAAGCCGGACGAGGCGGAGGCCAAGGCGGAGAAGTGGCGCCGCACCGTGCTGGAGGCCTGCAAGCAATGCGGCGTGCGGCGCCTGCCCGCGGTGGACGCCCCGCAACCCTTCGCCGCCCTCCTGCAGCGCGCGGATTTGCCCGCATTGAAGCTCATCTGCGCCATCACCCCCCAGGCGCAACCCCTGCGGGACGTATTGGAGCCCGCCCGCGCCCGCGGCGAGCAGGCCGCCGTGGTCCTCATCGGCCCGGAGGGCGACTTCTCGCCCGCGGAATACGCCGCCGCCGCACAAGCCGGATTCACCCACGTCTCCCTCGGCAGCATCATCCTCCGCGTGGAAACCGCCGTCTTCATGGCCCTCTCCGCCCTCCGATACGCCCTCGGGATTTACGATTGACAATTTACGATTTACAATTTTGAGAGTTCGCCGCGCCTCGCGGCGCGGGTGGTTACAAGTTTC
>JAKSOT010000145.1 GCA_024405455.1 Akkermansia sp. | reverse complement strand
GCGGGGTGTGTATAATGGGCGCGGCTAACAACGAGCTGTAGCGCAGGCTGGTAGCGCGCTTCGTTCGGGACGAAGAGGTCGCAGGTTCGAATCCTGTCAGCTCGATGCACATTGAAAGCCCGGAACCGCTGCATGGGCAGCACCACGGCACAGGCGGAACCCCGCCGAACCCCAGGCGCACGCGCCGCATTCCCCGTTCCGGGCCCCACCGCTAACCGCTTAGCCGCACCCTCATTCCACAACACAATCCAAGATTATGTCCGGTCATAACAAATGGTCCAAGATCAAGTTCACGAAGGCGGCAGCCGACGCGAAGAAGGGCAAGATATTCGCCCGTTTCTCCCACGAAATCACGCTGGCTGCCAAGAGCGGCGGCGGTGACGTGGACACCAACCCGCGCCTGCGCGCCGCCATCGAGGGTGCCAAGGCCGCCTCCATGCCCAAGGAGAACATCGACCGCGCCGTGAAGAAGGGCACGGGCGAGCTCCAGGGCGCCACCATCCAGGAGGTCACCTACGAGGGCTACGGCCCCGTCGGCACCGCCATCATCGTGGAGGTTGCCACGGACAACACCAACCGCTGCTCCTCTGAAATCCGCACCATCTTCTCGCGCAACGGCGGCAACATGGGCACGCCCGGTTCCGTCTCCTACCAATTCGACCGCAAGGGCGAGGTGCGCGTGATCGACGAGTCCCTGGACGAGGACGCCGCCATGGAGCTTGCCATGGATTGCGGGGCGGACGAGTTCGAGCAGGGCGACTCCGACGGCGAGTGGGTGTTCACCTGCGGGCCGACGGACCTGCAGGCGGTATCCGCCGCGCTGAGCGCCGCCGGCAAGAACGTGACGGGCATGAAGCTCATCATGGTGGCGCAGAACCCGACCGTGATATCCGATGTGGACACGGCGCACAAGGTGATGCGCATCTACGAGCTGCTCGACGACTACGATGACACGATGAACGTGTTCACGAACTTCGAGATAGACGAGGCCATCCTCGACCAGCTGTAAAGCTGCACATGCAGGCATGAGCGAGCCGAACGAACAGGGCATGCAGGAGCACCGGCACAGCGTCCATGTACGCAATGCCGGGGATTCCTCGCAGCAGCAGGGCGGCGGCCGCAACGGCAGGCGCCGCCACCGCAACGGAGGTAACAACGGCAACAACAACGGCGGCGGGGATTTCCGCCACGGCCGCAACCGCCGCCAGAACGGCAAGAAGCACGGCAACCGCAACCAGCAGCAGGAACCCCTGCCGCAGGGCCGCGCCTACGTCCCCGTAGGCGACCCCGAACCGCTCACCGGAATCCTGGAAATCACCGGCAAGGGATTCGGCTTCATCCGCACGCAGGACACCGGCTGGGCGCCATCCGACAATGCGGTGTACGTGCCTGCGGACATCATCAGCCAGCACCACCTGCGCCCGTTCGTGGAAGTGACCGGCATGGCGCAGAAGTACGAGCGCGGGCACCAGCTCATCTCCGTGCAGAGCGTGAACGGCCTGCCGCCGGAGGAGGCCGCCGCCAGCCCGCACTTCGAGGACCTCAAGGCCGTGAACCCCACGCACCGCCTGGCGTTCGAGACCAACTCCACCCGCTACACCACGCGCACGCTGGACCTAGTGGCGCCCGTGGCGCGCGGCCAGCGCGGGCTCATCGTGGCCCCGCCGCGCACCGGCAAGACCACCCTGCTCATGCACATTGCAGAGGGCGTGCGCGAGAACTACGAGGAGGACATCCACCTGATGATCCTGCTGGTGGACGAGCGCCCGGAGGAGGTGACCGAATTCAAGCGCACGCTTCCCGGCGCGGAAATCTTCGCCTCCAGCAACGACAGCGGCGTGCGCGAGCACTGCCGCATCGCGGAGATGTGCATCGAGCGCGCCAAGCGCCTCGTGGAAAACGGACGCCACGTCCTCATCCTCATGGATTCCATCACACGCCTCGCACGCGCCTACAACAACGCGGAGCGCGGCAGCGGACGCACCATGAGCGGCGGCATCGACGCCCGCGCGCTGGAAACCCCGCGCCGCCTCTTCGCCGCCGCGCGCAACACCCGCAACGCCGGCTCCCTCACCATCCTCGCCACCGCCCTCATCGAGACCAACAGCCGCATGGACGAGCTCATCTTCCAGGAGTTCAAGGGCACGGGCAACATGGAGCTGGTGCTCAACCGCCGCATCGCGGAAATGTACATCTACCCCGCCGTGGACATCATGAAGAGCGGCACCCGCCGCGAGGAGCTCATCCTCCCGGAGATGATGCTGGAGAAAATCCGCCTCATCCGCCGCGGCCTGGCCAACTACAAGCCCACGGAGGCCATGGAGCGCCTGCTCTTCTTCCTCCGCAAATGCCCCACCAACGCGCAGCTGCTGCTGGACATCAAGAGCAGGAATTAGCGTGGCGTGTGTTCGCCCAAGGCCTTCATGCCTGCATCGCATTTGACATCCGGCGTGATGTCAACAAGGCAAACATCATTGCGAAGCGGCGCTTCACGGCCGTGCAGGAAGGAAAGGCACTGTATACCACAAACGGGGCGGCGTGTCAAGAACGCAGGGCGGCATGAGGCTAGGTTTTCACGGAAACGGAAAAAGTTTTTTCGCGGAGTTTTGGAAAGTTCGCGAATAGGCTTCACGGGCGCGCGGGGACGTGTTAGGATGGTGTCGTGGGGAAACGATTTGCACTGGTTTCCCTTGGTTGCGCCAAGAACCAAGTGGACTCGGAAATCATGTCCGGCATCCTGCAGGAAGCCGGATACCGCGAGGTTCCACGGGACAAGGCGGATATCCTGGTCATCAACACCTGCGCGTTCATCGACCCCGCCAAGCAGGAGGCCATCGACACCATCTTCGAGGCCGTGCGTGCGCGGGAGGCGGGTGATTCCCCCGCCGGGCAGAAAATCCTGGTGGCGGGCTGCCTGTCCCAGCGGTATGCGGCGCAGCTGCCCAAGCTCATCCCGGAGGCGGACTGCTTCATCGGCGTGGACC
>JAKSOT010000144.1 GCA_024405455.1 Akkermansia sp. | reverse complement strand
ACGGTGGTGCTGCTGGCGCTGCTGGGCGGCGCCGTTTGGTGGAACAGCCCGGCGGGGTACGGTGTGCTCATCTGCCTGCTGTGCAACCTCACCTCCGTGGAGTGGTTCCGCATGCTGAAGGGCACCACCGCCTGCCGCAAGCTGGCTCTGGTGTTCGGCCTGCTGCTGCCGTGGCTGGAGTTCGCCAAGATGCTTCAGGAGCCGCTGTTTCCGTCCTTGGCCGCGGACTCCTGCGGGCTGTTCCTGATGTTGCTGGTGTACGTGCTGGCGGCGTTCTTCGTGAACCTGTTCTGCATGGACCGCCGCGGCCGCACGGGGCGGGAGGCGCTGGAATCCATGGGGCTCACCCTGCTGGCCTTCGTGTTCCCCGTGTGGATGTTCTGCTTCGGCATGAAGGAGCTGGACACCAACAATCTCATGCTGCTGCTCTGGGTGGTGCTCTTCACCAAGATGAGCGACATCTGGGCGTACTGCTGCGGCGTGCTGGTGGGGCGCAAGTTCATCCAGGCTCCGTTCAGCCCGGCGGTCTCACCCAAAAAATCCTGGGAGGGTATCATCGGCTCCTACATCATCACCATGGTGGCGGGGTATTTCCTGTATGCCCTGATTGTCGGCCCCATGGAGAGGGATTTGCCGCTCTCCGGGTACATCATCATGGGCAGCATCCTCTTTGTGCTGTCCGTCACGGGCGACCTGGCGGGCTCGCTCATCAAGCGCGGACTGGCGGTGAAGGACAGCGGCTCCCTGCTGCCCGGCATCGGCGGCATCTTTGATTTGATTGACTCCCCCGCCTTCACGGTATCGGTCTGCTTCGGCCTCTGCCCGCTGCTGGGCGAGACCGTTCAAATCCTCTTTCCCTGATGCCCGATTCCCCCGCACAGCCGCTGCCGTTGCTGATGAACCCTAAGGCGGGCAGCCTGTTCCGCTCCGGGCTGGATGCCTGGCTCAAGGCGCATGCAGATGGGCTGCGCATCATCCACACGAAATCCGCGGACGACCTGACGGAGCAATGCCGCCGCCTGGCGGACGCGGGAGAGCCCGTGGTGCTGGCCGCCGGGGGAGACGGCACGCTCATGCGCGCCGCGCAGGGCCTCATTGGCACAGACACCGCGCTGGGCATTTTCCCCTGCGGCACCATGAACGTCTTCGCGCGGGAGATGGGCATCGGCTCCCGCAACTTCGACCTCGCGCTCAAGGCCGCGCAGGGTGACGCCCGCCAGATGGTGGATGTCTTCACCGTGAACGGCGCGCCCTTCCTGCAGCTGGCGGGATTCGGGCCGGACGCCACCATCGTCAAGCTCATCCGGCCGTGGATGAAGAAGCACCTCGGCGCCTTCTCCCACGCGCTCACGGCCATCCAGGTGGCCACCAGTCACCTGCCCGTCATCACCGTCACCCTGCCGAGCGGCGAGACCGTGCAGGGCACGCAGGTCATCTTCGGCAACGGCAAGCGCTACGGCGGGGAAGGGCATCTCTTCGCCAACGCCAAGTACGACGACGGGGTGCTGGATGCCGCCGTGTTCGGCATGGAGAGCGCGGGCATCCTGTACGAAATCCTTTCCTACATGCTGCTCAACGGCATTGACGACCACAACTTGGGCGATGCCACCAAGATGTGCCGCATGGAGGCCTGCACCGTCACGGCGGATGCTTCGCTGGACTACGAGTTGGACGGCGACTATGCGGGCACCATCCGCCCCGGTGAGGAAGCCGTTATCGAACGCCTGCCGCAGCAGCTCAAGGTCTGTGTGCTGGACGAGCAGGTGCCCGTCACACCCTTGGACCATGTGAAGGCGCACCCCATGGTGCGCGCGTTCATGAAGCGCCTGCAAGACATCAAGGACTATTGATAAAATCGTGAGCAGGGTTTCCCCCACCGCCAAGGCCGTGATTGCGGCCTTTCTCTTTGCCCTGGCATGCGAGCTGACCAGCCCGGCGCCGTGGCACAGCGTTTTGATGGTGGTGCTCTCCGTGTGTACGGTGGCCATGCTGGCGCTGCTCACGCACGCACTGCTGCGGGTGTGGGCGCTGGTGCTGTGGGTGCCGTTCCTGCTGCTGGTGGGCGTTTCCGCGTACATCAAGCACTTCTACAACCTGGAGCTGGACCCCTTCCTGGTCTCGCAAATCATCGGTGCCTCCCCGCAGGATTTCGCGCAGTTCGCCACCCTCGGCAACGCGTGCGGGGTGGTGCTCATCTTGCTGGTGATTGCTGGGGTGATGCTGCTTCTTTTCCGCGTGTTCCGCAAGATGCCGCGGAAGCCTGAGCTGGCCATCTCCTCCGCCGGGCTGGCGCTGTGCATCGGCGCGGGCTACGCCCTGCCGGAGCCCTGCCTCTCCAATTCCGTGGACGAGGGTCTCGGCTCCATCGGCATCGCCTACCGCATCCCGCACGCCTACAAGCTGGCCGCCGCCCGCAACACCGCCCTGCTGCAGAAGGTGCGGGCCCTGCCGTCTCCCGCAGACAAGCCGTCGGAAATCTCCACGCTCAAGGGGGACGAGGGCGTGGTCTGCATCCTGCACATCGGCGAAAGCGTGCGCGCGGACCGCCTTTCCCTCAACGGCTACGCCCGCGACACCACGCCCTGGCTGCGCCTACATGCGGCGCAGCTGGTGAACTTCACGGACTGCACCGCCATCTCCACCCTCACCACCAACTCCATGCTCACCATCCTCACGGATGCCGCAGGCAACATGGAGCGCGACATCTCCCCGCAGCTGGACGCCCGCTGCGGCAGCGTGATGGACCTCTTCGCCGCGCACGGCTTCAGCGGCCACGGCTTCTTCACCAGCCGCGGCATGGACCGCAACGAAACCTGGGGTTCCACCTTCGAGCGCCTCCAGCAGCTCATCACCGCCAAGGCCGCAGGCGTGTACGAGTACGGCAACCCCGCCGCCAACGACTACCGCCCCAAGCTCCAGCTGCCGATTATCCACAAGGTGCTGGAAGAAAAATCCTCCTGCAACCGCTTCCTGCTCATCAACAACGTGGGCAGCCACTCCCCGTTCTTCGCGTA
>JAKSOT010000143.1 GCA_024405455.1 Akkermansia sp. | reverse complement strand
GAAGACGGCACCTTCGCCATCACCGGCAAGAGCGTGAAGTTCACCGGCAAGGCCGGCCAGGGCTCTATCGTGGCTTCCGGCGCCGAGGTGAACTACACCGCCGACAACACCAACGCCCGCATCACCAACGCCACCATGGAGGCCCTGGGCAACATCACCATCGCCAACCAGCTGGTCAACGTTGACGTGGTGACGGGCGCGCACACCGTGACCCTCAACAGCGCGGCTGGCACAGTGAACGTGAGTACGGGCGGTACCATCAACTTCGGCACGTCCGGAGCCGCCAATGCCATCTCCGTTCAGGATGGCGGCATCATCGGCACCTATGCCAAGACCGGCGAGGGCGAAACCACCATCACCAGCGCAGGCACCGCCGTGCTGAACAGCGTCATCGCCCTGCAGGGCGGCACGCTCACCATGTCCGGCAACTACAATATCGACGCCTTGGGCGGCGAGATTACGGTGACCGACTACGTGGACGGCGCCGTTAAGGGCAACGGCTTCGCCGTGGAAAGCGGTACCGTCACCGTGGTGAATGTCGCCCCGGAGGCACAGCTCGTCACCACCGGTGGCGTGTTCCTGCGCGGCGGCACCGCGGCAACTATGGAAGGAGGCGTGGCAAGGGTGGACACCACCAACCGCTCCAAGTTCTACGTCAACATCGAAACGGAAAACCTGAGCACCGCGCAGGCCATCTCTCCCGCTGCCGCCGTGGTGCTGGCTAACGGTGCCAAGCTGGTGGCCGACGCCAACCTGACTGCGGGCCTGTCCGTGGCAGAGGGCGGCCATGCCTACCTGCAGATTGAGGAGGGCAAGCTGGTGCAGGCCACCGTTGACGCCGCCGTGGAGCTTTCCGGCTCCGGCACGTATGCCTTGGTCAGCGGCGTTTCCACCATGGGTTCCACCACGCTCGGCGAGGATTGGACCGGTGCCATCCGTCTCGGCGGCTTCAGCTTCAGCAACACATCCCTGGCCAGCTTCTGGCGTGAAGGTTCCGTGGTGGAGATGTGCGGCATCACGGGCGGCTACCTGGAGGGCTGGAACAACGGCGCCCCCGTGGCGGCCAACATCCGCCTGACCAACCCCGCAGGGGGCAATGACGGCATTGCCTGGAAGTGGAACGAGGGGACCACCGGCACCAGCGAGCCCACCGTCACCTTCACGGGTGATTGGGACGGCTCCGGCACATTCCAGCTGACCTACCGCCGCCAGAACGTCACCTTCGCCGGTGACATCTCCGGCTGGGAAGGCGTGTTCGACTATGCCGGCTCCTACGGCACCAGGCTCACCTTCAAGGCTGATGCCGACGAGATCAATGCCACCATCCTGAACAACGGCACGAACAACCCGGAGGACGTGCAGCAGCAGTTCCACATCATCGTGGAGAACGCGGCCACGTTCAACAAGAGCGTGAGCGCCTACACGCTGGAAGTGGCCGACGGCGCCTCCGCCACGTTCAATGCCGCGGTAGACATCACCACCTCCATCACGGTGGGTGAGGATGCCACGCTGAACATGGCCGCCGGCGGCAGCATTGCCGATGCCATCGACAGCGCCGGCACCGTGAGCTTGACCGGGGTAACCCTCTCCGACGACTTCGTGGCCGAGTACGGCGGCTTCGCCCACTATGATGTGACCGGAGCGCTTGCTCCCGAGCTTGCCAACTACTACGGCGGCACGGACGGCAAGTACCTGACCGTGGTGACCGGAACGGGCGCCGCCAACGCCACCGGCTCCGGCCTGGTCTGGGGCACGCAAGATAACCTCGCCATGGACAAGGGCCTGGTCAAGGTTGAGGACGGCGGCGTGATCGACTACTCCACGTTCTACGTGACGGTGAGCACCACCACCAACGATATCCTGACATACGCCGGCGAGCATGCCCAAGACCTGGGATGGATTGTGGTGGACTCCGGCACGCTGACTCTGAGCGAGCCGCTTTCCGACATCTACCTGATGGTTTCGTCCAATGCCGCCATCGCCGGAGCCGTAACGCAGGAACAGATGGAGGGAACCCTCATCGAGCAGGGCGCCACCGCCACCTTCGAGGGCGTGACCGAGCTTGCTCCCGGCACGGGCAACGACCACGTGACCATCTCCTCCGCCACCACCCAGAAGGTGGCCATCACCAACATCGGCGAGCCCGACGAGATCATCACCTACGAAGGCCTGACTCAGGACTCCGCCAAGGTGACGGCCGATGCCGTGGTGGTGGAAGCCGAGCGTGAGGCCGATGTCACCATCGCCAACGCGCTGGAGGTCCAAAGCATCACCAACAACAGCGAGCACACGCTCTACCTGGATGGCGAGGTGGTGACGGAGACCCTTGATGCCGCCGCCGGCGACATCACCCTGCGCAACGTGGCCGAATCCGTGGAGGTGGGCTCCCTCACCATTGGAGACCATGTTGCGGTGGGTGCCTACCAGGGCACGGACGAAGAGGCCGCGCAGGAAGCCACGGTGGTGATTTCCCAGACCCTGACCGCCGGTGAGGAAAGCGTGCTGCACGCCAACCTGGAACTCAAGGACGGCGCCACGCTGAACTTCAACGGCACGCTCACCATGACCTCAGAGCTCACCGTGGGCACGAACCTGATGCTGGATGAGACCAGCTCGCTCTATCAGGAGCTGGCCAGCTTCGCCGAGGGTTCCGGCCGCTGGGTTGACCTCATCATGGCTGGTGACGACTACGCTCTGTCGTACGGCACTCAGGGACTCAGTGGCGCCAATGCCGCGGACTTCTTCGCGAATGATCTGTTCGAGAGCGGAGACTACATGATCTTCGCCACGGAAGAGTCCTTCGGTATCACCCGCGTCCCGGAACCGACCACCGGCACGCTGAGCCTGCTGGCGCTCATGGCGCTTGCGGCCCGCCGCCGTCGCCACTAAGGCGCAAGAAAATCCTTCAAGCTCAAAAATTACGCAGTTTCAATTTGAGTTTGTTGTTTGGTTGGGGCTGCCCGGAGCAATCCGGGCAGCCCTTTATTACGCCGCGCCCTAGGGACGCGGCGTGATTTCCTGTAACACAAATGTAACAGTTGCGGGGGTGTTTCCTTCTTGAAAACAATCGTGGCGGGCCA
>JAKSOT010000142.1 GCA_024405455.1 Akkermansia sp. | reverse complement strand
GAACGACAGCAGCTCGCGGTCGTGCGTGAACGCACCGGATACATCCCAGTCCGCCTCAGGCCACTGTGGGTTCAAATATGGAGAAATGCCACTCATGCGTGGATATGGTAGCACGTCCCCCGCCGGGTTTCAAGCAATATCGCACGCTGTCGCATGCGTACGCGCGCAGAGGCTTGACTCGGCGGGCGGGGTGGGGTATCATGGCATGCGTAAACGACGGCATTATGAAAGTAACCATCAACCAAAAAGGAAAGGCCTACGAGGTGGTGCTCGAGGGGCGTCTGGACACCACGACCGCCCCGAAGTTCCAGGAGGATATCACGCCGCTGATGCAGGCGGCGCAGGCGGAGATCGTGCTGGACTGCGCGCAGCTGGAATACACGTCCAGCCAGGGGTTGCGCCTGTTCCTGATGCTCCAAAAGAGCGTGATGAAGAACGGCGGCTCCTTGGTGATGAAGAACATGATTCCCCCCGTGAAGGAGGTGTTCGACATCACCGGCTTCTCCAACATCATCAACATCCAGTAGGCGCCCGCGGCGCACCCTCGCGTTATGGAGCCCAACGATTCCCACGGGCTGGACCTCCACTGCCAGCTCATCCTGGAGGAATACCGGGACATGCAGCCCGTCTTCGCCACCATGAAGGAGGTGGTGTCCACCGAGCTCAAGAAGTGCCTGTCCCGCTTCAACATCCTCGTCACCGCCGTGGAGGCGCGCATCAAGTCCGAGGACAGCCTCATCGGCAAGCTCCAGCTCAAGGGCCACAAGTACAAGACCCTGGGCGACCTCACGGACATCATGGGCGCCCGCATCATCACGTTCTACAGCGACGAGGTGGACAAGATAGCGGCGCTCATGGAGGACCTCTTCGAGATTGACCGCGAGAACTCCGTGGACAAGCGCAAGATGCATGAGCTGAACAGCTTCGGCTACATGTCGCTCCACTACATCTGCCGCATCCCGGAGAAGCTGTACCACGACCCCGCGCACCCGGAAATCAACGAGTACCGCTTCGAGCTGCAGATGCGCACCGCCCTGCAGCACGTGTGGGCCAACATCAACCACGACACCGGCTACAAATCCGGCGTGGAGGTGCCCGTGGAGCACCTGCGCAACCTCACCCGCCTGGCAGGCATGCTGGAGCTGGCGGACGACGAGTTCAGCCGCATCCGCCGGCAGATTACGGACTACCGCCGCAAGGTGCAGACCCTGGTGAGCAGCGGCAACTTCGACGAGGTGGGGCTCAACGGCGACACCTTCCGCAGCTACCTCACCATCCACCCCTTCGAGCGCCTCACCGGCCGCATTGCCGCCATCAACCAGGCGGAGGTGATGCAGGACCTGCCCATGCGCTACCTGGACGTGCTGCAGCACATGGGGTTCAAGACCCTGGGGGACGTGGAGAAGATGAAGCACGACTACTCGGAGGCGGCGTACCAGCTTGCCCTCCACCAGCTGGGCGGCACGGACCTGGACATCATCTCGTCCTCCCTCGCCCTGCAGGACCTGTGCATCGCGTACCTGGTGCAGAACGGGTACGGCGAGAAGGACCTGGAACAATTTTTCGAGGCCATCAACGGCCCCGGCCCGTACAACATCACCCGCGCCAAGCGCATCCTGGAGCTCGTGGCCGACCTGCAGTGGACCTCACCCACCCAACCATAAGACAATGTCAAACAAATACACCGATACCACCCTTTTCGACAAGGCGATGATATTCGCCGTGAAAGCCCATGCCAACACCGAGCGGCGCGGCAAGGGATTTCCCTACATCGTACACTGCATGGAAGCCGTGGAAATCGTGGCTACCATGACCAACGACCCCGAGATGCTGGCCGCCGCCGCCCTGCACGACACCGTGGAGGACACCCCCACCACGGTGGAGGACATCCGCCGCGAGTTCGGCGACCGCGTGGCGGAGCTGGTGGACGCGGAGAGCGAGAAGCGCGTGGAGGGCGCCTCCCCGGAGGACACCTGGCACGCCCGCAAGGAAGCCGCCATGCGGCACCTGGCCAACGCGCCGCTGGAGGTCAAGATTGTGGCCATGGGCGACAAGCTGTCCAACCTGCGCGGCATCGCGCGCGATTTCTCCAAAGAGGGCAACCACGCGTGGGAGAAGTTCCACTGCAAGGACCCGCATGAGCACGCCTGGCGCTGGCGCGGCCTGCTCAAGGCGTTCTCCGGCCTGGAGAACACCACCGCGTACGTGGAATTCTCCAAGCTGGTGAACTACGTGTTCAGCCGCGTGTCCAGCGGCTTCTCCTTCGAGGAGCTGCCCGGCGACACCATCATGGTGGAAGGCGTGCTGGACGCCGACGGCGCGCAGAAGATTGTGGCCACCATGGCGAAGCACCATGTGTACACCCTCAACTTCGCACAGGTGCCCAGCGTGAAGTACGCCGCCATCCGCACCCTTCTCACCGCGCGCAAGAACGGCCTCGTCTTCTTCATCGTCGATGCCACACGCGACGTCGCCCAGCGTTTCGAGACCACCGGCGCCGCAAGCTTCATCAGCATCATGCGCAGCCCCCGCCGCGTCGACATGTCCGACTACAAGGAATCCGGCGACGGCTTCACCGCCATCTCCTACTTCAAGAACGACGGCGACTCCATGATGAAGCTGTACTACGACTTCATGCCGTCCTCCGTGGTGGAGCGGGAGAAGCGCATCGCGCGCGCCGCGTTCATCATGGGCATCCCCACGCCGATGAGCGGCGACATCGTGCACGACGGCCGCCGCAACGGCATCACCTTCGAGCGCGTGCTCAACAAGCGCTCGTTCGCGCGCATCATGAGCGAGGAGCCGGAGCGCCTGGAGGAGATTGCCACCACCTTCGCCGCCATGACCAAGAAGCTGCACGAGACCCCGTGCGACACCACGATCTTCCCGAACGTGGCGGAGCTCTACCACAAGTTTGTGGACGACTGCGATCTGCTGGAGGTGGCGGACAAGGTGAAGGTGCACGCCATCATCAACGCCATCCCCGCTTCGCAAACCTGCGTGCACGGAGACCTGCACATGGGCAACGTCATCACCAACGGCACGGAGAACCTCTTCATCGACATGAGCGACTTCGGCTGGGGCA
>JAKSOT010000141.1 GCA_024405455.1 Akkermansia sp. | reverse complement strand
AGATAGCCGCCAGGGCTAACAAAGGCCGCATGGTTAAAACCATGCGGCCTTTTCCGTACCCGGCTATCACTCTCGCGGGATCTGTCGTTAGGTGTGTTTCGCGTATTTCGTCACTTTCGCATGTTCACGCTAGGAAGCCCACGGTGGCGGTGCGGGGTGCGCTGTTGCGCAGCAGGGCGGAAACGGCAAGGCGTAGGTCGCTCTCCTGCAGCTTGGCGTGGTGGAGACGCGCGGCGTGGAGTGCTGCTTGGCGCACCACGTGTGTGACGTCAGAGAGCGGGCGGTTGACCAGCTGCGCGGCGTAGCGCGCGAGCGGGAAGCGGGCATGCGGACGCTTCCGAAGGTGGAAGCGCAGCAGGGATTCCACCTCTGCGGCGTTGGGCATCTCCATCTTGATGTGCGTGCCGAACCGTCCCGTGCGCAGGATGGCGGGGTCTATTCCCTCCAGGGAGTTGGCCATGCCCACCACCAGGATTCGCTTGCTGGCGGCATCCTGGATGCAGCGCAGGAAGGATGCCACTTCCTCCACCAGACCGGCCTGCACCTCGGCGATGTGCCCGCTTCGGTTGCGCATGAAGGCATCCATCTCGTCCACGATGATGATGGCGGGCGCGTGGGCTTCCGCCTCGTTGAAGCGCTGCTCGATATGCTGGGCGGTTTCATGCACGTACTTGCTGCCTACGGTGGATGAGGTGATGCGCTCCACATGCCAGCCGAGGTGCTTGGCCAGCGCCTCCACGGCGTAGGTCTTGCCGCAGCCGGGCGCCCCTTCCAGCACGAAATGCTCCGGGAAGTCGATGCCGAGCTTGCGGTATGCCGCATGGTTGTTCACGATGTCCACCACCTCGCGGTTGAAAAAGGTTTCCAGCTTCTTTCGTCCGGGCAGACGGAACGCCCCGGCGGTGGGCTTCAGCACGGCTGTCTCTTGCGGCGGGGTTTCCCTCTCCAGCGCATCCGCGGCTTCCGCCCATTCCGGGTCGTAGATGCGCAGGAAACCGCAGTTTACCATTTCCGCGCAGTACAACACCATCCCATACAGCACTTTCCGATGCATTCTGCGTTGGCGGTACGCCTCCTCCACCTCCGGGGGAAAATCGCGCAGCAGCAGCGCGCGGAACATGGTGTCGCTCACGTCCTCCACCTCGAACATGGCCTGGTCTATCACTTCATCGTGGAATGTGCTGCCCCGCCCCTTTTTCAAGAGGGCATAGGAAGCGAACGTGTCCAGGGCGTTCTTGCGCATCCTCTGCATGCTCTCCTCTGGGCTGTCTTCGTGCGTGCATATCTGGGGGGCGAAATCATCTGCGGGGGCTTCCTGCGGCTCTGCGGGCTTGGGTGTTTGTTTGGCGAGTTGTTTGAGGGTGCGGTTGATGGCGTTGATGGCGGCGCGGTTGGTCTTGTTCTGGGCTTGCAGCTGCCGCAGCAGCTCCTGCATGGTGTCTGGGGTGTCGCTCATGGTTGGAAAAAACAAGCGCGTCCCCGCAAGGGAACGCGCGCCACCCATTATACACGCGATTTCGCTTCGCTCGGAATTTTTTGAAAAAACATCCGAAATTTCGGGGGTGCGCCAAACCTGTGGTATAACGGAAGGCACACCTGATTTCACTATGAGCAAGACACCCGATACCAAATACACCACCTATTCCTTGCACTTCGCGGATTTCGACCCGGCATTGTTCGCCGACAGCGAGGCGTCCTTGAAAGTCGTCTCCGAGAAACTCGCGGACTTACGGCGCGCCGCCATCGCCGATAACGTGACCGCCGCGCTGGAGATGTACGAGAGGAGAGGCGCGAAGGCGGTGCGCTCTTCTGCCGGCAGGACCAAGAAGGGCGTGTACTACCGCATCAAGGACGGCGACATCGATGTGGGCTACTTCCCCAAAGCACCCAGAGGTTCCGACTGGCGGCGACTCTACAGCGCCGCCGCAGACACTATGGATGAAATGGAGGGGCGGGAGGAAGTCGCTTTGAATGCCATGCTGGCGCTGGTAACGAAAGCCCGGGAGAATGGTAGATTCCCGCAGGATGCTTCCGTGGAGAATATCGCGCGCCACATGCTGCGCCTGAACGCGGAACGCGATGGCATTCACGACGTCATTTGCGATATGTTTGAAGATGCTTACGACAGTCAGCCATTCTTCGCGTGGCTGGATGGGATGGAGCGGAGATACCTTTCCAGCGTCGGGGAACTGCTCAAAACGGGGCAGGGAGCCCCAGACCAGGGTGGCGACGG
This sequence comes from Akkermansia sp., assembly GCA_024405455.1. Classification (GTDB taxonomy): domain Bacteria; phylum Verrucomicrobiota; class Verrucomicrobiia; order Verrucomicrobiales; family Akkermansiaceae; genus Akkermansia. The sequence goes on along the minus strand of JAKSOT010000141.1, from coordinate 1,065 downwards.
CGCGTCCGACAAGGGTGACATTTGAGGCAACCTGTGATATGCTGATACCATGACTCTGCAAGAACGCATCGAAGGCTGCATGTGGGGGCTGATGTGCGGCGACGCCATCGGCGCTCCCGTGGAATTCAAGAATCCCGACGAGCTGGAGGAGCGCCACCCCGGCGGCGTGAAGGGGCTCGTCCGTGGGTGGGGTTTCACCCGTTACCTGGAACCGGGCCAAATCACGGACGACAGCGAGATGGCCATCTGCCTGCTGCAATCCCTGGTGGACGAGGGCAGGTACGATGCCGCCGCCGTGCGCCGCAACTATGTGGACTGGGTGAACTCGCGGCCGGACGACTGCGGCCGCACCATCGGCGACGCTCTGTCGTGCAACCACTACGACCCTGATTCCGAGGCCAACGGCGCGCTCATGCGCATTGCTCCGCTGGCCGTGTTCGCCGCCTTGCATCCGGAGCTGGACTGGCGGGCAGCCGCCCGCGCGGATGCCGCCCTCACCCACATCAACCCCAAGTGCGCGGATGCCAACGTGGTCTATGTGGGTGCCGTGCTGGATGCCCTGAACGGTATGCCCGGGGAGGACATCTACGCCCGCGCGCTGGAGGCCGCCAAGGGCAACCCCGCCCTGCATCAGCTCCTGCTGGATGCCGCCGACACGGAACCCGCGGTCTATCCGCAGGGCGGCTGGCTGCACCGCGCCTTCCCCACCGCGTTCCACCACCTCCTGCACGCCAAGGACTACCCCTCCGCCATCTTGCGCATCGTCAACCTGATAGGGGATCCCGACACGAACGCGGCCATTGCCGGCGCCCTGCTGGGCGCGTACATGGGCATCGGCGTCATTCCCGCCGAATGGCGCAAAACCGTGTTGGCATGCACGCCCGCATCCCGTCCCGCCAAGTACCACGCCGCCCATGCAGCGGATTTGTTGAAAAAACTTTCCTGAAAATTTCAGCTGCGCGGGAAATCCGTGCTATAACAGAACGACCGAGAGGTATCGGTGGCGCGCTGCGGCGGATGGACGCAGCGCGCCCCTTGTTTTTCCGTCCGAAACCAAAACCCAAG
>JAKSOT010000140.1 GCA_024405455.1 Akkermansia sp. | reverse complement strand
AATCCGAAATCCTCAATTTCCCCGCCCATCCCCTCCTACAGTTTTCGGAATACTGTAGGAGGGCAGCAAGCCCGCAAACCCAGATGCGGCGCGGGCTTCAGAGGATTAGGTATATTGGCCGCAGTTGGGCGGGGTTACATAACATACCGCAAAATTCCCCGAAATGGCGCGGAAAATTTCCGTTTCAACTTGACATCAGTATTCCGAATACTGTATGCTAATTTCTTGATTGGAGGCTCGCCTTCGGATAGAATATCGGGAAGAATATGAAACGGACTCTCACACTGCTGGCGCTGATGGTGCTGGCCGGCATGCAGGCCGGGGCGAAGACGGAAAGCGTCTTCGCGGACGGCTACACGAAGGACAACTACAGGCAGGCATACAACTACACGATATACGGCAGCATGTGCTGGGCGGCCAATGCATCCAACGTGATTGCCTGGTGGCAGGACCGCATGGCGGCGCAGGGCTACGCCGTGCCGGAGGATGCGCCGAAACAGTTGGACGTCTACCCTGAATACAAGGCGGCTTTCACGAACAAGGGCGGCTACACCGATTCCGCCATGGAGTGGTGGCTGGACGGCTACTACTACGGCCAGAAATCCGCGGAGGGCCACCCCGGCGCCTACTATGACGGCATGTTCGTGCAGGAGCACGACGTGTACCATTCGGACACCCTGATAACCCAGTTCTTCCCCGCCACGCAGGGCTCGCTGGAGGGGTTTTCCCAACAGATAATAGAGAGCTTCCAAAACGGCTACGCCCTCACCGCGCGCATTCAGGAAAAGAGCTACAACATCACCATCTGGGGCGCCGACTACGACACGACGACGGGCCTGCTCACCGCCCTCTACTATTCCGACCCGCACGATTCCGCGCAGGTGTGGCACGGCGACCTGGAACGCACCACGGACGCCTCCGGCACCGACACCTATTACCTGTGGGCAATGGGCACCGTCACCACCATCACCGGGCTCACCTGCCATGTGGAGGATTTTCTCACGGAAGCCGCCTACACCGACACGGGCGATGGCGCGTTCTCCCCGGTGTGCAACGCCGTGGTGGACAAGGGCGCGGAATACACGCTCGCCAGGGAGTTGAAAGCCGCCGCGGAGGACAGCGCGCTGCATGGCAAGGCGCGCGGTGACCTCGCCATCACGGACGGCACGGCCACGATTGCCGAGGGCGGCTCGCTCCAGGGCGCGGTGGTGTTCTCCGATGCCGAAGGTGCGGCGGACCGCAAGCTCGCGGTCACGCGCGACAACCTGGCGGTTGGCAAACTGGTGGTGAACGCCACCGCGGGCGGCAACGAGCTGGAAATCTCTGGCGGCAAAACGATGACCCTCACTTCCATGGAGGGAGAGGGCGTGCTTGCCCTCACGGGAGAGGGCACGCTGGTGAATGGCGGGCAGCTCGGCAATATCGTGCTGGAAAGCGGCGTGCTGAAAGGCAGCGGCACCTTTGAGGATGTCACCGTGGACGGCGGCACGCTCATTGTGGGCAGCTCTCCCGGTCGGCAGGAATACCTGGGCGACCTCACCGTGAACGTGGGTGATGTGGTCTTCAGCGTGGACGGCTGGGATACCCCCGCCACGGGCGACAACTGCGGCTGGGGCTCCGGCACGTACTCCAACATTGCCATGGACGGCGGTTCCCTCACGCTGGGAGATGGCGGCACGCTGGAGTTCGCCCTGGGCGGCGGTGCCGTGGCCGCGCTGCTGGAAAACCCCAGCACCGCGTTCTCCCTCACAATCGCCACCGGGTTCAGCAACCAGTTCACCTCCGAGCTGCTTGACCAGCTCGCCAAGCAAACCATCTTCACCTACTCCACGGAGGAAGGCGCGTTCACGGGTGCCCACCCCCAGCTTCAGGACGGCGAAACCCTGAACACGCACATCACCGGCTTGCAGTACGAGCTGGTGGACAACACCGCGCTCTGTGTATCGGGCGTGTACTGGCGGGATGTCCCGCCCGTGCCGGAACCCACCACCGCCACGCTCTCACTCCTGGCGCTCGCGGCACTCGCCGCACGCCGCCGCAAAAAAATCTAAACACAACCAAGATACGAAATGAAAAGGACACTGGCAATATTGGCAATGCTGACGGCCACCTCCGTGGCATCGTCGGCCAACGAGACAATCTGGGCTTCGGGAATAGACCCGCTTGATACCAGCACGTACTACTTCTTTACCAAGGCCGGCGCCTATGACTCGCCCATGTGCTGGGCCATTTCCGCCGCATGCACCATCGCGTGGTGGCAGGACCAGGTGGAGAAGAACGGTGCCTTGATTATGCCGAAAGACCAACCGCGCGATATCGATGTGTGGTACACCATGCGCAACCATTGGAAAAGCCGCGGCGGCCAGCCCGCACGCGCGCTCCAGTTCTGGCTTTCCGGTGATGCCCAGTACTCCAACGATTCCCAGTGGTTCACGGACGATGGCGTGGCTTTCAAGGCCACCGGGGGCTTCTTCCCGCGCATCGCCGGCACGCATTTCGATTTCGATTCCGACTTCGCGCCGCCCTCCGGCTGCATGGTCACCTCGGTTGACACCCGCGGCTACAGCGACACGCACACCTACCAGGTGGGCTCGCACATCACGGCGGACCTGCTCAGGAACGGGTACGGCGGTGTCCTGTCCACAGGCTCGCACGCCATGGCCATATACGGCGTGGAGGTGGACGGGGACGACAATATCGTGAGGGTGTACTACGATGACAACAACTATTCCTCCGGCAATCCGGTGGATGGTGAGCTGCCGCACTCTGCCAACGTGTATCAGGGGACGCAACGCCCGCCAAAGGAGGGCGACACGCAAGAGCGGTACGCCATGGGCGCGAATATCGGCTACGGCAACGAAATCTCCAGCTTCGCCCTCATCCGCACCACGGGAATCCAGTTCACCGACTACGATGTGCGCGTCGGCAAGAATTTCGGGGCCACGGACGAGTTCCTGTTCTCCCACTACTGCAACCTGCTGGTGGACGGCTCGGAGGACTACCAGCTCAAATACGACCTGCGCGACGCCAGCCGCGACGGCAGCCCGGTCGACCCCATCCAGACGAAATACGATCTCGATGGCAGGACCGTGCTGGAGCAGAAGACGGTCACCACGGGCAACCTCCGCCTGATGGACGGCATGGTCTCCCTGGTGGATGCCACGGGCGATACGGCGGAGTTCGACAAGGGCGGCTCCGTGGAGGGCATCGTCTCCTTTGAGCGCTCCGAGAAGTCCGGCGCCTCCGCCGCCCGCACGCTGGCGGTGCTGCGCGATGCCGCCGCCGTGGGCGAGCTCGCCGTGAAGACCAGCGAGGGCACGAACACCCTGGACGTGGCGCAGGACAAGAAGCTGGCCATCGGCAAGCTCTCCGGCACGGGCGACTTGGACAAGGACGGCGCGGGCACCGCGGAAGTGACGGGGGCCTTGACGCTCCAGGGCGCCATCCGCGTGCAT
>JAKSOT010000014.1 GCA_024405455.1 Akkermansia sp. | reverse complement strand
CGCGCGGCACGGCGTGAGGGCGCGTGGGCCGGCGCCGCCACGGCATTGCCAAGGAATATGGGCGCAACGCGTCCTCCGGGTGATTTTGATTGTCGCGAATAGGGGTGGTGGTTGGGCATTGCCTACCAATCACACCCGTTGCCACCCGTCATTGCACGCCAATTATTTCCTCCCCCTGGGGTGGAAGGAGCGGTGGAGGTTGACGAGGCGCTTCTGCTCCACGTGGGTGTAGATTTGGGTGGTGGCGAGGTCTGCGTGGCCGAGCATGTCCTGGATGACGCGGAGGTCTGCGCCGTTCTCCAGGAGGTGGGTGGCGAAGGAATGGCGCATGATGTGGGGGTAGACGTTTTCCGGGAGCCCCGCGGCGGCGGCGCGGGCCTTGATGATTTGGCGGATGCGCTCGCGCGTGAGCTGCCCGCCGCGGTTGGAGAGGAACAGCACCTCCGTGCGCTTCCCTTGGCGAGCGAGCTTGGCGCGGCCCTCGCGCAGGTAGTTGCGCAGGGCGTCCGCCGCCACGCCGCCCAGCGGCACGTAGCGCGTCTTGCCGCCCTTGCCCGTGATGCGCAGGAACATCTCCTCCCAGTCGATTTGGTCGGCGCGGAGGGCGACGAGCTCGCTGACGCGCAGGCCGCTGCCGTAAAGCATCTCCAGCATGGCGCGGTCTCGCGCGCCGAATGGGATGTCGGCGGGGTCGATGCTTTCCAGCAGCTTGCTCACGTGCTCCGCGGTGAGGGTTTCCGGGATGGTGCGGCGGACGCCGCCGGCCACCAGGAGGGCGGCGGGGTTTTCCGGCAGCGCCTTGGTGGCGGCTAGGTAGCGGAAGAAGATGCGCAGGTGCACCATGGCCACGCGGCAGGAGGACGCGGCCAGGCCGTCCGCGCGCATGGAGCGGTGGTAGGCGGCCAGCAGGGGCTCCGTGAGCTGCTCCGGCGTGATGTCCTGCGTTCCGCACCACTCCGCCAGGCGCGCGAGGCTGCGCCGCACGGACATGCGGTAGTTGGCGCTCAGCCCGCGTTCCGCCGCCAGGTGCAGCAGGAACTCCTCAATCAGGGCGGGGAAGGGGCGCGTGGGCATGTCGCGTTACATGGCCGGGGCCGCGTTGGACTCCGGCAGGTCCGGTATGTCGTCCGGCGAGGGCAGGGGAGGCTGTCCCGCGTCCTGCTCCGGCTTGGGCTCCGGCAGCGAGGCGTCCTTGCCTTGCGGCTGGTCGGCGCCCTCGCCCATCATGGCGCGCTTGCGTGCCTCGAAGGCGTCGCCCTTCTCGGTGGTCTTGGTGGACACCACCACGGTGCGTCCGGCGGAGTTGGTCATGAGCTTCTGGTTCTGGTCCAGCTCAATGGGCTGTCCCTGCACGGCGGTCTCCTCCGGGAAGAGCACGCCGCCGCCCGGCAGGGGCATGCCGTCCGGCCCCAGCTCCGGCATCAGGCCCTTCTGCACCAGGCGCAGCGGGTTCACCAAATCCGTCTCGCGGATGTAGCCCTTGCTGCCGTCGTCAAGCTCCACGTAGTAGTACATGCCCTCGCAGACCACAATGGTGGCCTTCTCTGCGCTGACCATGCCGCCGCTGGTCTCCTTGTCGATATCCGGGTTGCGGCGGAAGACGAAGACCTTGCCGCCCTGCACGTCGAGCTGCTCGCCGGGCTTGTAGGCGCCGTCCTTCACGCGCTTGGCGCGCTCCGCGGCGCGTGCGGCGCGCATCCCCGGCGGGTCGTCGGGGGAGTCCGCCTGCAGGTATGCGGGCGTGGCCACAATCTTGCCGGTGCTCTTGCAGCAGGGCACGGCGAACAGGCAAAGGCACAGGGAGGCGATGGCGATGCAGGGCTTCATACGCGCGTATCCTACCCCGCTTGTGCACTGGATGCAAGTTGTTTTTCCGTCACGCTTCCCGTGCGGGCGCGCATTCGCTTTGACAGTTTCGCGCGCGTGTGGTAACATGCGCGCACTTCCAAGGACAAGGAAACGCACGGCTATGACCTTTTACGAAGAACTGCAATGGCGAGGGCTGGTGAACCAGATTTCCAGCCCGGAGTTGATCGAGAAGCTCAACAAGGGCGGGATGACGTTCTACATCGGCACGGACCCGACGGCGGACAGCCTGCACCTGGGGCACTATTCGAGCTTCCTGATCACGCGGCGCATGCAGCGTGCCGGGCACACGCCCATCCTGCTGGTGGGGCTGGCCACCGGGCTGATAGGCGACCCGCGCGGCACGGTGGAGCGCGAGCTCAAGCAGAAGCAGGAGGTCATCCGCAACTACGAGGCCCTCAAGGCCCAGGTGGAGCGCCTTTTCGGCTTCGAGGTGGTCAACAACTACGACTGGATCAAGGAGCTCAACGTCATCGACTTCTTCCGCGACTACGGCAAGTACATCAACGTGGGCTACATGCTCACCAAGGACCACGTGCGGCGGCAGATGGAGAGCGGCATCTCCTATGCGGAGTTCTCGTACATGCTCATCCAGGCCATCGACTTCAAGCACCTGCACGAGACGCGCGGCGTGGACCTGCAGGTGGCGGGCAGCGACCAGTGGGGCAACATCACCACGGGCATCGAGCTGATCCGCAAGACCACGGGAGACGAGGTGTACGCGCTGACCATGCCGCTGGTGACGGACTCCCAGGGCAACAAGTTCGGCAAGAGCGAGGGCAACGCGCTGTGGCTGGACAAGGAGAAGACCAGCCCGTACGAACTCTACCAGTTCCTCATCAACACGGCGGACAGCTGCGTCATCTCCTACCTCAAGCGGCTCACCTTCCTCACCCCGGAGCAAATCACCGAGATTGAGGCGCAGCACGCGGAGCACCCGGAGCAGCGCATCGCCCAGAAGGCTCTCGCCCGCGAAATCATCACCGACCTCCATGGCGAGGACGAATACTCCCACGCCGTGAAAATTAGTGAAAAACTTTTCGCCGGGGATTTCAAGAGCCTGAGCCTGCGGGACATCAAGGCCGGCATGAAAAACGTGCCGCACGTGGGCATCACCCCCGGCCCGCTGGCGGATGTGCTGGTGGGTGCGGGCATCTGCTCCTCCAAGCGCGAGGCCCGCGAATTCATCGGCAACGGTGCCATCTCCATCAACGGGGAGGTGGTGAAGGATCCCGCCTTCACGGTGGACGCCGCATGCGCGCTGGAAGGCTCCGTGCTCATCATCCGCCGCGGCAAGAAGAAGTTCTACTTCGGCGAAATCGCCTGATTGTTTCCATGACGCCGCGCACGCTCATCCTGGCCGCCCTGGCCGCGCTGCCGCTGGCCGCGCAGGAGGGGCCGTGCGCAAGCATGCCCGCGTGGATGCTTGCCGTGAACGGCGTGGAACCTTATGCCACCGTGGCCGCCGCGCACTTCCCCCTGCCGCCCACAGAGGCGCAGGTGAAGGCGCTGCCCCCGCTGCAGCGCCTGGAGCAGTCCACCGCCATCAAGAGCGTGCTGCTGCTGCGCCAGCTGCAGCGCAAGGCGGACGCCGGCCGCATCACCGACGCCAACAACTTCGCCGCCGCCGGGTTCGCGCGCTCGCTGGGATGCCCCGCCGCGTTCACCGACCTGCTGCAGGCCATGGGCAACGGCAACCTCAGCGGCGCCCAAAGCTACGCCGCGGAACAGGCATTGGAACACTGGGTGGAGCTCTTCGGCATCGATGTGCCCACCATGGGCGTGATGGCGCAGTATGCCGACATCCCCGCGGAGCAGTATGAGAAAATCATCACCTGGCTGCCCATGCCCGTGCTCTTCCGCATGCTGCCCGCGGATGCCGTATCCAAGCCCTACACCGCGCAGGAGACCGCGGAGCTCGTCCGCATCTTCAACGGGCTCGCCAAGCGCTACGAGGCCATTCAGGACGCCCCCTCAGCGGAAGCAGCCGTGCCCGCCACCTTCGCCGCCATCGCCTACCTGCAGCAGAGCGGCCTGCTGGCCAACCACGCCCCGGAATCCGTCACCAGCGAGCTCCGCGCCGCCGCCGAGGCCTACCAGCGCCAGCGCGTCCGCCTCATCCATGAGAAATTCTACGGCTCCGTGCGTCTCCGCTCCGTGGATTTCTTCATCTTCTAAAGGGAAATTCGTCATTTCCCCACTCCGCCCTTGCCTTTTGGGGAAGTTTCATGTATCATCCCGCCCACGCAAATTTACCACCTCTCAACCATGGATATCACGATTGACAAGACCAGCGAGTGCGAAGCCACCCTCAACGCCGTAGCCTCCGCAGAGGAGGTCGCTTCCATCCGCGACTCCATCACCGCAACCTACAGCAAGAACGCCAACATTCCCGGCTTCCGCCCCGGCAAGGCACCCAAGGGTGTGGTCGCCAAGCGCTACGCCGACTCCATCAAGGAGGAGCTGGAGTACCGCCTCAAGTCTGATATCCAGGATAAGAGCCTGCAGGAGCACGAGGACCTCAAGGTGCTGGACTTCGGCGAGCCGGAGGCCTCCTTCCAGGAGGACGGCTCATACAAGTTCGCCACCAAGCTCACCATCGTTCCCAACTTCGAGCTGCCCGAGTACATGGGCCTGGAGGTCAAGGTTCCCACCGCCGACATCACCGACGACGAGGTGAACGACGCCCTCAAGCAGTTCGCGGAATCCTCCGCCACGTACGACAAGGTGGAGCGCGCCGCCGCCATGGGCGACATGGTGCTCATCGATTTCAAGACCACGGTGGAGGGCAAGCCCACCGCGGAGTTCTGCGGCAAGCCCGTGGGCTTCATGGAGGGCCGCGAGGGCCATCCCGTCCACATGCAGGAGGACGCTTTCATGCCCGGCCTCGCAGAGGGCCTGGTGGGTCTCTCCGCAGGCGACTCCAAGGACATCACCCTCACCATGAAGGAGGACTTCCCCATCGCCGAGCTCGCCTCCAAGGAGGTCGTCTTCCACTGCACCGCCAAGGAGGTGCAGGAGAAGCACGTGCCGGAGATTGACGAGAAACTCTTTGCGGAGGTGCTGCCCGGCAAGTCTCTGGACGAGGTGCGCGAGATTGTGCGCGGCAACCTCAAGGACCGCCGCGAGCAGGAAATCAACGAGGCCAAGGCCGACCAGATCTCCGAGAAGCTGGCCGATGCCCTCTCCTTCCCCCTGCCGCAGGACCTCGTGGAGCGCGAGAACGAGAACACCGTCCAGCGCAAGGTCTACGAGTCCATCCAGAAGGGCGAGTACGACGCGATTGAAAAGTCCAAGGGCGACGAGTACAAGGCCGAGTGCCGCACGGAGACCGAGCGCAACCTGCGCGTGTACTTCGCCCTGCAGGAGATTGCCCGCAAGGAGAACATCGGTGTTTCCGAGAACGAGCTCTACTCCGCCATCGTGCGCCTCGCCAAGCAGTCGCGCGAGACCAACATCAAGGCCTTCATCCGCAAGCTCTACCGCGAGAACCGCATGACCGGCGTCCGCCTCTCCGTCATCACCTCCAAGGTGCTTGACCTGCTGGCGAAGAACGCCAAGGTGGTTGAGGAAAAGAAGGAGGCGTGACTTCCTAGGCGCTCGCCAGGGCGCGGTATTTCAGCCACATGAGGATGGCCAGCACCGCCAGCGTGAGGGCGGTGTAGATGTAGCACGGCGCGCCGAAGAACGGGATGTCCGTGAGGAAGAGGTAGCCGTGCCCGAAGAAGTGGCACGCGCAGCCCACCGCCGCCGCTATGAGCACCGCGCCTGTCACGCGGGATGCAGGCGTGCCGCCGCACAGTTTCCGCACGCCGTACGCCAGCGCCAGTCCCGCCAGCGGGTAGGAAAGCGCCGCCGGGGTCAAGGCGTGGGAGAAAACGCCGCCGCACAATAAAAAATCCTTGCCCATGTCCCATACCGTGATGAACGCGGCTAAGCACGCCCACGGTGCCACCGGGGTTTCCTGGAAGCGGCGCGCCAGCCAGTGGCACAGCACCACCACGCCCGCGCATACCGCCAGCAGGATGAAGAGGGAGCTGTGCGCGAGCGAGTCCGCCCCGGTGGCGGCATTCGGGAAGGTGCCGAAGATGGAGGCGGTGCAGGCGGCCATGACGGGCCATCCGCACCAGAGCGCGCAGGTGGAGAGGCGCGAGTAGATGCCGTCGCACGGCTCGCTCTCGCCGAACTTGTCATAGATTCCGGCGATGCATTCCGCGCCCGCGCCGAGCGCCGCCACCAGCGCGCCCGCCGTGAACACCGCAAACGGCAGGCTGAATGTGAGCGACGCCTTGCTCCACGCCATCCCCCAGTCCGTGGGCGCGCAGAACACCGTGTCCGCGGGCGCGGCGGTCAGGTAGTTGGTCTCCACGCTGCGCAGCATGGCTTGTGCCAAGATGAGCACCAGAACCAGGCAGACGAGGAAGATGCGGTTTCTCATGGGTGGGGAAGGGGGTTACAGGATGTCCGCGGGGGCGTTGCCGCGGCGGGTGACGACCTGCTCCTGCGTGCAGCAGAGCAGCTCCGAGCGGCCATCCGATGTGACGGGGCGGGTGATGAGCTCCAGGCGGCAGATGCCGGCGGCGCGGCGCGTTTCCTCCGTGGCGCCGGGCTGGCGCACGCAGATGCCTTGCCCCGCCAGCGTGGCGAAGCGGCTTTCAAACGCCTGCTGCGTCTCCACGGTGATGTCCACGCCCACGGGGTAGAGCATGTTCTGCATCCACGGGCGCATGGTGGCGGTGCTCAGTTGCACGCGGCATCCCGCCGCCAGCGCGGCCATCAGCATGATGCACAGGTCGGCATCGCTCATGTCACGCTCCGCGCGCAGCGCGAGTTGCAGCGGGCGGTGGGAGAGCACGGTGCGGAACATGGCGTTCTCGCGCAGCACGTGCTCGCGGCCGAACTCCGCCTCCCATTGCGCGGTGATGGATTTTGCGGCGGTGAACATGCGCTCTGCATCCTCCGCAGAGGGCGCGGGCTGCAGCGTGAGCCACGGTTTCACGGGCAGCTGCGGTTCCACGCCGAACAGCGCGGCGGCGTCCGCATCACGCGGCGCGGAAAGCGCGGCGGTGAGCTGCCGCCCGCCCGTCATGGGCGTGCTGAGCTGGCCGTCACCCTGCGGCTGGATGCCGGGGTAGGGGTGGCAGATGCAGTTCACGCAGCGGTTGCAGGCGTCCACATGGCGCTCCCACAGGTGGATTTCCTCCTCGTTGCGGGAGTAGATGGCGGCGTTTTGTCCCTCCGCCAGTTTCTGCTGGAGGGCAAAGGCCTCGTCCGCGGTCTTCACGCGCAGCAGGCCGATGGCGGGCACGTTCTGCGCGGCCTGGGTGAAGAATCCCCCCGCCTCCACGCCCGCGCGCACGCCCGGCGACCACAGCGCTATCTCCTTCCCTGCGCGGTGCGGTTGCACCAGCCAGGTCTCGTCCGCATCCATGGCGGTGAGCAGAAGCTCCTGCTCGCGCGTGGGCACGGCGGAGAGCAGCCCCATGCGCACGCCCTCCACCCAGCCGGGGCCGCAGGCGATGGAGCGCACGGCGTCCTGCAGCTCGTTGCGGAATTCTTGGTTGTCGTACACGGAGGCGTGGACGATGACGATGTGGGGCATTTCCGGGCATTGCCCGGCGTGGGCGAAAACGTTTTGCGCGATGTCGCGCACGGCGGCGTGCCAGTTGGCGGTGGCGGCCAGGTACACGCTGGAGCTGCCGCAGCACCCGCCGATAACGGGCTTGCCCGCGGCGGCGGTGCAGAGGGCGGCGCTGCGCGCGGCATCCGCCACCGCCAGCACGGCGGTGATGCGCGGGTTGGCGGCCAGGCGCACGGCGGCATCGTCCGTGCAGATGGCGGTGAGCAGGCGCGGCGGCAGGAACTCCTGCTGCTTGAAGAACTCTGCAATGCGCACGCCGAGCATCACGGAACCGAACGGCGGGCGGTACACCACGGCGTTCCCGGTCACCCACGCGGCGGCGATGCCGCCCACGGCGTCCGCCAGCGGGTGCGCGTCGCCGGGCATCACCGCCACCACGCCGTGGCCGGTCTCGGTGGGTTCAGCGGTCTCCACGTGCAGGCGGCATGCATCCATGGCCAGGATGATTTCACGCTCCGCCTCCTCCAGCGTGATGCCGCACTCGCGAATGAGCAGGCCGATGAACGTGGACTCCTTCATTTCCAGCTCCGCCGCCAGGCGCAGCAGGTGCGCGCGGCGCTCCTCCCACGGCTCCGGCGGTGCGGCTGCGGCTTCCGCTGCGGCGGACACCAGGCTCTCCAGCGTCGTGTCGTCCATGGCGAGGAATCGGTAGTCCACGTGTTCCGTGTTGTAGGTGGAGATGCGCTCGCAGGGCAGCTCCTCGCTGCCGGGGAATCCGTCGTCCGCGGCCACGAGCGGGCGCTGCCAGCGGTTGGTCTCGCGCTCGCCCGCGTGGCGCAGGGCGGTGAGCCTCTTGCGGTCGAACATGCGCGCCCTAGGTGTGGGGTGGAACATGCCGCCGGCTTCGTCGGCGGGCTGTTCCTCCGGCGGGGTCAGGGACTCCGTGAACTCCCTGTGCAGGCGCCCCCAGGTGAGCGATTGCGGGTCGATGTCGTACCCGGCGGCGAAGAAGCTGCCGGGGCGGGAAAGCCTGTGCACCAGGTCCAGCAGGTGGCGGGATGCGGCGGCGTCCTGCCCCGCGGGGGTCACGCCGTAGGTGAGGGTGACGCGGCATCCCAGCTCGCCGAGCGTGCGCGCCACGTGGTTGGCGAGCCCGCCCGCCAGGCAGAACGGCGGCATGCCGGGGCGGCCGCTGCCGGCCCAGTCCTCCAGCGCGAAGGCGATATCGAAAAGGTTGTGCGAGCCGATGACGGGCGTGACGGCGCGCGGGTCCGCGGCCATGGCGGCGTGCACCATCTGCTTGTAGCGGGCGTCCGTCTCCGCCTTGGTGCGGCACACGGCGTTGGCGGAGCCGTGGCGGGCGGTGCATTCCCGCTCCTCGTCCAGGTGCGCGCCCTTCACCAGCAGCAGCTGCGGCGGCGCGGCGCCCGGCCCACGTGGCCAGCCCGCGCAGGATGGCCGGCGTGCCCGCCAGGTACGCGGGAAGCTCGATGGCTACGTCCGCGCGGTTCAAGTCCTGCCCCTGCAGGGCGAGCGTCAGGGCCTCCGCCACCATGTGCGCGGTGGGGGAGAGCCCGCTTTCCACGATGACGGGGCGCGTGCGCCCCTTGGCCAGCGAGAGGCGGAAGATCTTGTGCAGGCGCGCGGCGAGCGTGCGCACACCCTCCGCGGGCGCGTACGGGGAAAGGTTGGGGCAGAGGCGCCAGGGCTGCACCACCACTCCGGCGGCATCCTGCCGCTCCAGCACGGCCTCCAGGTTTTTCATGTACTGCGCGGCGCCCTTGTTGCCGCGCACCACGGGCACCAGCGGGTTGAGCGCCACGCCCTGGCCGTCTGTGGAGAGTTGGTGCACGCGCAGCATCAGGCGGCGCACATGCGCCGGCAGCACCAGCCCGCCGAACACGGATTGGAACGCCCGGTGCGCCTCCCGAACCGCATACGCCGCCAGACGCTCCGGCAGCATGGCCGCCGCACGCAGCCGCCATTGCAACGCCCTGTTGAAGATGGCGGGTATTTCGCTCTTGCCCCCCGCCAGCTCCCGCAGCGTGGACATCTGCAGCGCGGGGTCCGTGGTCATCAGCACATGCGTGCAGAGCGTGGTCACGAACTGCCGCGTGGCCTCGTCGCTCACCAGGCGGTGCAGGGCGTTGCCCAGCGCGCGCTCCGCGGGGCGGATGCCCTCCCACGCGGTCACCAGCAAATCCTGCGCCAGGTGCGCCACGGGCTCCGGCACGGCATAGGCGCTCTGGCGGTGCGCGCGCGCCTCCTCAAGCTGGCTGGTCATGTCCTTGGTGCCGCCCATGGGTTTATTTCTCCAGCATGTCCCAGTCGATGAGGTCCGACAGGGTTTCCGAGATGTACGCGCGCAGGTTGTTCTCCGCGTCCTCGCGGCTCACGCGCAGGGTCTCCCCGTAGTAGGTGCCGACCTGGTAGTACGCCCAGCGCTCCACATAGCCGTGCACCACGCGGTCGTACATGTCCTGGAACGTGCGCATGAGGTGGCTGGAGATGATGGCGTTGTGGCCGATGAAGACGTAGTAGTTGACGTGCTGGAGGGTGATTTCCCTGCCGTTGGCCAGCTTCTGGGAGCTCTTGGAGAGGATGCGGGTGAAGGTGAGCTCGCGGCCGTCCTTGAGCTTGAGCTGCACCGGCTCCGTCACCAGGTCGTAGTGCCCCTGGGCGGGCAGGCAGCGCTCCGGGCGGTGGATGGAGGTGTTCATATCGCTGCCGGAATAGACGATGGATGCGAACAGGGGCGGCAACGGGTTCACGCTCACGGATTGGTAGACGGCCTTGCTGAACTTGGTGTCGGCGGCCAGGGTGACGCGCTCCACCTCGGATTCCTGCTCGCGTTCGCCGCGCCAGGTTCCGGCGGTGACGCCCAGCGGCAAATCCGGGCGGATGGCGGATTCCACCAGGGCGTCCTGCGAGGGCATGATTTCCACCAGGGAGAACACCGCGCCCAGAAGCAGCGCCGGCAGCAGTCCGTATATCCACGCCTTCATGATTGCACCTCCTTTCCGTTGTTGATGCGGCGTACCACCTTGCGCTTCTTCAGGAACGGCAGCTCACCCGCCAGCAGCCCGTGCAGCAGCATCAGGCACACCAGGCTCGCGGGGAAGAAGAACAGCAGGCCCGACCAATCGTGCCACGTCTTGCTGGCGAAAGCAGGGTTCACGTACTCCGCGAACACGAAGATGCTCGCCACGCGGAACCCGTTGGCCAGGATGGACAGCGGGATGGCGCTCAGCGCCAGCACAACCCGCTTCCACAGGGAGAGCCCGGACGCCAGGTACGCCCAGGCCGTGGAAATCATGATGAGCGCCATGAGCGAGCGCATGCCGGAGCAGCCGCCCGCTATGTTGAAGGCATCCCAGTTGCCGGTGGCGGAGGCTATGTTGGTGCCCTCCACCACGGTCTGCACGCCGCAGAGCGTGGCCCCCCAGTGCGCCGCCTTGGTGGCCAGCAGCTGCATGCCCACCGTGGCCTGCTGGAACCCAGGCAGCGGAATGCACAGCCAGATGAAGAAGAACGGGAACGCGCACTTGGCTGCCGCCCTGCCGCCCCAGTAGCACCACACCAGTCCCGTGAGCATGAACGGCAGCGCGCCTATCGCTATGCGCCCCTGGTGCGTGCGCACCGCCAGCAGCGCCAGCAGCGCACCGAACCCCAGCATCCACAGCCCGTGCAGGCTCGGCTTGAACACCACGCCCTTCATCTGCCCCCACGCGTGGTGCAGCAGGTACAGGGAGAGCAGGGGAACCATCCACCCGTGCTCAAAGTCGTTCTCTGGGTTCCACGCCTGCTTCAGCCAACTGAACGCCGTCTCATACCCCTCCACGTACGCGGTAAGGGAAAAGTAGTACCACCACAGCAGCGCCAGGCACACGCCCAGCCCAATCCAGGCGGGCAGCCCCAGCCGCCACCATTGTTTCGTATTTGTCTCCGGCTCAGTATCCATCGTGAAATTTGCCGTCCTCCTGCACTTTAGTATTGCAATTTTTGCCAAATTGTCAAGAATAGAGGGGCAACCTTGCACCATTATGAAACTCATCAGCGGTACCGCTCATCCACAATTGGCGCAGAACATTGCAGACGTCATGGGCCTGCCCCTCTGCGATGCCACCGTCAACACCTTCCCGGACGGTGAAAGCTTTGTCCAGATCAAGGAATCCATCCGCGGCGCAGACGCCTTCATCATCCAGCCGACCTGCCCGCCCACCAACCACAACCTCATGGAGCTGCTGGTGATGGTGGATGCCGTGCGCCGTGCGAGCGCCAGCCGCATCACCGCCGTCATGCCCTTCTACGGGTATGCCCGCCAGGACCGCAAGGACAAGCCCAGAGTGCCCATCACCTCCAAGCTGGTGGCCAACCTCCTCACCGCCGCCGGCGTGAACCGCGTCCTCGCCATGGACCTCCACGCCGCACAAATCCAGGGCTTCTTTGAAATCCCCGTGGACCACCTCCACTCCCTCCCCGTGCTCGTCAAGCACCTCAAGGAGAAGTACGTCCACAACATGAGCAATCTGGTGGTCGTCTCACCGGACATCGGCGGCGTCAAGAACGCCAAGAGCTACGCCAACGTCCTTGGTACGGAACTCGCCATCGTCGCCAAGCAGCGCATCTCCGCCACAGAGGTGGACGCACACGCCGTCATCGGCAACGTGGAGGGCAAGGATGTCCTCATGATCGACGACATGACCGAATCCGGCGGCACCCTCTGCGCCGCCGCCAAGATTTTGAAGGAGCACGGCGCCGCCCGCATCTTCGCCGGCGTCTCCCACGGCGTCCTCAACGATGCCGCCCGCGCACGCCTCAAGGACAGCCCCATCGAGTGCCTCCTCACCTCGGACTCCGTCCCCATGGCCTACGGCGAGAACGTGGACACCGTCAGCATCGCACCCCTTCTGGCCCAGGCCATCGCGAACATCCACAACAACGATTCCGTCACCCATCTCTTCGAGATCTGACCCAACCGTTCCACCCCTTCCCCACCCCGCCGCCGCCCACCCCGGGCCCCGGCGGGGTTTTTGTGCGCGCCCGCTCAGCCTTGGCGTGTATCCATGAACATTGGGGATTGCAGTGGGGCGGGGGCATGGTACAATAACGGGGCAACCATGAACCGCTCTGCGTACCAGCGCCGGATGTTTCTGCTGCGGGTGATGCGCGCGCTGCGCATCGGGCAGCGGCAGGCGGTGCTGGTGCAGGCGCTTCTGCTGGGATTGGCGGGGGCGGTTGCCGCGCTGGCGTTTGATGCGGCCATCGACGCGGTGCAGTGGGTGTACACGGGGTTTGCGGGCACGCGGGTGGACTGCTTCATGCAGCTGCCGGACTGGGCGCGGGTGCTGCTGCCCGCCGCGGGCGCCGTTCCCGCCGCGCTGGTGCTGCTGTTCGCCATGCGGGTGGACAAACGCCCCATGCCGGAGTACATGGAATCCTTTTCCCTGGGGGACGGACGCCTGCCGCGCCGCCAGGGCTTCCTGCGCAGCCTCTCCGCCGTGCTCTCCATGGGCAGCGGCGCGTGCATCGGCAAGGTGGGCGCCATCATTCAGGCCTCCGCCGTGGCGGCATCCGCCGCCGGGCGCGCGCTGCACGTGTCGCCCTCCCGCCTGCGCCTGCTGGTGGGCTGCGGCGCGGCGGCGGGCATGACCGCGGCCATCCACACGCCGCTGAGCGCCTGCCTGTTCGTGTGCGAGGTGCTGGTGGGCACCTTCAGCATCGGCTACATGGCGCCGCTGCTGGCGGCCACGTGCGCATCGTACGCGCTGCTGTGGCTGCTGGGCCGCACGGATGCCATCTTCGCGGCGGACGCGGCGCAGGTGGTGTTCGGCTCCCTGCCGCAGGTGCTGCTCTGCGCGGTGCTGGCGGTGGCCGCCGCCCTCTGCGGGCGCGGATGGGTGTGGTTCGCCAAATGGATGCGCCGCCGGCTGGACGGCCGCCCCGCGTGGCTGCCCGTGCGCATGGCCGCGGCGGGCCTGCTGGTGGGGCTGGTGGCGTGTGAAGACCCCTTCATCGTGGGCAACGGGCAGGAGGCCATTGCGGCCCTGCTGGCGGGCTGCCTGTCCACCCCGCACGCGGCGGCGCTGCTGTGCTGCAAGGTCCTGCTGGTGGCGGTGGTGTTCGGCGTGGGCACCATGGGCGGCATGCTCATGCCCACGCTGATGATCGGCTGCTTCATCGGCGCCCTGTTCGGCGCGGGCGCGGAATCCCTGGGGCTGGGCGGCGGTGCGCTGCCGTACGCCCTGGTGGGCATGGCCGCCTTCTTCGGCGTGGCCGCCCGCGCCCCCATCACCGCACTCCTTCTGGTGATTGAGTTCACCATGAACGCCTCGCTCATCTTCCCGCTCATGCTAGCCGTGGCCGTGGCATACGGCGTGGCCCGCCTCCTGCCCGCCGGCTCCCTCTACGACCGCGCACCCGACTCCACCGCGTTCGACGGCCCGCCCTCCGCCCTCCGCGTGGCGGATGTCATGCGCCGCAGCCCCCTGCAGGTGCACACCTCCGCCCCGCTGGACCGCGTACTCCACCAGATGCTCCGCCACCCCGACGAGAACGTGCCCGTGGTGGAGGACAACGGCCGCTACGCCGGGCTGATCCTGGCATCGGAACTTCCCGACACCCCGGACGATGCCGCCGCCACCGCGGCCGACCTCATGCATGCGGACGCACCCGTCCTTTCACCCGCCGACGGCCTGCCGGAGGCCTTGCACGCCTTCCAATCCACCCCGCTTAACTCCCTCCCCGTGGTGAACCCCGCCAACGGCGCCCTCTGCGGCATCGTTTCCCGCACAGAGCTCTACCGCACCGGAATCCTCCTCCTCCGCAAGGCCGTGGCGAAAGATTGACCATCTCCCGCATGCTCCGCATGCGCGAATTTTCAAATCGTCAATCGTAAATTGTCAATTGTAAATTACAGCATGATTCCCAGCTGTTCCGGCAGGGCAATGCGGGGGCGTTCCGTGAGGATGTCGCCGCCGTGCGAGCCGACGGCCACGGTGTGTTCGAAGTGCGCGGCCCAGGAGCCGTCCGTGGTCACGGCGGTCCAGTCGTCGTCCAGCACCTTCACGCGGTAGGTGCCGAGGGTAATCATGGGCTCGATGGCGAGTATCATGCCGCGCTTGAGGCGGGGCAGGGGATAGTTCGGGCGGTAGTTCGGGATGGACGGGTCCTCGTGCAGGTGGCGTCCCACGCCGTGCCCCACGTAGTCCCGCACAATGCCGAACCCGAACGGCTTTACAAAGTCCTCGATGGCGCCGCAGACCTCGCTGAGCGGGTTGCCCTGCTTCGCCTGCTCGATGCCGCGGAAGAGCGCCTCCTCCGTCACCGCCAGCAGGCGCAGCGCCTCCTCGCGCACGTTGCCCACGGGCACGGTCATGGCGTTGTCGCCGTACCAGCCGTCCACGATGGCTCCGGCGTCCAGGCTCACGATGTCGCCGTCGTGGATGACGCGGTTGTCGCCGATGCCGTGGACCACCACCTCGTTGACGGAGATGCAGAGCTGGCCGGGGTATCCGCCGTAGCCGAGGAAGGCGTTGCCGCAGCCCTCGCGCTTGAAGAGCTCGGCGGCGTAGTCGTCTATCTCCTTGGTGGTGATGCCGGGTTTGATGATGGGCATGAGGTCCATCAGGATGCGTGCGGAAACCTCCCCCGCCTTGCGCAGCTTGGAGATTTCATTGGGGTTGCGGACGTTGATGCGGTCGCTCATGGTGGTGGATGGTTTATTTGAACCGGACGTTTTCGGTGTCCTTTTGGGTGGTGAAGTCCTGTGCGGTTCCGGGTTTGTCGAACGCGTTGCGGAGAATGACGACGTCCTTGGCGGACTTGAGGTTGAGGGCGTTGTCGCCCCTGAGGTTGAACGTGTTGTCGACAATCTTGATGCCGCTGTGCACGGCGCCCTTGTGCACCCTGTTCTCCGGCAGGATGTTGATGACGGGCTCCGCGCAGTGGTCGAACACGCAGTTGAGGATGGTGAGGTCGCGCACCATGCCGGACTCGTACCAACCGCTGGCGTCATCGGAGACGAGGATGGCGTGCATGTGGGTGTTGAGGAAGCGGACCTGGGTCACCCGCACGGGCTTGCGCGTGGTGATGAGGAAGCCGCGGGTGGGGATGAGCTGCACATCGCCGTCGTTCACGGTGAGGGAGGCCGTGTACGTCACGTTCTCCAGCGCATCGGAGTTCTCCACCGTGCCCTCCGGCAGCGGGTCCGCCAGCTCCAGCTCCATCTCGTGCGGGTCCTCCAGCATCCTGGCCGCCACCACCTTGGTGGTGCCGCGCGGCAGCATGCTCTCGGCGTCGATGATGTCCACCTCGTCCCCCGCATGGTAGGCGGGGAATCCCCAGGTCTGGCATTCCATGAAGCGCATGCGCACATGCGTGGGGTCCAGGATTTTCACAATGCGCATGTGGATGCCGTGCACGTTGATGGCGTCATCGTGCGCGCCGGAGAAGAAGAATTTCTCAACCCGGATATCGCCGCCCACGCCGGAGAAGTGCAGCATGTCCACCCACGCGGAGCAGGTGCGCCCGCTGCCCTCCCGCGGGGCCACGGAGATGTCCTGGAAGAAGATGTCCTTGCTCATCTGGGAGAGGAAGCCCATGCCGTGCACGAAATAGAGGTGCACGTTGTGGTAGTGGATGTCGCTGCTGTGGTCGGCGAACATGCCGGCGCACTCGCGCACGGTGCTGCGGGCCTGGTAGGTGGTGCCCACGCGGTAGCCGGGGTTCTGGTCGTAGGTGACGCGCACCTTGTTGGGCTCAATCTCCTCCACCGTGCCCTGGGCCAGCGTGGGGCCTCCGCGCCACACCTCCAGCCGCGGCTCGCGCACCATCTGCTGCACATGGATGTCCGCGGGCAGCTCCCAGCCGTCGCCCACCCAGGTGAGCTTGCCGTCCTGCACGCGGTAGCGGCTGTCCGGGTGGATGGTGAACACGGCCTCCTTCTCGCCCACGCTCACGGCGGTGTACTCGGAGACGGTGGGGCGCGCGTAGTCCCAGCTCATGTCCTTCACGATGATGTGGTGGCTGTTCTCGAAATGCACCATGATCATCTTGCCGATGCAGATCATGTCCGCCCCGTTGCCCTCCAGCCGGTAGTGCTGCACGCCCGCCAGCTCGATGCCCAGCTTCTTCTCGTCGTCCGGGCGGTCGTTCGTGTTGGAGAGCATGAGCTTGCGGCCGTCCAGCGTGGCGGCCTGCCACTCGTAGCGTCCCGGCTTGAAGACGAGCCGGATGGGCTTTTCCGAGCTGCCGCTGCCCTTGGGGGCCAGCGTGGTCACGATCCTGCCGGGGCTGGTCACCACCACGTCTCCCGGCTGCAGCTCCAGCTTGTTCACCGGGGCGTAGGTCTTCCACGGCGCCGCCTCGTCGCCCTTGGCGGCATCGTTCCCGTTCACGGGATCCACGCAATAGGTCGCCGCACCCAACGGCAGCCCAATCCCCAGCAAAACCGCAGAAAGCGCAATCTTATCCATGTCACCCATTCTACCTGCACCCCACCCGCGCGTCAAACGAATTTGCCCCGCCCTAAAGAAAAGGCTTGCCTTGGCGCGCCTCTGCGGTAAAGAATACTCCATCATGAAAATATTCCGTACCATACTCGCGCTGGCCTGCCTTTCCTCGTTCGCCCTTGCGGGGAACGACGAGCCCGTCCTGGTGAAGCTCAACAACGGGCGCGCGGAGGTGTACACCGTCTCCGGCAGCTACGTTCGCACCCTCGGCTCCAACGATGTGGTGCAGGCCTCCACCAATGGCCGGGAGGTGGCGCTGCTGCGCCAAAACGGCCGCGTGGAGCTCTACAGCCGCGGCGGCTCCTACATGCGCACCATCGGTTCCGGCGATGTGGTGGGCGTCCAACTCAGCGGCGACACCGTGGCTCTCACCAAGCAGAACGGCCGCGTGGAGATATACGGCATCGACGGCTCCTACAAGCGCACCCTGTAGCTGAATTAGGATTAAGATTAGGATTAAGATTAAGAAAGCCCCGTCCGGCACCAGCCGAACGGGGCTTTGAAATTCGCGGCGAAGCCGCCTAACTTACAAAATCGTCAATCGTAAATTGTCAATTGTAAATTAGAAGTTGTATCGGTATCCCACGGTTCCGTTCACCTCGGTGTCCTTGGCGCGGAAGTCGCCCGAGACATCGAAGAAGATGGCACCGGCGTTCTCGCTCAGCGGGATGGTCAGGCCTGCGCCCACCTCCACGCCGAACAAGCCGGCTTCCGTGCTCTTGGCATCGCGGCCGCCCGGCACGCCAACAAAGGAGTTGTTGGCGGCGACATCGCGGTCGCCCGTGTCGAACTTCAGCATCACGCGACCCTCGAAGATGGAGGTGCGGTTGTACACGCTGGTTCCCACGGCGCTCTGCAGGCGGGCGCCGATGGCCGCGGTGAACACGTTGGCATCGGCGTTGCCCAGACGGAGCGCGGCGTCGCTGGCGCTGTGCTCACCGCAGCCGTCCAGCGAGCTGTGGCGGTAGCTCAGGTTGAGCACCGGCTGCAGGCAGGTGGAGGAATCCTCGTTGAGAGCGGTCACGTAGCCCACCTCGTACATGAGGCCGA
The DNA here is from genome assembly GCA_024405455.1 of Akkermansia sp. Classification (GTDB taxonomy): domain Bacteria; phylum Verrucomicrobiota; class Verrucomicrobiia; order Verrucomicrobiales; family Akkermansiaceae; genus Akkermansia. The sequence goes on along the minus strand of JAKSOT010000014.1, from coordinate 15,134 downwards.
ACGCCTTGCCGTCCGTGGACGAGTCGGTGTTGTAGCTGCCGTAGCCGTAGTCCACCGTGCGCTTCAGCTTGGTGTCCGCCATGCCCAGGGTGGCCACGAACGTGTGGGTCCACGCGCGGCGCGTGTAGCGGCCGAAGACCGACACGTACAGGCGGTCCAGGTCGCCCTGGGCGGACTCTGCGGAGTTGGCCGTGAAGTCGCCGCTCATGGCGGTGACGGCCACACCCATGGTGAAGCGGCTGGTGAAGTCCACATCCACGCCGAGGGTGCCGCCCCAGCTGGTGAGCTTGTACCCGGCGAGCGTGCCGTCCGCGCTGAGCTTGGCGTAGTCGCCCTCGGCGTTGATCCAGGCGTTGAAGTAGGGCAGGCCCTCATGGTGCGTGCACTCCGCAAGGCCCATCTGGGTGGTGCGGTTGCGGATGGCGCGCAGCTGGCGGTCCACGTCGCGGTTCCAGGCGGCGCCCATGGCGGCCTGGGAGGCACCGCTCATGGCGGCCATCACCTTGTCGGCATGGGCATGGGAATAGCCTCCCTGCTCCAGCTCGGTCATCACGGTGGCGAGGTCGCCGCCCTGCTGGGTCCGCTGCGGGTTGTTGTACAGCAGGGCGTCATCCAGCATGCCGGCACCGGCCTGTCCGTTCTCGGACGTGGGCTCGGTGACGCGGGTGAAGTAGTCCGTGCGGCGGTCCACCAGCACCCTGCCGTTCTCCAGGCGGGGGTTCTGGTAGTACTTGAAGAACAGGTTGCCCACCAGCTGCACGGTTTCCGCGGTGGTGTCCTCTGCGCCCACACGGGCGAGCAGCAGGCCGCGCTTGTAGCCGCCGTCGTTCACGTCCATCACCAGCGTGCCCTCGTCACCGGCCTGGTAGATGTAGAGCCTGGAACCGCTCATATCCAGGTGCTTGGCCTGCAGGAGAACCGGTGCCTCCGCGGAATCCAGCGTGAGCCCGCTCTCGATGGCGGAAAGGCCCACACCCAAGGCGCCGTTCACGATGTAGGAGTACTCGTTGTCGAGCGTGAGCGTCCTGTGCGAGTTGTCGGTGCCCGCGTCATTGAGCATGACGCTCAGGCCGATGCCCTCGATGCCGTCCATGTGGGTCTCGGTTCCGCTGTAGGTGATGCGTGCCAGGCCGAGCCCCATCACGGTGAGCCCTCTGTCGGCGGCCAGCGTCTGGTCGGCGGCCTTATGCAGGATGACCTTGGCGTCCCCGTATCCGCCGTTGTAGGCGCCGCCCTGGCCCTCCACGATAAGCGTGCCCTTCAGCACGGAGCCGGAGTCGCCGTTCAGGGAGTTCACGGTGAAGGCGTCGTCCAGGCCCTCGTGGTCATGCACGTCCAGCGTGGCACTGGTGAGGTTCACATTGCCCACGCGCAGGTCCTTGTAGTCCACGGGATCCATCTCGTCCAGCTCGTCCAGGCCCACCTTGAGGGTGATGTTCTCCGCGGCGACGTTGACGTTGCTGGCGGTCTCCTCGTTGGTGACGAGGTTGACGGTGTCGTCCTCCGTGCCGGTGAAGGTGATGGTGCGGCCGTCCAGGCCGGTGATGTTGCGCACACGCAGGCCGGGTTCGGAACCGGCACCGGTCACGTCAATCCTGCGGGAGGCGTCCACCACCAGGTGCTCCACGCCGTTGAACGTGTTGCCGCCGGCGGTGATGCGGTCGTTGGAAACCACGGTGTAGCCCCATTCGGTCACGTCCTTGTCGGTGTTCCAGGTGACATCCTGTCCGCCGACGGTGAGCGTGATGTTGCTGCCGTCCGTCTCCAGGCCCGCGCCCTCGTGGATGAGGCCGTTCTGCACCAGCAGGGCCAGCGTGTTGCCGCCCAGCATGAAGTTGGAGGTGCTCAGCGTCTGGCCGTCCGCATGGATGAGCGTGTAGGTCGTCGCCTCGCCCGTGCGCTGCGTGGGTGCCAGCGAGCCGCCGGCGCCCATGGTGTCCGCCAGGTCGAGCGTGATCACCGGGAATCCGCCGTTGGCGGTGATGGTGTCCACGGTCACATTCGGGTCGGCCACATCCAGCGTGCCGTAGGCGTAGTGGATGGTGTTGACCTTGAGGTTGCCGAAGGCGTTGCCGTTCTGCGCGAGGTTGAGGACGCCCGCGGTCACGTTGCCGCCCTGTGCGGCGGCCTCCGTGAGCGTGAGGCTGTGCGTGCCGACGTCCAGCGTGCCGTGGTTCTCCAAGCCGTGGAGCGTGGTGTCGGAGTCGATGGAGAGCGTGCCGGCGGCAACGCCGTTCACGTTGGAAATCACCAGCGTGCTGCGTTCAAGCGCGTGGATGGCGTGGAGGCTGCCGGAAGCCACGTTGAGCGTGCCGCACACCGCAATGGTGGAGCCTTCGCTGTCCTGAATCTTGGCCACACGCAGCGTGGCGTCCTCCGCCACCTCCATGACGCCGTTGTCAAGCGCCAGGGTGCCGGGCATTTCCGCCGTGCCGATGACGAGTTCGCCCTCGTCCACGAAAAGGCCCGCGGCGTCCACGGTGACATTCTCGCCGACCTCCAGGATGAGCGTGCCGGCACCGGACTTGTTCAGCGTGGCGCCCTCCTTCACCTCGAAGCGTGTGGCGCTCAGCTTGCTGCCCGCCTCGTCGGCCACGAACTCGTAGTCCGCGGATTCCTTGAGCGTCACCATCTTGGCAACGGTTTCCCCGGCGGAGAGGTTCACCATCTTGGTTTCCGCAGCGGAGCCGAAGGTGGCGGTGTCGCCGTTGGCGAAGTAGGTCCCCTGCCCGGTGCTCGGCTGGTACCAGTCCTTCACCTCCGGGTCGATGGCCTCAGGCTCGTACGCCACCCAGCGGTGCTCGGTTTCCGTGCCGTTCCACACCAGCTGGCGGGAGGAGGATTCCGAGTACACGATGGACAGCAGGCCGTCACCGTAGTTGAACGTGTAGTCGCCCTCCAGGTCCAGCAGGTTGGTGAAGTAGGTGCTGGCATCCACGGTGGTGGTTGTGGCACCGTCGAACACAACCGTGCCCACGTTGCTGAACAGCGTCACGGATTCGCCCTCCGTGGAGAGCCCCTTCAGCGTCTCGTACAGGTCGCCGGAAAGCGTCAGCCCCTTGTAGAGCGTCAGTCCGCCGCCGTTGAGCGTCGTTGCCACAGGCGTGCCCATGTTGTAGTCCAGCCTCAGGGTCGCGCCGCGGTTGAGCGTCAGGTCTGCGTCAAGCGTGGTGTCGTTGGCCAGCGTCAGCGTGGTGCCGCCGCTGATGTTCAGCGTCTGCTTGGCGGTGCCGTTGTTCTGGGCCACCTTGAGCAAGCCTTCGGGACCGATTTCCAGGTTGCCCGCAACCTCCAGGGAATCCTGCACGTTGTTCAGGGTCACGGTGGACGGCAGGCCGTTCTTTACGGCGAGCGTGGCGTTCACCAGCATGTTGTCCACGGTGAAGCCCGAGCCGCCGTTCACGCGCAGCGTGGTGCCCGTCACGGTGATGTTGGCGTTGTCATTCTTCACGGCCTGGTCGGTATCTTCACTGTTCGCAACGGTGCCGCCCACGTAGCCGTAATCCTCACCGCCCATGTAGGCGGTGCCCTGCAGCACGATGGAAGCTCCCGCACCCAGCTTGAGACCCTCGGGACCCGTGAAGCCGGTCACGGTCAGCGTCGTGCCGTTGTCCACCTTCAGGGAGCCGCTATAGGCATTCACCCGGTCTGCGGTGCTGGCGGACTTCAGGGTGGCCGTCTTGGAGTCGTTCACGTTGATTTCGGCAACGTTCAGCGCGCTCTCGAAGGTGGTGTCGGCGTTCACGTTCACCGCCAGGTTGGAACCGCTCACGGTGCCGTGCACGGTCTTGGTGCCGCTGCCGCCGAGGTTCAAATCGGTGTCGGCATCGGTGGCCACGATGAAGTTGCCGGTCCAGCCGTCGATGTTGCCGTTCAGGTTGAAGGTGCTGTCCACGCTGCCGCTCTTCACGCCCAGGTTGCCGTCACCGGTCAGGGTGTTTTCCAGGTTCGTGTACTGGGTGCCGGAGGTTTCGGTCTGGCCGAATCCCCAGTCGCCCGTGCCCTTGTTCAGGACCACCTTGCCTTCAATGAGGTCGCTGCCCAGGCTGCCCGTGACGCCGGTGAGGCTCACGGTGGAGCCGGACTTCCAAGAGCCGCCAAGCGTGGTGAGCTGGGCCTCGGTGAAGGAGACCGTGCCGGCCCATGTGCCGCCCAGCGTCACGCCCGTGGAGGTCTTGCCTTCATCCACCTCCAGCGTGCCGGCGCCTGTGAGCGTCAGGTTCTTGGCGGTGCCGTCCGTGGTCACGGTGCTGCCCGCGTCAATCTGCATGTTGGCGGCACCTGCGGTGTTCACCATACCCATGGAGATGTTCGTGTCAACCACCAGCGTGGTACCCGCGGCCAGCTCGAAGGTGCCGAGGTTCTGGTCGGGGTTTTCCAGCGCCTTGCTGGCCTTTTCGGAGCCGCTGTTCACGTAGAACTTGTCGTACTCCGTGTCACCCTGGAAGGTCACCTTGCCGTTGGTGCCCATCTGGCCGATGGACGTGCCGTTGTAGGTGAGCGTGGCACCCTCGCCGTTGGCCGTGCCCTCGTCGATGACGGAGACAATCTTCTGGGCCTGCTTGAAGCCGTTGGCGGTGCTGTCGCCTCCCACGTAGGTGGCGGTGCCGTCAATGGTGGTGCAGTTGCCCACATCGAAACTGCCCACGAAGGTCACCGTGCCGGTGGCGGTGTTGTCCACGGTGCCGTTCAAGACGAGCTTGAGGCCGGCGGAGGCGATGGTGGAGGTGCCGCTGGTGGCCAGGTTGACTTCGCTGCCCAGCAAGGAGGCCGTAAGCGTGCCGCCATTGATTTTCAGCGTGCTGTCCGAGCCGGCGAGCGTGCCGGTGGTCAGCTTGCCGCTCACGGTGGCATCGCCCTGCAGCGTCACGCCGGCGGTGTTCAGGGTGCCGGTTCCCGCCACGGTGGCATTATCGCCCAGGGTCAGGCCCGCCACGGTGGAGTTGTTGCTCACCGCCAGCGTGTTCGCCGAGCCTATCGTCAGGTTGGCTCCGGTGCCGCTGATGGTGCCGGCAGTCAGGTTGCCGAAGGTGTAGGACTGGCCGCTGGTGAGGTTCAGCGTCGTGACCGCGGTGACATTGCCGCCCGCCGCAGTGCCCTTCTGGATGGTGAGCGTGTCCGCTTGCACCAGCTTGCCGGTGTTCGTGAAGCCGTCGGTCACGGTCAGGGTTCCCGAGGTTCTGATGATGCCGTCCGCGCCGACTTGCACATCCTTCACGCTGCTGTCTTGTTGCAGGGTGATGGTGCCGCCGTTCTTGGCAACCAGCTTCAGCCCGGCGCCGCTCAGGGCCATGTTGAAGGTGGCCTTGTGGCCGTCCGCCTCCACAAACTGGTTCACCGTGAGGGTGTGGCCGCCGGGCGCGAAGATGTAGTCCGCGCCGGAGACGGTGATGCTGTCGGCTGTGATGTCGGTGCCCAAGGTGACGGTGCCGCCGCTGGTGCTGGCGAAGTAGGCGTTGTAGCCGCTGGAGAACGTGGCGGGCTCGCCGTCGTCATTCGTCCACACGGTGGCGGTGTAGTCCCAGTTGCCGTCCCCGCCCTGCCAGTAGCGGTTGTTGTCCGCCAGCTTGGTGACGATGACGTTGCCGTCCTTGTAGCCGAGCTTGAACTTCCTGTCCTTCAGGCTGGCGTGGTCGAAGATGGAGTTCAGGTCCACTTCCTCTGTGAACTCCTCGCCCGCGAGCGTGAGCGCGCTCACGCCCGTGAACAGGTTCGTGCTCTCCAGGGACGTCAAGCCGCTCAGGGTGCTCCACAGGTCGTCGGAGATGTTGATGCCGTCTTCCAGCGAGAGCGCGTTGGTGCCCAGGGCGACGGGTCCGTCTGCATCCAGCGTGGAGCCGCCCGCCATGGTGAGCGCGCTGCTCACGGTGGAGCCGCTGCCGAAGCTCGCCTCGCCGGTCACGGTGATGATAACGGCCTTGCCCGTGTCCTCGCCCACCGTGCGGCCGGCGGCCAGCGTCAGGTTGCCCACCTTCAGCTCGCGCGTGTCCGTGCCGGAGTCCACCGGCGTGGAGATGTAGATGTTGCCGCCCTGAGCGTTCAGCTCGGCGTACTCCGCATTGGAGGAGACATCGTTGAGCGAGCCGGTTCCGGCGTTCACAATCTGGCTGGTGGCGTCAATCACGTGGCCCAGGTTGTAGGCGGCCGTGGTGTCGAAGGTGATGCGCATTCCGGTGACGCTGTACTCCGCGAACGCGGGGTTGTACATCGGCAGGGGCTCATCGGAGGTCACCACGATGGAGGCCTCCGTGCCGCCGTCCACGGTGGCGAAGGTGACCTCGCCAAGCGCCAGGGAGGAGCCTTCCTTCAGCTCCATGGTGGCATTGCCGATAGTGGAGAAGGCTGCTTGCGGCGCCATCTCCACCTTCACGCCCTCGTCGATCGTGAGCGTGCCGTCGAAAGCCACGCCCAGGCCGTCTATCTTCAGCGTGTGCCCCTTGCCCTTGATGGTGAGCTGCACGGCCTCCATGTTATCCTGGTCCGCGGCTGCCACGTCTCCCACCGTGGCATCCTTCTCCAGAGTGAGTGTTGCGTTGGCTCCGGCGCTCGTGCCAATGTCGACAGCGCAGTCGCTGTCTATAGTCAGGTTGGAGGTGCCGCTCATGTACACAGAGAAGGTGGCCAGGTGCTCGCCGCCCAGCATGGAGGTCTTGAGCGTGGTGCTGTCGTTGGTCAGCTCGAGGCCGTCGGCGTTCACCATGATGTGCGCCAGCGTGCCGGAGTGCTCCGCGGCGTAGTCCATGATGGCCTGCACGGCGTACTGGGCCTCGCCGTTGAGCTGGTAGGTGGTCCAGTCCGCGCCGCTCATGCTGATGTCGCCGTCCGGGTTCACATCCTCGAGCGTGTAGTGGGTCTCGCCGTGGACAATGTCGGTGATTCCGGTGAGCTCAGCGTGATCGGTGTCGTAGACGTGCATCACGCCGCCCTGGCTGAAGCCGTTGCCGGTGTCGCTGTCCTCCACGTCCACAAGGTCGCCGTCCACGGCGAAGTCGTCAGCCAGCGTGAGCACACCGCCGTTCACGGTGCCGCTGGTGAGCGTGCTGTGGATGATGACGTTGCCGCTGTTGGTGACGGTCTGCAGGGTGCCGAGGGCGCCGCCGTTCACCAGGTCGAGCACGGCACCGGTTGCCACGGTGATGGGCCCGCTGCCCAGCGCTCCCGCGGCGGTGGCCTTGAGCGTGCCTTCGTTCACGGAGATATCCAGCGCCGTGACAGCCGTGCCGGTGCCGGCGGCTGCGGTCACGGTCATGGTGGTGTCCGTTCCGGTCTTCACGATGGAGCCGGAACCCGCCAGCTGACCCACGGTGGTGTCGGCCTGGAAGGTGGCGGACTTCCCAGCCTCAACGGTGAGCTTGGAGACGTCCACCGCCTTGGAGAAGGTGGCGGCGTTGTTGACCACCAGCTCGAACGCGCCGCTGCCGTTGTGCACCAGGGAGACGTTCACATTGGTGGCGTTCTCAGAGAAGGTGACCCTGCGCATGCCGGGGGCGTTCGCCTCGATGGAGCCGGTCCAGTTGGTGATGTCGCCCTTGTATTCCACGGCCTGGGACTGCCCGGCGCTGCCGCCGGCCATCAGGAACGTGCCGTCGCCCTGCCAGTCGCCCGTGAGCACCATGGTGTAGGTGGTGGATGCGAAAGCGGACAGGTTCCAGGCGGCGTTGGTGCCGTCGCTCGTCAGCTTGATGTCGGCGGCAATCTCCGACACATAGGAGCTGGCCCACGCGCGGTCGTATCCCGTGAAGTGGATGAACTCCACCAGGGAGTTTTCGTTTGCGAGCGTGTCGATCCAGGCATTGTTGCCGTCCTGCCTCGTGGTGTCGGCCACGCGCACGGTGCCGGTCCAGGCCTCGGCCAGCTCTGCGGTCAGGGTGCCGTTGGTGACGGCGAGCGTGCCGCCACCCGTGACAACCGGCTTGGCGGTGCCCACCGTGGCAGTGGTGACGGACAGCACCGCGTCGTCGCCGATGGAGATGGTGCCGGGGCCGTTCAGCACACCCGCGGACAGCGTGCCCGCGCCGGTGAGGGTCAGCACCTCGTCCTTGGTGGTGACGGTGAGGGTGTCAAACGCCACATCCTTGGAAAGCTCCACATCCGCGGAGGCATCCGCGCGCACCACCAGGGTTCCCAGGTCTGCCGCCTGGTCTGCCGCCAGCTTGGTGTTGTTGGCCAGGTTCACGGTGGTGAGCTCGCCGCCGCCCTTGGTCACGGCGTTGGCCAGGCTCTCCGTCGAGCCGTCGACGTTCACGTAGAACGTGGTCAGGGACTTCATGTCCTCCAGCGTCACGTCACCGTTGTCGTCCATGGTGACATCCGTTCCGTTGAACGTCACCTGCACGCCCTCATGGGAGAGGGTGGTGCCGTCGCCCACGGCCACCACATCCACGGTGCCGCCCATGGTGGCAAAGCCGTTGCCGGAGATTTTGCCGTCGGAGTATTCCTTGACGGTGATGCCGCCCATGTTGGAAATGTCCAGCACGGCGGTGGTGACGTCAAGCGTGCCCTTCTGCAGGTTGATGGTGTGGGTGAGGGCGTTGTTGTCACCGGCGAGCATCAGCGTGCCGTCGCCGGTCTTGATGATGGTGCCGCCGCCGGTGATGTTGCCGCTCACGGTGAGAGTGGCTGCTTCCTCGCCCGCCGCCAGCTCCAGGGTGTCGTCCTGACCCGTCCAGGTGTACATGGCGGTGTTGAAGGTGGTTCCGGTGGTGCCGTTCAGGGTGATGGCCGCGCCAATCTCCACGCTGGAGGCGGAAACACCCACCTCGGCATCGCCGAAGGTGGCGGTGAGCGGCTTCTCACTAGTCATACCATTCTCGCCGAGCACCAGCTTGCCGCCATCGTTCAGGTTCACGATGAGGATCTGGCTCTTGCCGCCCTTGTTGGCGGTGATGCCGATGCCCTTGACGGCCATCACGCCGCCGTCCTCAATGTTGATGGTCGCCTGCATGTCGCCCACGTAGGCGGTGGTGTTGTCGCCGTAGAGCTTGCCGTGGATGTTGGCCTCCGAGGAGGCGGCCCACTCGCCCAACAGCAGGCCCGTGGTGCCGAAATCCGTGCTGTCCGCGCCCTTCACGTGCACCGTGGCCTCCTTCATGATGTTCAGGGAGGAAACCTCTCCGCCCTGGGAATCGCCGAACTCAATGCGGTTGGTTTCCACGCGGGCGGCGTGCGTGCCGTCGCCCACGGTCACGGTGCCCGCATTCGCGTACATGGCGCCGGTGATGTTCGTGAGCGTGCCGAGCAGCTTCACATCGGAAGCCGCGTTGGTGATGTAGAGACCCTGCTTGCGGGCGGTGGCCCCTGTGCCGGGTTCGCCGCCCGTCACCTTCAGGTTGGAGCCGATGGTGACCGTGCCGCCGGAAACGGCGAAGGTGTTGACCGCCAGCATGCCGCTGCCCGAGGTGGTGAAGGTGCTGCCGCCGGCAACGGAGATGTTGTTGCTCACGGTCACGCGCGTGCCTTCGCCAATGCCCAGCGTGCCCGCGTTGGTGAGGGTGTTCACGGAGAGCAGCGCGTTTTCACCGCTCACCGAGAACGTCTTGCCAGAGGCAATGGCCAGCGAGCCCGCGGTGGCGGAAAGGGAATTGCCCAGCGCCAGCGCGCCTGTGCCCACCAGCTGCTCGGTGATGTCCAGCGCGCCTTCGCCTGTCACGGTCAGCGTGCAGCCGTCCGCTATGGTGAGCGACCTGCCGGAAAGCGTTTGCCCTCCCTCCACATTGAAGGTGTAGCCGTCGGCGTTCACGCTGATGAAGCGTGCGGTGGGGGAGTTCGTGATAGACACCTCCTTGTGTCCGGCGGCGCCGAAGATGGCATCGGATCCGTCCGAGAAGTTCTGCCCGGAGGACTCGCCGTCATTCCACACGGCAGCGCTCCATGCGTGCTCCCCGGAGGTTCCCTCCCAGGTGTACTCCCCAATCTCAGGCAAGCTCGCCACCACGTTGTAGCCGATGTTCTGCAGGCCCACGAACGTGCCGGATTGCAGGGTCTCGGTCAGTTCCAGCTTGAGCGTGTATTCGGAAACGTCGCTCAGGTCGATGGTGTCGCCGCTCAGGGTCACGGCAAACTTCGTGTCGCCCTGGCCGTGTCCGCCGCCGGATCCGTTGAAGAGAAGCCCCGTGTACGTGGCGGTCTGACCTCCCGCCGTAATGGTGGCGGTGAAGGTTACGTCACCCGTCCAGGTGGCGCCGCTGCCCTGCCACGCGCCGCTCGCGTTGAACAGGCCCACGGAAAGGGTCATGCCCGTGATGCTCTGCACCGATTCTGCTCCGGTGTAGCTCATCTCCATTGTCCACGGGTGGTCGTTGCCCACGTTGGTGTTCGGCGTCAGGAAATCGGCCACGGGACCGGCCGCGCCTCCCGTCTGCAAACCGACCGTGTTGCTCGTGCCCGTCTCGTACAGGGCGGTGATGCTTGAGCTCGGCGGGTTGAGCACGTCGGTATTGCCGAACGCGTTCGCTGTGCCCACGCTCAGTGCGTCCGACTGCGCGCAGTTGCTGAACGTGGTCGTCATCGTTGTGTCAACGGTGGCCGCGTACGTCTGCGGCAGGGTGAAGCCAAACGCGGTGATAGCGGCGATGAGCGCCGCGCGAAGTCCCTTGGGGAGGTGTAATTTCATATCGGATGTATTGTTGATTTATTGTGGAGAAGTGCGCGGGGTACAGTACTCCCGCCATATTCAAAGGAATTGTACCACTTTCCCCCCGCGCCGCAAGCCAAAAAACGCGGCGCGTTGAGAAAAATGTACAATGTACAATGTACAAAGTGGGAAATTCGCGCACGCGCAGCGTGCGGAGCAAACAGCCGCGCCTGTGGGCGCGGTGTGGGGCGGGGTTGGTAACAGAAGGCCCGTCTGGCAGCATGCCAGACGGGCCTTGGTAATCTTGTGCCGAAGGCACCTAACTTACAAAATCGTCAATTGTAAATCGTAAATTGTAAATTAGTTGTGCTTGCGGCGCCTTGCCGCCAGGGCGGCAAGCGCAAGCAAGCTCAGCGTGCCCGTGGTGGGTTCCGGCGTGTTGCTGAACTTCTTCAGGCCGAAGCCGTCGGTCTCGCTGAACACGATGTTGAAGTCGCCCTCCAGCTCGTAGTCGCCATCAGAGGCAAAGCGGGAGAACACGCTGTCGTACCAGGCGTCGTCGCCGGTCGGGCCCTCGTAGACAAGCTCACGGCCTTCCGCGGCATCGATCAGCCAGAAGTAGTCGCCGACAGCCAAGCCGTCCAGCGCCTGGAGCGTGGTGCCGTCCAGCGCGATATTCGAGCCCATGGTGAGCGTGCTGCCCACGTGCAGGGCCTTCTCCACGCCGTTAACGAGCAGGGCGGAGTCGTTGTCCATCACCAGGTTGGCGAGCAGCGTGCCGTTGCCGGCAGCCAGCTCTTCCGAGACGGTGACCGTGATTTCCTCGCTCGTTTGGTTGTCGAGGAGCTCCACGGCGGAGTCCGGGCCGACGGTGATCTTGCTCACCGTCATGACGTCACTCAAGCCGTCGAGCGTGAGCCTGTTGCCCTGCACGTTGACAATCTCGTCAACGTTCAGCAAGTTGGAGACGGTGGCATCTTCACCGGTGGTCTTCACGATGCTCTGTGCGGTCACCACCAAGTTCTGATTTGTCAGGTCGTAGGCTGCGGTTTCCCCGCCGTTGTAGACGCTGACGCTTTCACCCTCGGCAGCCTGGAACACAACTCCGTCGTCGCTCATTTCAAGCGTATCGCCGAAGCTGGCCGTGGCCTCATTCGCAATACCCACTCCCGCGACATCCAGAGCCTCACCCGTCACGGTGGCCTCACCGGTCACGGTGATGTCAAGGTCCGTGGACTGGTCAACATTCAGCGTGCCGCCCGCCACCTCGACCTTGGAGGCTTGTCCATCGGCCTGAATGGCGGAGATGTCCACCATATCGGTCCTCACGAAGTAGGTTTCGTGCTGAACCTCGTCGTCATCCGCCAGCGCTCTGCCGCTGTTGTTCATGGTATACACGGTTCCTTCTTGGGTCACCGTAATCTCGTCGGCATTGACACTGCCACCATTCACGATGGTGATGTAGCTGGCCGAGAAGCCGGCGTAGCCGTTGCCATCGACGGAGAAGTTCCCCTCCGTGTCGTAGTAGCCGAACTCGCGGTCAGTCACCTGGAAGCCGGACACCTCAAAGCCTTGATTGAATATCACCGTATCGCTGTTGGTGATGGCCTGGGTGAGGCCGCTCAGAGCATTGAACTCTACCGTGCCGGCGTTGGTGACGGTCGAGGTGGTCAGCTGTCCCATGAACGTTGCGGAGGCGTTGGCCTTCACCTCGACGGAGGTGACGCTGACTTCCTCGTGGAACACCGCATCGAACGGATCCGAGCCGTTGCCCACAACCAGGTTGAGCGCACCCGCGCCCGCCTTGGTGATGCTGGCGTTCACGGTCGAGGCATCGCCGGTGAATACCACCCGGCGCATACCGTTGGCATTCGCCTCAAAGGCACCTTCCCATTTGGAGATGTCGCCGCGGAACTCGATGGCCTGAGACTGGGCGGCGGTGCCGCCGGATGTCTTGAACGTGCCGTCGCCCTTCACATCGCCGGAGATAACCATCGTGTAGGTGGAGGAAGCGAAGGAGGTCAGGTTCCAGGCGGCATGCTCACCATCGTCCGTCAGGATGATGTTGGCGGTGACAGCCGGCACAAAGGTGCTGGCCCACGCGCGGTCATAGCCCGTGAAGTTGGAGAACTCAACCCAGGAGTCGCCTTGGGCCAGGCCGTTGATCCAGGCGGAGTTGCCGTCCGCCTTCGTCAGGTTGGAGAGGCTCACAACGCCCATCCAGTCCTGACCCAGCGTGGTGTCGGTGCCCAGGGAGGCCGTGCTGCCCAGGTCGTAGGTGCCCTTACCGGCGAGGGTGACACCCTCCATGGCGCCGGTCACGGTGTTGTCCTCCTGGATGTGCACGATGCCGGTGCCTTCGCCGTAAACCAGCTCGCCGTCCATATCATCGTCCACCTGCAGGGTGCCGCCATCCTTCACATAGATGAAGGAGAGGGGGCCGTGCGCGGTCTCTTCGCTCTTGGCCTGCGTGAGCGTTTCCTCGCCGGAGTTGATGTAGAAGCCGGCGTAGTTGGTGCCATCCACCGTGGTCGCGCCGTCGGTCAGCGTCAGCTCGCTGCCGCCGCGCATGAACGTGCCTTCGGTGGCATCGAGCGTTGCGCCCTCGGTGATGGCCACCACCTGGACGGTGCCGGTTTCATGGGCGAAGCCGTTGCCGTCAACCGCGCCGCCATCATAGCCGGTGATTTCAACATCGCCGTCCAGGGAGTCGATGTCGTATTTGCCGGTCATGGTGATCTTGCCGGTCTGCAGGTTGATGGTGTCGGCCAGGATGGCGGTGCCCACGCTGGTGATGGTGGTCTCGCCCTCGTTGGTCTTGGTGTAGCTGCCGATGGCGCCGCCGTCCTCAACGGTGATGCTGGAGGTGGAGCCCGAGGTGCCGAAGCTGATGGAGCCTTCGGTGCCGACGGTCACGCTGTCGGCCGCGGCGTTGAGGGACACGGCGTGCTCGCCGGTGTACACGTCAACGTCGGAGAGCGTGTTGCCGATGGTGATGTCGGCGGTGGCGGTCATGGTGACGTTGCTGATGGCGGCGTTGGCGTTGTTGGCGGTGTAGTTCACCTCGGACTTCTGAGCCACGATGGAGCCGCCGCCGTTCTTGCCGGTGAAGGACACGCCCTTGCCGGTGATGGCGTAGGTGGCGTTTTCATCCAGCAGCACGCCCGCGGCGCTGGGAGCCATCCACATGCCGTCCTTGACGGTGACTTCGCCGCCGCCATGGATGTGCAGCGTGCCGGTGGCCTTGTTGCCGTTGCTCAGGTCAACCTCATGGCCCACGTTCAGCGTGCCATAGACATCGGCCACGCCGTTGGTCAGGGTCAGGTTGTTGGAGAGGCTCAGCTCGCCTTCCGCGGCCACCGTGAGGTTGGCCCCGTCGCCGTTGAGCTGGATCTTCTGGGCGGCCACGGCGGTGCCCACCTCCAGGGACGAGCCCGCGCCGATGACGATGTCGCGGCCGGGCATGAGGCTGACGTCAGCCTCGCCGGTGATGATGAGCTTGTTGCCGCTCCAGCCGGAGACGCTGCCGATGGTGGTGGCCTCCGTTGCGTTCACCGTGCCGGTGGCGCCGGTGAGGGACAGGGCGATGGACGCGCCCTCCATGTCTGCATTAATGGCGGTGCCGTCGGCCAGCACCACGGAGGAGATTTCCTCTCCCTGGCCCTGGGCCAGGTCCCAGGCGGACGTGTAGCTCACGGGCTCGGCGTTGTTCACGTACAGCGTGGTGTAGTCCACCGCGCCGCTCAGCTCAAACGCGCCCTGCTCGTTGAGGGTGCCGGAATCCGCACCGTAGGTGAAGGTGACGCCTTCCACCTGCGTGAGGGTGGCGCCGTCGGTGATGTTCACCACCTGCACCACGCCGCTGGCCTCCTTGAAGCCGCTGCCCTCGCCGATGCCGTCGCCGCCGATGTAGCGGGGCTCGGAGGAGGAGGAGAGGGAATTGATATCATACGCGCCCGCGAGGGACAGCGTGCCCGCCTCCAGCTCGATGACGTTGCCGATGACGTTCGTGCTGCCGCTCACCGAGGTGGTGCCGCCGGCAACCGTCAGAGAACCCGTGGTGGCAATGTTGAGTCCCGCCACGGTGGTGTCGGCCTTGATGGCAACCGTGCCTTCGTTGATGTTCAGCGCACCGGGAAGCGTGGAGGCTTCCTCGATGGTCATGATGCCCGCGCCGGTCTTCGTCACGGCGGCGGTGCTGGTGCCGTTGCGCGTGAACTTGCCCACGGAGAGCTCGCCCTTGCCCACGTTGATGGACACGGCGTTGCGCAGGTCGATAACCGCGATGGTGTTCTCCACGCCGTCAACGGTGATGCTGCAGCCGTAGGTGTTGAAGCCGTTGCCGCCGTCCTTCACGGTGATGTGGGAGTAGCCGTGCAGCGCGATGTTGGTGGTCATCGTCACGCTGTTGGTGGAGTTCTGCTCCAGCGCCAGCGTGGCATGGGCGTCTTCCGTACCTTCCATGACGATTGCCTTGGTGGCACCGGCGTTGTAGCCGAAGGCGTCGTGGCTGCCGATCACCTTGAAGGTGCCGCCCTCGCCGATGCTCAGCGTGTTGGCG
>JAKSOT010000139.1 GCA_024405455.1 Akkermansia sp. | reverse complement strand
CGCCGCGCAGAACCAAATACCCCCGCCGCGCAGGACGACCGCCGATTCTTCGAGCAGCACTACGGCAGCCTCCCACGGCCGCAGCTCCGCCCGCAGGTGGACTGCGACACCACGCAGGCGCACCAGGGTTTGCTGCAACAGCCGCTGCCTTTCACCGCCGCCGCGCTGGATGCGCATTGCCGCGCGCACGGCATCTCGCGCAACGTGTTCTTCGACACCGCTGCGCTGCTGGCCACCGCCGCCTACAACCGCAACCCGCGCGTGATGCTCACCTGGACCTACCACGGGCGCGGCAGCGCCGCGGATTGCGCCACCGTGGGCTGCCTGCTGCAGGATTGCCCGCTGGCAGCGGATTTCTCGCATCCCATGACGCTGGACGAGCTGTACCGCGACGTGCGCGGGCAGGTGGAGCAGGGCATCGCCCACCGCGCGTATCCCTACACCCTGCGCCGCTTCCCTCCCCCGCATGACGATTTGGCATGCGTGTTCTACCAGGACGACCTGCGGCAGATCGGCGGCGATTGGTCGGACCTCTACGAGCGCGTGCTGGACATCACCCCGGCGGACGGGCGCGTGCAGAACGTGCTGGACATCGAGTTCACCGTGAATGACAACGGCGGGCTGGGCGTGCTGCTGGACTACGATGCGGACCGCTACAATGAAGCCGGCATCACGCGTTTCCACGCGCTGCTGCGGGGCGTGCTGGCGGTAATGCTGGAGGGTGCGCCGGAGAACGTGCAGACAATCTTGAAGAAAGGAGCATAATATGTGGTTGATACTCGCAATAGTGGCCACCCTGGCCTGGGGCTGGGAGGAAATTTTCCTCAAAGCCGGAACGGATGCCTCGCCCAAGTACGCGCCGCTGCGCATCGGCGTGTGCCTGGGCATAGGCGCGGCCATCCTCTGCGCCGCCTGCCTGCCCTTCTCGGAAAGCGGGCTGCCCCTGCCGGAACTCATCCGCCAAAACACCCTCTTCTTCTGCGTTCCTCTGGTGTACGGCCTCGCCCTGCTCATCGGCAACATCGGCTACCGCTACCTGGACGCCTCCGTCTACGCCCCGCTGGAGAACGCCGCCGGGGCGTTCCCCCCGCTCATCTTCATCGTCTGGTTCGCCTGCGCCGGCAAGCTCGGCGCCCTCTGGGAGGAAATCTCGCCGCTGGATGCCGCCGCAGCAGCCGCGGTGGTCGTCGGCATCATCTGGCTCGCGTTCTTGCAGCACCGCCACGCGCAGACCGTTTCTAGCAGCATCCGGCGCGGCGGCGCGCTGGCCCTGCTGTTCCCGCTGGTGTTCTGTCTGGTGGATGCGTTCGACACCTTCCTGTGCGGCGCCATCCTGGGCGGGGAAATCGGCGAGGGCATGGGCAGGGTGGATTTCCTCGCCCTCTACTCGCTTACCTTCGTTGGCATCGGCCTGGTGTGCTGGTGCATCCTGTTCTGGAAGACCGGGCACCCGTACAACCCGCTGCGCCGCCAATCCGCCAACTTCCGCAAGGCCGCCGCGCTGGCATGCTGCGCCCAGGTGTCGTATGTCTTCGCCATGGCGGAAAACCCGCTCTACACCGCCCCCATCGTGGCGGGATTCGGCATCGTCACCGTCGTCATTTCCCCGCGCTGCCTGGGCGAGCGCCTCACCCCCGCGCAGTATGTGGCCGTTGCCCTGGTGCTGGCGGGCGTCCTCGCCCTCGGCATCTCCGAAGGACTGGAATATCTGAAAGATTAACGCCATGATTTCGCAACTCTCCATCAACGTCTCGCAAAACGGTGCCTCCCTCACCTACGCCCTCACCGGCCGCATCGACACCACCACCGCACCCCAGCTCGCCGCCAACCTCCACCTCGACGGCGCACGGGAGCTTGTATTCAACATGGCGGGCATCGACTACCTCTCCTCCGCCGGGCTCCGCGTCTTCCTGCAGGCACAAGCCACCATGAACCAATCCGGCGGCACCATGCGCATCGTCCACTGCCAACCCCACATCAAGAAACTCTTTGATATCGTCGGCTTCACCTCCGTCATGGACGTCAGCTGAAACGGGGTTTCCCCGCGCGTCCGCGCGCGGGCGCGCAAATAAGTCTTGCTTTTTGGGTGGAGTTGTGGCATATATCTGCCAGTTTACACCGACCATGCCAAAAGACACCTCCATCAAGAAAATTCTCGTTATCGGATCAGGGCCCATCGTGATTGGGCAGGCGTGCGAGTTCGACTACTCGGGCTGCCAGGCGTGCAAGGCGCTGCGACAGGAGGGATACGAGGTGGTGCTGGTGAATTCCAACCCGGCGACCATCATGACGGACCCGGAGACGGCGCCCTACACGTACATCGAGCCCATCACGCCGGAGTACGTGGAGAAAATCATCGAGCGCGAGAAGCCGGACGCGATGCTGCCGACGCTGGGCGGGCAGACGGCGCTGAACTGCGCCATGGAGATGCACCGGCTGGGCATCCTGAAGAGGCACGGCGTGCGCATGATCGGCGCCAATGCCGAGGCCATCGAGAAGGGCGAGGACCGCCTGGCCTTCAAGGAGGCCATGCAGCGCATCGGCCTGGACCTTCCGGCCAGCGGCGTGGCCCACAGCCTGGAGGAGGCGCGCGACATCGCCAAGAACGTCATCGGCAGCTATCCCATGATTATCCGCCCCGCCTTCACGCTGGGCGGCACCGGCAGCGGCATCGCCTACAACAAGGACGAGTTCGAGGAAATCGTGGCCCACGGTCTGGACCTCTCTCCGGTGTCGGAGGTGCTGATTGAGGAATCCCTGCTGGGGTGGAAGGAGCTTGAAATCGAGGTGATGCGCGACAGCAAGGACAACTGCGTCATCGTGTGCTCCATCGAGAACCTGGACCCCATGGGCATCCACACGGGCGACTCCATCACCGTGGCGCCCGCCCAAACCCTCACCAACCGCGAGTACCAGATCCTGCGCGACGCCTCGTTCGCGGTCATCCGCGAGATCGGCGTGGCGGCGGGCGGCTCCAACATCCAGTTTGCGCAGGACCCCAAGACGGGGCGCCTGGTCATCATCGAGATGAACCCGCGCGTGAGCCGCTCCTCCGCGCTGGCATCCAAGGCCACGGGCTTCCCCATCGCCAAGTTCGCCGCCAAGCTCGCCGTCGGCTACACGCTCGACGAGCTGAAGAACGACATCACCAAGGACACCCCGGCGTTCTTCGAGCCCACGGTGGACTACGTGGTCACCAAGGTGCCGCGCTTCACCTTCGAGAAGTTCAAGAAGGCTGACGAGCGCCTCACCACCTCCATGAAGAGCGTGGGCGAGGTGATGAGCATCGGCCGCACGTTCAAGGAATCCCTGCAGAAGGCCCTGCGCTCGCTGGAGACCGGGCGCTGGGGATTCGGGTTCGACGCCAAGGAGCCGCAGAACCCCACGCATGCGGAAATCTGCGCCAAGCTGGCCACGCCGAACGCCGACCGCCTGTTCTGGATCCAGACCGCCTTCACCCACGGCTTCAC
>JAKSOT010000138.1 GCA_024405455.1 Akkermansia sp. | reverse complement strand
ATCGGCGCCACCGAGCAAGCTGCGGGAACGGTGCAGCTGACGGCGACCGGCGGCATCACGGCGGGCAACTTCATAGGCAACGCCCTGACGGCCACCGCTGCCGGGTCGATTACCATGAACGACGTGAAAGTCTCCCAGACCGGGGCGCAGATTGTCTCCACGGGCGAGGGCGTGGGCGAGAATGAGTACGCCAACGTGGTGTTGAACTCGTTCCACGGCGCGGGCGCGCAAATCAAGGCGTCCCACGGCAGTATCACGGTGGAGAAGAGCGTCTCCGGAGCAGGCAGCGAGTTCAAAAACGAACTCCACGCCCGCGTTGGCGTCCACTTCAAAGGCACCGCCGATGACAACAACCTGTCGAATACCAACATCTTCACGCCCGTGTTGAACTGGGACAACGCCGCAAGGCTCACAAGCGTGCAGGTGTGGTACTGGGATGGGCCGGGCGGCAGTCCCTCGGCGCTGGTAAACGTGACCGTGGGCGGTTCCCTGTACATGGAAAACTCCACCATGGTAGGCGACGTGCAGATCACCACGCCGACGGAGGAGGAACAAAAGGTCACGCTGAACCTGTCCGACATTTCCGGCCAGGTGAGCGGCGCCACCCAGCTGGTGCTCAACAGCGGCGGAGTGGGCAACGTGGTTGTGAACGGAAGCGGCAACCTCACCGTCACCTCCTCCGGCAACTCCGATTTCCATTGTGTACCCAGACAGGAAGGCCTCGAGTCGTTGGTACCGCCGGTGACGGTGACGCAGGAGATACCCACCCTCATCCTGAACGGCGGAAGCTTGACGGTGAGTCCGGCAACGAGCGGCGACAGCGCCCGGCTGCTGGTCACCAAACTCACGGTCAAAGAAACCACTACGCTCAATTCCGGCCTGAGGCTGGCGGACTCCAACGACGTGCTCACGTTCAACGTGACGGAGAAGAACGCCGTCGCCTGGGGGGGCTACGCCCCCGGGGAAGCCCCCAACAAGACGCTCCTGACCGTGAACGGGCCGTTCACGCAGGCCGGAGGTAGTTTTGGAATCACTGCCTCAATCTTCCTGGGAGACCAGCTGGGAAACCCGAAGGAGAACCTGGAAAAGGGGATGTGGTACGCCCTGATGACCTTGGGGGACGGCAAAAATCCGGATTGGTGGGATGATATATACATAGAAAGCACGACTGATGGAATAGTACCCACGACTGATGGAGGAAGAGTGAACCGCGAAGAGCTTGTCTGGAAGGACGGCACCCTCTACTACATGAGCGGGGCTGAACTGAAAGCGGCCACCTGGGCCCCCACCGAGGAAAGCCACCTGTGGAACACCACGGACAGGAACTGGGTCCAGAACGATATGCGCTACCGCTACATGGACGGGGTTACCACGGTGTTCGACGACACGGCCTTCAACCTACTTGCCGACTACGAGGGAGACGTGTACCTGAAGGGCGTGTACACGCCCAGCAGCGTGCAGGTGAACAACAGCGCGGGGAACGACTACACCTTCATGGACGACGGAGCGATTGCCGGAACAACAACCACGCTCACCAAGGAGGGCGAAGGCTCCCTCACCATACAGAATGCCAACTCCTACTCCGGCGGAACCATCCTCAAGCAGGGCACGCTTGTGGTGGCCAATGCCGGCGCCCTGGGCTCCGGAGACGTCACCCAGGTGGGCGGCACGCTCAAGTTGAGCTTCGACGGCCAAACCTCGGACTTCGGCACCGTCACCCTGCAGGGCGGCACGGTGCAGATTGCCGGCGGCGCCAAGGACTTCAACCTCGTTGTCACCGGCACAGGCGCACGCATGGAGGGCGATGCCGACAACGCGTTCACCGGCTCGCTCACCCTGGAGGCGGAAAGCCACCTGGTATCCGCCGGCAGCCTGGCGAGCTGGGACGGCCCCTCCTCCATTACGATGTTTAACGGCTCCATGCTGGAGATGGACACTAACCACAACATCTGGATCAACGACATCACCAACCTTAGCGTGGTGGGCACGGCCACGGTGAAAAACGCCTACCTCCGCATCAACCCCTACACCAACGGCGGCAAGTACGTGCTGGGCAACGGCGTGGAGAACCTCCGGGGCGAGGGTGCCACCGCCTACTGCCTGGACGGCAGCACCTTCGACCTCTACGACAAGACCACCAACCTCAACATCATCGTGTGGAACGAGCAGGACATCAAGGACAACGTCGTGGAGTACGGAACGGTTGACACCAACGTGGATATCCACGCAGCCTCCCGCCTCTGGCTGTATGATGCGACAATCGGGGAGAACGCCACCTTCAAAATGGGGAATACCGCGTTCCTGAGTATGGGCGGACGCTCATCCAAGACGGCTCGCCTGAACGTGTTCACCTTCACCGGCGACTACGCCACCATCGACGACGGCACCCTGTTCGTGGAGAAAACGGAAGACGGCTCGCCGCTGGTGCTCGGCACAAACCTGAGCGGCCCGGACACCAACGTCTCCCTGCGCCAGGGCACCTCGCTCGACCTCACCGGGCGCTACCTCGCCGTCAACAAGCTCAGCCTGGACACCACAGCCACCTCCGCCACCATCGGCAACGGCATGGTCAACAGCGCCATTGTGGTGGAAGCCGGCAAAACCCTCCACCTGGGCGATCCCCTGGAGATTAGCGGCGCCGTCACCGGCGGCGGCACACTCGTGAAAGATACCGGCGGCATCGTCAACATCACCGGCAGCATGGTGAACTTCTCCGGCAACCTCGTGGTCCAGGGCGGCTTCTTCAACCTCTTGAACGCCACCAGCCTCAACAACATGGCGGATGTCACCATCAACAAAGGCACCCTCGGCGTGTACAAGGAAGAAACCCCTGCCGAGAAACCGGCCACCGCCAACGAGGGCACACTCACCATCACGGGCGGCCACAAGCTCACCGCCGGCAGGGGCACCACGCTCAACGCCAACCTCGTGTTGGGCGGCGGCAACAAAGCCCGCGCCACGCTGGATGTGCATGCCATGGCCGGCAAGGGCGGCCTGCAGATGGGCAGCACCGTAACCCTCACTCCCGGCCTCGTCCTCCTCTCTGAAGAGGATATGGACGGCGTGAACGCACTCCGCTACATGGGCAAGTACGACCTCTTCTACAGCGTGGACGGCCTCTCGCTGGACGGCACTCCCAACTACCTCGCAGAGCTGGGCCTGGCAGACCCTTGGGTGAAAGCCGCAGATGTGTTCGCCAACGACATGTTCAAGCACGCGGAGGACCAATACTACGTATTCTATAGCGGTGCCACCCAGGCGGGAGGCGCCGCCGGCAACGTCGGCACCGTCTACATCATGCAGGTCCCCGAACCCGCCACAAGCACATTGTCCTTGCTGGCGCTTGCCGCCCTGGCGGCAAGACGCCGCAAGTGATTTACTAGGTACTATGTACTAGGTACTATTTAAGAATTCGGCTCCGCCGTCGCGCCTTTGGCGCTATGGCGTGACAAGGCGCGCGGGTGTTGATTGGTGGTAACGAAGGTGGTTTGTAGGCGGGCGGAGTTCTA
>JAKSOT010000137.1 GCA_024405455.1 Akkermansia sp. | reverse complement strand
GGCGCACGTAGAAGCCGCTGCAGCGGCGCGGGCGGGTGCTCCAGCGCGGCCCGCGGCCGTACTCGTTGGTCGTATCCAGGCGCATGCCGTTGACCATGAGGAAGACGTGCCCGCGCTTGGCGTATACGGTGAGGTGCTTGCCGAAACCGGGGCGCCCCCAGCGCAGGAAGTCTCCGGAGGTGGGGTGCGCGTTGGGCTTCAGCAGGCCGGCTTCCCGCAGCACGAACGCCACCGTGCCGGAGCAGTCGTACGCGGAGTCGTGGTGGCGGCGGTGGCCGCCGCCGCTGCGGTACGGGCGGCCCACAATCTTGTTGCCTGCAATGAGCACGCGCTTCACGCGGGCGGGCAGCTTGCTGGGGATGCCCACCTTGCCGTTGTTGTGCAGCACGGGGGTGTAGCCCTTGTGGTACACGTAGCGCGGCGTGTAGGCCATGTTGGGCAGGGCCTGCTGCTGGCAGGAGCAGAACAGCGCGGCGGCCAGCAGGAGCAGGAGGCAGGGGCTGGTGCGCGGGAGAGACGGCATGGCTTTACGATTTCAGGATACCACACATGCGCGCGGCGGTCAATTGTCGTCGTCGTCCATCAGCTCCCTGAGAGAGGAGAAGAAGTCATCGCAATCCTCGTCTGTGGCGGGCTTGTTGAGTTCCGCCGCGTAGTCCGTGAACTCGTACAGGCGGTCCGGGATTTCCTGGATGAAGGATGAGGGTGCGCAGCGCTCCTCCCTGCCGTACTTGGTGCGCGCGGCGCAATAGGTCATGGTGAGCCGCTCCTGCGCGCGGGTGATGCCCACGTAGAACAGGCGCCGCTCCTCGTCCAGCGAGCCCTCGTCCACGGAGCGGGTGTGGGGCAGCAGACCCTCCTCCACGCCCACGATGTACACGTGCGGGAACTCCAGCCCCTTGGCGGCGTGCATGGTGATGAGGCACACGCCCTTCTTTTTCTCCAGGTCGTCGTCGTCGTCCTTCTCGTTGTCCAGCGTCACCTTCTCCAGGAAGTCGCCCAGCTTGCGTCCGGGCGCCCAGAAGGCGTGGATGGACTCCTTGATGTCGTTGACGGCGGCGAGGCGGAGCGTGCGCTCCTGGTCGGTCTTGCAGGTGCGGCCCACGTAGTCCTCGTAGGCGATTTCATCCATGAGGGCCTGCAGGGTGTCGCCGAAGCTGGCGGTGCTGGCGGCGAATGCGGCGCGGTATTTCTCCACCAGCGCGGTGAACGCGCGGATGCTGGCCTGCGAGCGCGGCGAGCAGTCGTTGAGGAAGGCGGGGTCGCCGAGTGCCTTCCAGAGGCTCTGGCGGTGTTCGCGGCTGTGCTCGATGGCGAGGTTGGCGGTGGTGTCGCTGATGCCGCGGGCGGGTGTGTTGAGCACGCGCAGCAGGTGCAGGTCCGCGTCCGGGTTGTCCATGACCTGCAGGTAGCTGATGAGGTCCTTCACCTCCTTGCGGTCGAAGAAGCTGCGTGTTCCGACCATGCGGTAGGGGATGTTCTGCTCGCGCATGGCGGCTTCGAGCTGTCGGCTCTGGACGTTGGCGCGGAAAAGGACGGCCATGTCCTCCCACTTGAGTTTTTCATGGCGGTGGAGCTGCTGCATCTCGTCTGCGATGAAGGCGGCCTCCTCCTCTGAGCCTGGCATGGCGACGAGACGCACGGGGTACTGGCCGCGCTTGTTGGTGCGCAGGGTCTTGTCTCGCCGGCCGAGGTTGTGGCGGATGAGCTCGTTGGCGCAGTCCAGCACCTGCCTGGTGCAGCGGTAGTTCTCCTCCAGCTTGATGACGGTGGGGTTGGGGAAGAAGCTCTCGAACTCCAGGATGTTGGAAATCTGCGCGCCGCGCCAGCCGTAGATGGACTGGTCGTCGTCCCCCACCACGCACACGTTGTGCTGCGGGCTGGCCACCAACTGGCGCAGCAGGCTCATCTGCAGGGAATTCGTGTCCTGGAACTCGTCCACCGTGATGTGGGAGAAGCGCTTGTTCCATTTGTCGTGCGCCTGCGGGTAGCAGCGCAGCAGGCGCTCCGTCAGGATCAGCAGGTCGTCGAAATCCACGGCGTTCTGCGCCTTCAGCTCCCGCTGGTACGCCTTGGCGATGGCCGCGATGAGAGTGTCCTCTATCTGGTCGATTTCCAACCCGGTGTTGCGCACGCGGGAAAGCTCCGCCAGCACCTGGTTGGGGTCCAGCTTCTCCTTGAGCGCGCCGTACTCCATGATGAGTTTGCGCACCAGCCCGGTCTGGTCGCTGCCGGTGTAGATGGAAAAGTTCTCCTTGTAGCCGAGGCGGCCGATTTCTCGCCGCAGGATTTTCACGCAGAGCGAGTGGAAGGTGCACACGGTCATCTCCTTGGCGGCCTCCTTGCTCACCAGCCCCGCCACGCGCTCCGCCATCTCGGTGGCCGCCTTGTTGGTGAACGTGAGCGCCAAAATCCCCTTGGGGTCTATGCCGCGGTCTATCATGTGCGCGATGCGGCAGGTCACCGTGCGCGTCTTGCCCGTGCCGGCCCCCGCCAGGATGAGCACCGGGCCGTCCAGCGTGCGCACCGCCTCCCTCTGGGCGGGGTTCAGCGAGTTGATGTTGAATTTGGAGGCCATGGTTCAGCGGGTGACAAAGCCTACCAGATTTCCCCAAAAAAGTACACCGCAAAATGACGCGTGGAGCCTTGTTTTCACGTATGCGTTTCAAAGAAATTGAAGGAAGGGGGTGGTGGTATGCGGGCCGGTGGTAATGGAGGCGGTGTATCGCCCGCCTACCAACCACCTTCGTTGGCACCAATCATTGCACGTCCAATACTCGTGCGGCTCCACCGCGCCTATATTTGAGCCGCCGTGCGGCGTCAACTTTTCCCAGCCAGGGCGTAGAGCCCTAGGGGTGTCCCCGCGCGTGCGTTGCCAGTAACGCAACCCCGCCTTGCGCGGGGTGGATACACGCCAACGCATGGAATTTGGGAATTTTGGGGCTTTTTGCCCAGCAAGGGAGCGCGATATTATTTATCGGGGGGATATATATATCGCGGTGGTTAGACGGGTGGGTGGGGGATAGCCCCGCGCGGTGCAGTTCGCGCGCCGCGTGCAACATCGCGCTTCGCCTGCTCGTTATGCGGGGCGGCATCCGCCCGCCTACGCCGAAAGCTGCCGCGTGACGACACGAGCGGCATGCAGCGCAAGGTTCGGCAGCACGGCGGCATCCGCCGGCCGTCAGGTTCGAGGGCGCAGCGTGGGGCGTGGGGCGTGGGGCGTGGGGCGTGGGACTGCCGCTCCTCTTCAACCCACACTATATGAACCGCTTGAGAATATCATCGGCACACCAACAGCACCGCGCGTTTAACCTATCCCCGAAAAGGGGTTGATTTCATAAAGCCTTTGCATCCAATGCCGAACAAGGCTAAAAATGATGCCGTCCACCGCAAGGCGACGCGCGAGTCATTATCTACGCGTCCGCAGGCGGAGGCATTTCAGGATGCGTCTAAGGCATCAGTATCGCCACCTTCTAGCAATTACAAGGGCTACTTTATTCCGATACGAAAAAACAGTAAAAATTATGAACAAGAGAGTTTTAATCATTGCCAATGACGATCCGGATATCGGTTCGGATAAGGATATGGAATCCTATCATCGTTTTTTCACTTCCTTGGAAGGGGGTGCCTGGCTTGACAGCGAAATAATCGAGCTATGTGCGCCTTCAGTACAGGAATTGAATAAGTGTATATCCACGAATAGGTTGTGCCATATGGATTACCTGATCGTTGTGTTCAGCGGTCACGGCTCATACAAATGGGGAGTGGACAAAACCCTTTT
>JAKSOT010000136.1 GCA_024405455.1 Akkermansia sp. | reverse complement strand
GCCACCATGTAGAACGAGGTGGTCTTGCCGGCGCCGTTGGGGCCGAGCAGGCCCACAATCTCGCCGGGATGCACGGTGAGGTTCACGTGGTCCACCACGCGGCGTTCGTGGTAGCTTTTGCAAAGGTTGCGCGCTTCGAGCAGGATGTCGTCCATGGTCAGTTGCCTTTCTTCTGTTGTTCCATCTGGTCGTGGATATGGGTGGCGGTGGTGCGCTGGGTGGCGCCGTGGATGCGTGCGTTGTTGTCGGCATCCAGGGTGATGGAGGCGCCGCCGCTGGCGGTGTGCGTGTTGTACTGGTCGGAGAGGGTGACGGTGTTGCCGGTGAGGGTCTTCATTCCGGTGACGGCATCCAGCGCGAGCGTGTCACCGAAGGCGCGCAGCACGCGCCCCGTGGAGTCCTTGGCGGCCAGGGCCACGGAGCCCTCGGCGCGGGCGGACTTGAGGTTGCCGAGCCCCGGCTGCTGCGGGGATGCGGCGCGTGCGGACTTGGGGGCCTCGCCATCCGCGAAGAAGGCCACGCTCATGGGGCCGCTGCACTGCATGGAGCCCTGCGGGGTGAGGATGCTGCCGCCAGCGGGCGTGGAGGCCTCCTGCAGGCCGTCGAAACTGTAGTTGAGGTGCGCGAAGCGGTCGTTTTGCCGAGCGGGGCGCGGCGCACCGGGGCGCAGGGTGGCGGTGACGGGGCCGTTGGAGGCGAAACTGCCCTGGGCGGCCTGCATGCGGGTGGCGGAGCCGGTGACGAGGCGGCCCGCCTCCTTCTCCAGCGTCAGGCTGCCCTTGCAGACGGCCTTGACGCTGTTTCCGGCGGAGTCGTGGGTTTCGATACCGATGTCCTCGCCCTTGAGCGAGATGTCGCCCGCGGCGTTGACATGCAGCTCCGCGGGGGATTGCGGGGAAAGCGCGACGATGGCGGAGGGGGCCTGGCCGTCCGGAGTGTGCTCAATGCTGATGTGGCTGCCGGAGAGGGTGATCTCCCCCTGTTCCGTCACCTGCAGGAAGGAATGGGCGTCCGCCCCCGCGGCGGTTTGCGCGGCGGCGCGGAACCCGCTGCCCTGCACCACCAGGGGGTTGTCCCCGCTTGCGGTCACGGTGGCCTCCTGCCGCACCAAATCCGCCTGCACCTCGTCGCCCATGACCGCCACGTCACCCTGCTCCGACTTGGCTGCCAGGCGCACGCCGCGGTGCGCGGTGAGCGTCGCCACGCCGTCGTACTCCGCCAGGGCGAAGCTCGGCAGGGCGTCGGGACGCGGGCGCGGGTTCTCCGCGCGGCGCAGGGTGAGCTCGGTCGGCCCCTGCGCGGCAAAGTCCAGCTCGCCGTCGCGGATGGCGATGGGGGCCTGCGTGGTCACCTTTCCGGTGGCGGCGTCGAACTGCAAGGCCCCGCAGCGCACGGTGCCGTACAGCTTGGTGTCCGCGTTTTGGCGGGAGGGGCGCTCGTAGGCCACGCGGACATCGTTGCCGTCGATGGCGATGTTCCCGCTCTCATCGAGGGCGATCCTGTCGGCGGTGATGGTGTTGGCGTTGTAGGTGAGGGAGGCGTTCGGGCCGTTCACCAGGCAGGCGCCAGTACGGGCGTTGTACTGCAGGAGCTCGCCGCTGGCGGCATAGCCGTCGAACTTGGCGCTTCCCCGGTGCACCGCCACGCTCTCCACGCCCTTGAAGCTCATCTTGGCGAACTGGGAAAGGTAGCTGTCTCCGGGCTTCCCGGCATCGGGGTCCGGCTGGAGCACGACGGTGAGGGCGGATTCCGACTGGAAGGTGCCGCGGGGGTGCTCCATGGTGGTGAGCCCTGGCAGGTGGAGGGTGTGGGTGGCGGCGTGGTAGGTGATGCTGCCGCCCGCGCACTCCATCTTGCCCTCGCGGCCCTCGTCGTCCACCCAGCGCAGGGAGATGTGCGCGCCGTCCATGAACACGTTGCCGTCGGCATCCGCCACCAGAAGCGCCTCGCGCCCCTCCTGCGGCTGGATGCGGATGGAGTTGCGCCCCTGCGCGACCAGGACGGGGATGCCGCGCGCGGGAGAGTGCAGCAGCAGGATGTTGGAGGCGGTGTCCGCCACGGCCTCCGTGGTTTCGATGGTGATTCTGCCGCCGCGCAGCTGCTGAGGCACGCGGCGCGCGCGTTCCGTGATGTCCCGCTGCACGTCCTGCACGCCCTGCGTGGGGGATTCTTCCGCCTTCTGCGCGGCATCGGGGCGCGGGTCCATGGAGCGCAGCTTCACGAATAGGCGGTGCTCCGCGAGCAGGCGCACGCGCTCGTCCAGCAGCTGCACATGGTCCAGGTAGATGAGCGTGGAGTTGGCGTTGTCGAACATCAGCCCGCCGCGGCAGGATGCCAGCGTGTCGCCCTCGGCGAGCTCCGGCAGCTCGTTGTCGGCGGTGTCCGCGTCATCGGCATCCGCTTGCGAGACGGCCAGCCCGGGGAGGGCGGCGTCCACCTCCGCGGAGGCGGCCTGCCATTGCTCCACCAGCCGCTGCGCATCCGCCCGCAGCGGCGCCAGCCACTCCGGAGCGGGCGCGGGTGCCGCGGCAAGCGCGGCGGGAACCGCCAGCGCGCTCAACAGGAACAGGCGCTTCATTTCTTGGCGGTGGGGGCGGGGGTGGAACCGCGGCCGAACACGGCGGCGGAGACGGTGGTGCGCACGGGCCCGCTCAGGAGTCCCTTCTGGGTTTGCGCGTTGTAGGTGACCCTGCCGCCGCGCGCGGTGAAGCGGCCGTCGCGCACGGTGGTGCGGCCGAATGTTTCGGCGCGCATGGTGGAGAAGTCGTAGGTGGCGCGGGGAGTTGAGACGGCGGTGCGGAAGCCGTCCTTGGAGTAGAGGGTGGCGGCGATTCCCTCCAGGGTGACGCGGGTGCGGGATTCCACGCGCAGCTCGCGGATCTGCACGAGGGCGGTCACGCGGTGGTTCTCATAGCGCGGCAGGGAGATGCCCTTCACCACGCTGCCCGGCGGCAGCAGCTGCAGGCCGGGGAACTCACCCCGCCCCACGGTGTCGCTCACGTCCTGCGGGGTCTGCTGCGCCTCGGCGGGCAGCAGCAGAAGCGACAGCAGGACTGTGGCCACCGCGCGCATCACAGCATCTTCTTGTACGCCTCGCGCACCAGCATCAGGTTGCCCAGGATGCGCTCCAGGTCGTGCAGGTAAATCTGGTTGGGGCCGTCGCTCATGGCGTGCTCGGGGTCCTTGTGCACCTCCATGAACACGCCGTCCACGCCCACGGCCATGGCGGCGTTGGCCAGCACGGGCGCCAGCTCGCGGTCGCCGCCCGTGGCGCCGCCGAGCCCGCCAGGGCGCTGCACGGAGTGCGTGGCGTCGAACACCACGGGGCAGCCGAACTTCTTCATCCAGTACATGCCGCGCATGTCCACCACCAGGTTGTTGTAGCCGAAGCTGGTGCCGCGCTCGCAGAGCATGAAATGCTCGCAACCGAACGCGCGCATCTTCTCGCAGATGTTCACGCAGTCCCACGGCGCCAGGAACTGGCCCTTCTTCACGTTCACCGGGCGGCCCGTCTTGGCGCACGCCTCTAGCAAATCGCTCTGGCGGCACAGGAACGCCGGGATCTGGATCAGGTCCACATAGTCCGCCGCGTAGGTGGCCTGCTCCTCCGTATGCACATCCGTCACCACGGGGATTTGCAGCTCGCGGCCGATTTCAGAGAGGATGCGGCAGCCCTCCTTGATGCCGGGGCCGCGGAAGCTTTTCACGCTCGTGCGGTTCGCCTTGTCGTAGGAAGCCTTGAAGATGAAGGGGAGGTTGAGGCGGCCGCAGATGTCCTTGATGCCGCGCGCCATCTCCCA
>JAKSOT010000135.1 GCA_024405455.1 Akkermansia sp. | reverse complement strand
AGACTGGCAGTGCGTTGGCGCCGCCGTCCTTGCCCTCGTACCAGCGGATGAACGCCTGGTTCACGGCCGTGTAGCCGCCGGGGGTCGGATAGTCGCCGCTGAAGTACCAGTCGCCGCAGGGGCCGTTGATGGCTTCGTGCAGGCCCTCCATGGTCTGGTAGATGATCTCCACGGGGCAGGGGCTGTCGTCCGGCGTGACCATGCGGGAGATCTCCTCGGTGATTTCGTCGTCGGTGAAGAGCTCGTAGATGCGCTTGACGGGGTTGGTGCGGGCGGGCGGGGGGAGTGTGAGCTGGTGCTTGCACTCGTCGTACACCTTGCTGATGAGGTCGTACATGCCGCGCTTCTTGAGCAGGGCGATGGCGGCGTGGAAGGCAATGAACTTGCCCAGCTCGCTCATGTCGATGCCGTAGCAGTCCGGGTAGCGCACCTGCGGCGCGGAGGACACGATGACAATCTTGCGGGGCTTGGAGCGCGCCAGCAGGCGCAGCAGGTTCTTCTTGAGCGTGGTGCCGCGCACGATGGAGTCGTCGATGGCCACCAGCACCTCGCCCTCGCGCAGGGCGTCGAACGTGAGGTCGTACACCTGGCTGGCGAGCTGGCCGCGGCTGTTCTCCGGGGTGATGAAGGTGCGCAGCTTGATGTCCTTGTGGACGATTTTCTCTGCGCGGGGCCAGCGGCGGAGGATGAGCTCGTCGATGAGGTCGTCGCTGATGGAGCCGTTGGCGAGAGCCTCCTTCATGGTCTTGGAGACGTAGTTCCTGCGGTAGGCGCGCAGGCCCTCCAGGAGGCCGTAGTAGGCCACTTCCGCGGTGTTGGGGATGAAGGAGATGGCGGCGCGGGAGACGTCGCCCTCCAGGCTGCGCACCACCTTGTCTGACAGCAGGGAGCCGAGCTTCTTGCGCTGGCGGTAGATGATGGGGTCGTTGCCGCGGGAGAAGTAGATGCTCTCGAAGCAGCAGGGCTTGTGCTCCAGGGGCTCGGTGTACTCGCGCACCTCGAACTTGCCGTCGTGCTTGAGGACGAGCATGTTGGCGGGGGGCAGGATCTGCACTTGGTCCTGCTCCACCTCCATCACGCTCATCAGCGGCACCTCCTCGCTGGCAATGGCCAGGTACTCGTCCGTGAGCACATAGTGGCAGGGGCGGATGCCGTGCGGGTCGCGCAGGCAGAAGAGGTCGCCGTTGCCGATGGCGCCGAGGGCGGTGAAGCCGCCGTCCCAGTTCTTGGTGGCCTTGCCCACGATGTCGTAGAGGTCGATGCGCTCGGAGATTTTCTGCTGGAGCTCCTGGCCGGAGAATTTGTCGCGCAGGGAGCGGTAGAGGTCGTTGTGTGCCTCGTCCAGGTAGTACCCGATTTCCTCCATGATGGTCTGGGTGTCGGAATCGAAGACGGGGTGCTGTCCGCGCTCGATGAGGGTCTGGGCGAGCTCGTGGGCGTTGGTGATGCCGAAGTTGCCCAGCAGCATGAGCGTGCGGGTGATCCAGTTGGTGCGGCGTGTGAAGGGGTGGCAGATGCTCTCGTCGAAGCGTGCGGAGCTGGCGCCGTAGCGCATGTGGCCCACCAGGAGCTCGCCGCCGTAGTTGAAGCGCGCCTTGATCTGGCCGGGGTTCTCGTCCTCGATGTCGCCGCGGTCGCAGAGCGTGCGGTAGTTGCGCTGCTCCTCGGAGAAGATGTTGGAGAGGGCGTTGCCGGTGGCGTCGCGGTGGCGGAACATGTAGGGCTCGCCCAGGGGCATGTTGAGCTTGATGCAGCCGATGCCGGCGCCGTCCTGCCCGCGGTTGTGCTGCTTCTCCATCAGGAGGAACAGCTTGTTGAACGCCCACAGCGGGTTGCCGTACTTTTCGGCGTAGTAGGAAAGCGGCTTGAGCATGCGTATCGCAGCCACCGCACATTCATGATGTAAGGGGTCTGACATAAGGGGAAATGGTGTTAGGGGTTATTTGCGGACGGAGACGTGGATGCCCTGTCCCTGGCGGATGGTGCCGATGGGCGTGCCGCCGGGGCCCGCCGTGCAGGCTTTCTCCACCTGGTCCGGTTTGACGATGGCCACCCAGCCGATGCCCATGTTGAAGGTGTGGAAGCGGTCCTCCGCGTCCACGAACTCCAGCACCTTCTGCGCGGCGGGGTTGTCCCAGTAGGGTATCTCAAGGTCGGAGCCCTTGTCGCCAAGGAAACGCTCCAGGTTCTCCGGGAGCCCGCCTCCCGTGATGTGCGCGTACGCCTTGGGGGTGACGCCCAGCTTGCGCATGTCGTACACCACGTCGTGGTACAGGCGCGTGGGGGCCAGCAGGCCGCGCAGCTCCTGCTCGGTGAGCAGGTCCGGGTTCTGCTTCAAGATGCGGCGGATGAGGCTCCATCCGTTGGCGTGGAAACCGTCGCTGGGGTAGCCCACCAGCACATCCCCCACCTCCACGGTGGCGGGCTGGATCATCTCGCTCTTCTCCACGCAGCCGATGCTGAAGCCGGCCATCTCCACCAGATCCTCCGGCACCACGCCGGGCATTTCCGCGGTCTCGCCGCCGGCCAGGATGCAGTTGCAGCTCTCCAGGTAGTCGCACATGCCCGCCACCAGGCGCGTGATGCGCGGCTGCTCCTTCTGCAGGTTGGAGATGCCCAGGTAGTCCAGGAACACCAGCGGGTCGCCTCCCGTGGTCAGGATGTCGTTCACGTTCATCGCCACCAGGTCCTTCCCCGCCGTCTCCAGCATGTCCAGGTCGAACAAAATCTCCGTCTTCGTTCCCACGCCGTCCGTCCCGGTGACAATCACGGGCTCCTTGTAGGAGGAGAGGTCGTACGCCGCCGCAAACAGCCCGAAGGCGTTGCACAGCTGGCGGTTCTTCTGTGTGCGCTTCACGTGAGCGCTGATGTCGTGTACAAAGGATTGCGCCTGGATGGTATCCACGCCGGACTGCTTGTAGGTGAGGTTGCCTGACATAGAAGGAATGCTCTCGCGGATTGCGGGGGAATTGTACTCTCTCCGCCCCCAAAAAGCAAGGCGATTCCACCATTTTCCCCGCCTTTTCCCCGCAGCCCCCGCCGCTATGGGAAATTTGCAAATGAAAGTGGAATGATTCTAAAAAATCTTGACCCTGCGTGCCCGTGCGGGTAGAATCGAGGCGCGGCCCTGTACGGGCGCTTTATCAACCTAACCTAGAAAGACACCAGAAATGAAAAAGTACCGTTGCACCGTTTGCGGTGAGATCATTGAGAGCGAGGAAATGCCCACCGAATGCCCCGTGTGCCGCGCCGGCACCTTCGAGGAAGTGGTGGAGGGCACCAAGGAGTATGCCGACGAGCACCGCGTGGGCGTGGCCAAGGGATTGGACGAGGAAGTGGTGAAGGGGCTGCGCGACAACTTCAACGGCGAGTGCTGCGAGGTCGGCATGTACCTTGCCATGAGCCGCCAGGCGGACCGCGAGGGCTATCCCGAGGTCGCAGAGGCGTTCAAGCGCTACGCGCTGGAGGAGGCCGAGCACGCCGCCAAATTCGCGGAGCTCCTCGGTGAGGTCCTCACCGACAGCACCAAGAAGAACGTGGAGCTGCGCGCCGCTGCAGAGCAGGGAGCCTGCGCCGGCAAGCTCGCCATCGCCAAGCGAGCCAAGGAACTCGGCTACGACGCCATCCACGACACCGTGCACGAGATGTGCAAGGACGAGGCCCGCCACGGCAAGGGCTTCGACGGCCTGCTGAAGCGCTATTTCGCGTAAGGCCCGGTCCAACGTATCCGCCTTTCAAGCCCCTGCGGTCATACCCGGCCGCAGGGGCTTTCCCTATGGCGCGCCCACCCCTCCCGCCTTATGCAAATTTGCCACGCCGTGGCAGAAAATTTGCCACGCCATGGCAAATTTGCATAAAAGCGGCTCATGCTCACACGTGTCCCAATGGTTGGATTCTGGTTTTGCAAAACATGGATGGCAATGAAAACTGGTAAAGAATTTACCCCATGGAGGTGAAGCGCAGCCTCAACCCCAAGCTGGCGGATCTCAAGTCCATGCACGCCATCCCCACGTCGTCCGCCACCCTGGGCAAGGGGATTGT
>JAKSOT010000134.1 GCA_024405455.1 Akkermansia sp. | reverse complement strand
CCGAGCAGGAGAGGCGCGTGCTGGCGCTTTTCGGCAAGGACGGCTGGCGGGACGCGCAGCGTGATTTGCTGGCGCTCGCCCTGCGCGGGGAAAACTCGCTGGGCGTGCTGCCCACCGGCCACGGCAAGAGCCTGTGCTACCAGGCGGCCGCCGTGCTGCTCGGCGGCGTGAGCGTGGTGGTGTCGCCCCTCATTGCGCTCATGCGCGACCAGAGCGAGGGGCTGGCCAAGCTGGGCATACCCGCCGCGCGGTTCGATTCCACGCTGGAGGACGATGTGCGCGAGGGCGTGCTGCGCGATGTGGCGGCGGGCGCGCTGCGGCTGCTGTTCGTGGCGCCGGAATCCCTGGAGAACCACGCGCTGCAGGAGGCGCTTTCCGCCGCGCCGCTCACGCTGTTTGTGGTGGACGAGGCGCACTGCGTTTCCGACTGGGGGCACAGCTTCCGGCCGGACTACCTGCGGCTAGCGCAATGGGCGGCGCAGAGGCCGTTCCGCTGCGTGATGGCGCTCACCGCCACCGCCACCACCCGCGTGCAGCGCGATTTGGCAAAGACCTTCCATATCGCGCGCGAGGCCATCGTTACCTTGCCGCCCTACCGCCCCAACATCACGAGAATCGCAGACGCGCCGGACGACCGCTTCCGCGCGCTCGTGGAATTCTTGTCGGCGAACAACGGCGCGCACCTCCCCGCCATCGTCTACTGCCGCGCGCGCAAAGAGACGGAATCCCTGGCCGCGCGCCTGGCGGATTGCGGATTCCGCGCCGCCGGGTACCACGCGGGCCAGCCCGCCGAGCTGCGCGAGCAATTGCAGGACGACTTCCTCGCCAACAGGCTCCAGGTGCTCACCGCCACCATCGCATTCGGCATGGGCGTGGACAAGCCGGACGTGCGCTCCGTGGTGCACTTCTGCGTGCCGGGGTCGCCGGAGGCCTACCTGCAGGAGAGCGGCCGCGCGGGGCGCGACGGTGCGCCCTGCACCAGCCTGGTGCTGCTGGACGCCGCGGATATCCTAGACGCCCGCAACCGCATCCGCGCCGCGGAGCCGGATGCGGAGGGCGTGCTGCGCGCCGCGCGCTGGATGCTGCCGACCGCGCGCCGGGTGGTGTCGTTCTGGGAGCTCACCACCTCCTGCGATGTGCCGGAGGACGTGCCGCTGCGCATCATGCTGCACCTGCAGGACATGCACGCCGTGGAGCCGGAAGCCTACGGCTGCAAGTTCTACAAGGTGAAGCCGCTTTTCCCGCTGGGCACCATCCTGGACGGACGCGGGGCAGACGAGGCCGCGCGCCTGCAATGGCTGGACGCCCACCGCGACGGCGAGGTGGCGGATGCCGCCGATGCCTGGGGGTGCTCCTACGCGGAGGCCATGGACCAGCTGCGCGAGTGCGAGGCCGCCGGCGAATGGAAGCTCACGCTGCGCCAGCAGGCGGTCTGCCTGCACGCCACCGGGCCCGCGGACGCCCGCGAGGTGGCGGACGCGCTTTCCGCATCCTACTCCCGCCGCTGCCGGGCGGACCTGGCGCGGCTGGACACCCTGCTGCAGATGCTCACCGCCCCGCAATGCATCAACGATGCCCTGCAACAATACTTCGCGGACGAACCGATGCCGCCCTGCGGGCATTGCTCCGCGTGCCGGCACCGCACCCCCGCCCTGCCCCAGCTGCCCCCCCGCCCCGCGGTATGGGAATGCGCGGAAGGCGACGACGGGGCCGAGATGCCGGAGTTCGACCGCGACGCGCAGCGCCGCCGCTTCCTCCTCGGCATCGCCTCCCCCGGCATCATGGCCCGCCGCCTCTGGGGCCACCCGCTCTACGGCTCGCGCATCGGCACCGCTTGGGATGAGGTATGATGCTTTTTTCAAAACACGCCGCAAAAAACAGTCTTGACATTGCAGCGCGCGTGCGTATACTCTGCGCGCCTTCGCGGGCTCCGCGCGCGGAGGGCGACATCTCCATTCCACCATTACACAGCCATGAACAGTTACCGTACCCATACCTGTGATGAACTCCGCCTGAGCGACGAGGGCAAGAGCGTGCGCCTCGTCGGCTGGGTGGACACCGTGCGCGACCACGGCGGCGTGATTTTCATCGACCTTCGCGACCGCGAGGGCAAGACCCAGGTGGTCTTCCACCCGGAAAACCATGCAGACCTCGCCAAACAGGCGGAGGCCCTGCGCGTGGAGTCCGTCATCCAGGTCACCGGCAAGGTGGTGGCCCGCTTGAAGACGGACGAGATCGACGCCACGAACCCGGATTTGGCGACGGGCGAGATTGAGGTGGACGCGGACGGCCTGGCGGTTCTGAACCGCTCGGCGGTGCTGCCGTTCCAGCTGGACCGCAGCGTGGCCAACGAGGATATCCGCCTCAAGTACCGCTTCCTGGACCTGCGCCGCCCGGAGATGCAGCGCAACATGGTGCTCCGCCACCGCATCACCAAGACCGTGCGCGACTACCTGGACGAGCAGGGATTCCTGGAGCTGGAAACACCCATCCTCTCCAAGTCCACCCCGGAGGGCGCCCGCGACTACCTGGTGCCCAGCCGCGTGAGCCCCGGCAAGTTCTACGCCCTCCCGCAGAGCCCCCAGCAGTACAAGCAGCTGCTCATGGTGGCCGGCCTTGAAAAGTATTTCCAGATCGCCCGCTGCTTCCGCGACGAGGACCTGCGCGCCGACCGCCAGCCCGAGTTCACCCAGGTGGACGTGGAGGCCTCCTTCATCACCCCGGAGGACATCTACGGCTGGATGGAGGCCATGCTCCAGCGCGTGTTCAAGGAATCCGTCGGCCGCGACATCGTCACTCCCTTCCCCCGTATGACCTGGCACGACGCCATGGACCAGTACGGCTCCGACAAGCCCGAGCGCCGCTTCGAGATGAAGATCACCGACTGCTCCGACATCTTCGCCAACAGCGAATTCCGCGTGTTCAGCGGCGCCGTGGCGGACGGCGGCGTGGTCAAGGCCATCAACGCCAAGGCATTCGCCCCCTCCGTCGGCCAGGTGGACGCCCTCACCCAGACCGCCCTGGAGGCCGGCGCCAAGGGACTCGCCTTCATCAAGGTGCGCGACGTGGACAACCGCGACGAGTGGAAGAGCCCCGTCACCAAGCGCCTTTCCGACGCCGAGCTCCAGGCCCTCCGCGAGCGCCTCAACATTGAGAGCGGAGACTGCATCTTCTTCGCCGCCGGCGAGTGGGAGCAGAGCTGCACCATCCTCGGCCGCGTCCGCCTGCAGTGCGCCGAATACCTCGAGCTGCTCAAGGACAACCACGACATCGACCTCTTCTGGGTCACCCACTTCCCCATGTTCGCCTGGGACAAGGAGGAGGGCCGCTACGTGGCCATCCACCACCCCTTCACACGCCCCATCCCGGAGCATGTGGACAAGGTCCTCAACGGCGAAATCTCCACCGACCTCTGCGCCGAGGCGTACGACGTCATCTTCAACGGCAACGAGCTCGGCGGCGGTTCCCTGCGTATCCATGAGCGCGACCTCCAGGACGCCGCCTTCCGCGCGTTGGGGCTGGACGAGAAGACCATCAACGAGCGCTTCGGGCACCTGCTCTCCGCGTTCTCCTTCGGCGCACCGCCCCACGGCGGCATCGCCCTCGGCCTGGACCGCATGGTCATGCTCATCGGCGAGTGCGAATCCATCCGAGAGGTTATTCCCTTCCCCAAGAACAACCGCGCCGTCGACCTCATGTGCGAGGCCCCCGACACCGTGGACGCCGTCCAGCTGCGCGATATCCACATCCAGGTCAAACTCCCGGAGAAACTCCGCCAGAAACTGGAAGCGGAAGCCGAGCAGGAAAAGGAAGGCAATTAAGATTAGGATTAAGATTAAGATTAAGAATTTCGCCCATCCGGCATTCCGCCGGATGGGCGTTTTTCACCCCGCGCGCACCGCGCTGCTGCGCCGCTTGCGCCGCGGCTAGTTTCCCCTGGCCTTCGTGGCGGTTTCCAGCAGGGCCACCAGGGCATCGTCCTTGTCAAGCTTGAGTGCCGCCTGCAAAGGAGTCCAGTAGCAGTCATCCCGGGCATGGGGATTGGCTCCGTGTTGCAGGAGCA
>JAKSOT010000133.1 GCA_024405455.1 Akkermansia sp. | reverse complement strand
CCCTCCAGCCACATGATGGCCACGCCCTCGCGCACGTCGTCCGCGCCGTAGCAGTTCACCTTGGAACGCTCGCCGTCGGAGAACGGGGTCTTCTTCACCACCTCGACCTTGCCGGTCATGTAGTCGAACTTGGTCTGGCAGTAGGTGAAGCCGTTGATGCGGGAGATGATGTAGGCGGCGTCCTTGCCGAGGCCGTTGAGGATGACGCGCAGAGGCTTCTGGCGCACCTTGTTGGCGGAGCGTGCGATGCCGATGGCGCCTTCGGCGGCGGCGAAAGACTCGTGGCCGGCCAGGAAGCAGAAGCACTCGGTCTCCTCGCGCAGGAGCATGGCGGCCAGGTTGCCGTGGCCCAGGCCCACCTTGC
This sequence comes from Akkermansia sp., assembly GCA_024405455.1. Classification (GTDB taxonomy): domain Bacteria; phylum Verrucomicrobiota; class Verrucomicrobiia; order Verrucomicrobiales; family Akkermansiaceae; genus Akkermansia. The sequence goes on along the minus strand of JAKSOT010000133.1, from coordinate 3,822 downwards.
GGTCGTCCGCCACGGAGCCGGGGATGCAGAAGCTCTGCAGGCCCTCGCCGATGGCCTCGGCGGCGTCGGCAGCCTTGGTGCAGCCCTTCTTGATGGCGATGGCGGCGCCCACGGTGTAGGCCCAGCCGGCGTTCTCGAAGGCGATGTTCTGGATGCCGCGCACGATGGCGCGCACGTCGATGCCCTTGTCGAGGCAGACCTTCTCGGCCTCCTCGCAGGAGCTGATGCCGTACTTGGCCAGGACCGGTGTGATCTGGTCGATGCGGCGGGAGTATGATTCAAAAAGAGGCATAATGGTATCCTTTCTGTGTTGGTGGTTGATTACTCGTGGCGGGGGTCGATGTACTTGGCGGCGCCGTCGAAACGTCCGTAGGTGCCGGTGTACTTCTTCACGGCCTCGTTGGCATCCGTGCCCTTCTTGATTTCCTCCATCATGGGTCCCATCTTCACGTACTGGTAGCCGATGATTTCGCCGTTCTCGTCCAGGGCCACCTTGGTGATGTAGCCTTCCGCGAGCTCCAGGTAGCGCGGGCCCTTGGCGAGGGTGCCGTAGAGCGTGCCGGTCTGGGAGCGCAGGCCCTTGCCCAGGTCCTCCAACCCGGCACCGATGGGCAGGCCGCCCTCGGAGTACGCGCTCTGCGTGCGGCCGTACACAATCTGCAGGAAGAGCTCCCGCATGGCGGTGTTGATGGCGTCGCACACCAGGTCGGTGTTCAAGGCTTCCAGCACGGTCTTGCCGGGCAGGATTTCAGAGGCCATGGCGGCGGAGTGGGTCATGCCGGAGCAGCCGATGGTTTCCACCAGGGCCTCCTGGATGACGCCGTTCTTGACGTTGAGGGTGAGCTTGCACGCGCCCTGCTGGGGAGCGCACCAACCCACGCCGTGAGTCAGGCCGGAGATGTCCTCGATCTTGGTTGATTGCGTCCAGGCACCCTCCTGGGGGATGGGTGCGGGGCCGTGGTTGCAGCCCTTCTTGACGCAGCACATGTTGTCAACTTCAGTTGTATACTGCATGGTTTTGTATATTGCTTGTTTGGAAAAGGTTTTCCCCCGCGCGCGGGATGCGTGCCGGAGAATTCCCCGCTGGGGGTATGGTACACCAACCGCATGCAAAATGCGAGAGAAAAAACACGCGCACGGGGAAGAATTTGTCCTGCGGGCGTCAGCCCTGTTTCATGCCGATGCGTGTGAGGCGGCGCCAGACGCCTTCCAGGGGGCCGTACTTGAAGCGGCCGAGCCACCAGGTGAAGAAGGCGGTTTGCGCGGCGAAGAACACCAGGCCGATGAGCACGCGGCCCGCGGCGGTGGTGCAGGTTCCCCAGCCCAGGCCGTACTGGAAGAACAGCAGGGTGAGGATGATGCCCTGGGTGATGTACGCGGTGAGCGTGCAGCGCCCCACGGAGTACAGCGGGCGCAGGTAGCGCTGCAGGCTCGGGCGGTCGTACAGCCAGGCCAGCAGCGGGATGAAGCAGCAGACGGTGGCCACCTGGCGCCAGTTCTGCACGTAGCCGTGGAAGCCGCTGAAGGCCTCGGTTTCCGGCAAGGCGGCCTCCACGCCCAGCATCACGGCCATGAAGACCGCTCCCCAGGCGGCGATGCGCGGCAGGTACTGCGCGCGCGGCTGCTCAAAGATGCGCAGGCGCCCGGTGACGGTGCCGAGCATGAACATGGCGAGCGTGTAGAACAGGCGCCCGGAGTCCCACTGGTACTGCGCCTTCCACACCAGCCACTTGGTGGAGTTGGCGCGCATGGCGTCCCAGAGCGAGGCGGGGTCCACGGCGGGGTCGTGCGGCGGCTCCACCCAGGTGCCAACGTAGCGCTGCACCGCCTCTATCAGCGGCACGGGCTGCACCAGCAGCAGCACGCACGCCAGCAGTATCCACTTGGTGCGTACCTTGTGGTACAGCACCGGCACAAAGCCCGCCAGCGCGAAGATCATCAGGATGTCCGACCGGTAGAACGCGTTGTGGATGACGCCGAACAGGAGCAGCAGCACCAGGCGCCAGCAGAACCGCCCGCGGAAGTCGATGCCCTTGGCCTCCGCGTGGTCCATCTGGAAGAAGAAGCTCAGCCCGAACAGGAAGGAGAACATCAGAAACCCGTTGCCCAGGAAAACGTAGTCGAAGAACCACCACGCCACCGAATCCGCCGCGCCGTCACCGTCCACATGCTGCGCGCCGTACGCCACCACACAATGCGCAAGCAGAATCAACAGCAGCGCCGTGGCTCGCACTGCATCTATGCTCTTAATCCTCTGTGACCCGGCCATGAGTTTACCCGGCGGAAGCATACCCTTCCGCACCGCCGCACAGTCTACCCCCGCCACGCCTCCCTGTACAAGCACAAAAAGCGCGCTTTGCGCACCAACTTGTCATTTTTTCAAGTTTGGGGTTGAGCCGCGGCGGCTTTGCAGGTAGAATTCAGGGGTATGCGCCACATTCTGGTAGCAGAGGACGACGACACGATCCGCCGCGGGCTTCAGGACGCGCTGGAGGGGGCGGGCTACGCCGTGGAGGCGGCCGCAGACGGCGAGGCGGCGCTGGCCGTGCTGCTCAGCCGCCCGGTGGACCTGGCGCTGCTGGATGTGAACATGCCGGTGGTGAGCGGGTTCAAGCTGCTCAAGATCATGGCGCGGGAGTGCCCCGGCACGCCCAGCATCATCCTCACCGCGCGCGGCGAGGAGCAGGACCGCGTGAAGGGTCTGGAACTGGGGGCGGACGACTACGTGGTGAAACCCTTCAGCGTGGCGGAGCTGCTGGCGCGCATTGCCGCCGTGCTGCGCCGCTACCCCGGCAAGGCGCGCGCGGCCGCGGGTGAGTTCACCTTCCCCGGCGGGGAGCTGGACGCAGAAAACCAAACCGCCGTGATGGACGACGGCACCGCCGCCGCGCTTACGGACCGAGAGTTCGCGCTCTTCCGCTACTTCCTGGCCCACCCGGACCGCACCATCTCGCAAGAGGAGCTGCTGCTGCGCGTGTGGGGCATCCAGGAACAGGCGGAGAAGACCCGCACCGTGGCGGTGACCCTCACGCGCCTGAAAGAGAAAATCGGCCCGGCGGCCTCTGCACGCTTCGAGAACGTGCGCGGCCGCGGCTACAAGTGGAACACGCAGCCATGAAATCCAAGACCACCGTCGTCATTGCCGTATTCGCCCTGCTCACGCTCTTCGGCGCGTGCTGGCAGGCGTGGGAGGCCGCGCGGCTGGATTCACGCCTGCGCGCCATTGACGAGCAGAGCCAGATTGAGCGGCTGATGGAGCTTTCCACGGAGCGCATCTGCGCGGCGGCATCGGATTTGCTGGCGGCGGAGCGCGCCAAGCTCGGCGGGGCGCCGGATTTGGCGCGCCTAGACTACCCCATGCCCCAGGGCGGCAAGGCGGACTACGTGAAGGGCTATTTCCTGCTCACGCCGGATTCCCTGCGCGTGCCGCTGGGGGAAACCGCCTTTGAGAAGGCGCTCACGGAGAACGCCGCGCTCATCGACACCATCCGCCGCAAGGCCTTCAACCCCGCCGCGCCCGTGCTCAACCCCAACGAGGCCGACAAGGTGAACACCGCCACGCAGGACGGCGTGTTCGCCGTGTTCGAGGCGAACGACACCGACCCCGCCGCCCCGCTGGCCGCCAAGGGAGAGCCCTCCACGTTCTTCGCCTGGAATCACCTCGATGACGTGGTGTACATGCGCCGCATCCCCACCACGCACGGCTCCGCCGCAGAGGGCGTGGTGCTGGACGCCGCAAAGCTGGCCGCGCGCCTGCTGCCGCTGGCGGAACCGGGCCCCAAGGAGGCGGAAATCTCCCACCCCAACCGCTCTGAGAGCGCC
>JAKSOT010000132.1 GCA_024405455.1 Akkermansia sp. | reverse complement strand
GCCCGCCCCCAAGGAGCTCATCTTCCCGGATGAGACCCCCGAGGAGGCGTGATACTGCCAACAGCATTTTGCCACAACCCGCACGGCAATCCGCCGTGCGGGTTTTTGCATCCTGCGCCGCGGGCGGCAGGTGGCGTTCCTTGCATGCCGCGATTGCGGGGAGTTATGCCGCAACGCATGTTTGACGGTGAGTGGGAGGGGTGTTAAATTCGCGTTTCCGGAAGACCATGGGCAAGACTCTTTACAGGAAGGTGTGGGAGGCGCACAGCGCCGGCATATTGCCGGACGGGCGCACGCAGTTGTTTATCGATACGATGTACCTGCACGAGGTGACGTCTCCGCAGGCGTTCGCGATGCTGCGGGAGCTGGGGCTGCCCGTGCTGCACCCGGAGCGCCTGTTCGCCGTGCCGGACCACATCATCCCCACGGACGACCAGACAGAACCCTACGCGGATCCGCGCGCGGCGACCATGCTCAACGAGCTTCGCCGCAACTGCCGCGACAACAACATCCGCCTGTTCGACCTGCCGAGCGGGCAGCAGGGCATCGTCCACATGGTGGGCCCGGAGCTGGGCATCTCGCAACCCGGCATGACCATTGTGTGCGGTGATTCCCACACCGCCACGCACGGCGCCGTGGGGGCCGTGGCCATGGGCATCGGCACCACCCAGGTGCGCGACGTGCTCGCCACGCAGACCCTCGCCATGTCGCCCTTGAAAGTGCGCGCCGTGCGCGTGGAGGGCACGCTGAAGCCCGGCGTAACCGCCAAGGACGTGGCGCTGCACATCATCCACCGCCTGGGCGCGGACGGCGGCCTGGGCTACGCCTACGAGTTCGGCGGCTCCGTCATCCGCGACATGGAGATGGACGGCCGCCTCACCGTCTGCAACCTCGCCATCGAGGGCGCCGCGCGCTGCGGCTACATCAACCCGGACGAAAAAACCTTTGAATACCTGAAGGGGCGGCCCTACGCGCCCAAGGGCGCGGACTGGGACGCCGCCGTGGCACGCTGGAAGGCCGTCGCCAGCGATGCCGACGCTGAGTACGACGACATCGTCACCATCGACGCGGCCGACATCGAGCCGACCGTCACCTGGGGCATCTCGCCGGACATGGGCATCGGCATCAACGGCACCATCCCCGCGCCGGAGGAAGCCGCGGACGACGAGACGCGCAAGGCGCGCGCCGCCGCGCTGGAGTACATGAAGCTGCAGGCGGGGCAGCCCATCAAGGGCTTGCCCGTGGACGTGGTGTTCATCGGCTCCTGCACCAACGGCCGCATTTCGGATTTCCGCGCGGTGGCGCCGCTGCTCAAGGGGCGGCACGTGGCGGAGGGCATCCGCGCGCTCGCCGTGCCCGGGTCCCAGATGACCGCCCGCCAGTGCGAGGAGGAGGGCATTGCCGACACCTTCCGCGCCGCCGGGTTCGAGTGGCGCCTGCCCGGCTGCTCCATGTGCCTCGCCATGAACCCGGACAGGCTGGTGGGCGACCAGGTGTGCGCCAGCACCAGCAACCGCAACTTCAAGGGCCGCCAGGGCAGCCCCACGGGCCGCACGCTGCTCATGAGCCCCGTCATGGCCGCCGCAGCCGCCGTCACCGGGCGCGTGTCCGATGCGCGCGAGGTCTTCCCCTCCATCGTCTCCAACTCCTAACCGCTTTTCCCACCGTGGCACTCGCTAAAATCATCACCGTCACCGGCAAGGCCGTTCCCGTTCCGGGCGCGGACATGGACACCGACCGCATCATCCCCGCGCGCTTCCTCAAGTGCATCACCTTCGACGAGCTCGCCGGAACCATGTTCTATGATGAACGCTTCAACGCGGACGGCAGCTCCAAGGGGCACCCCATCGACGCCCCGCAGCACAAAGGCGCAAGCATCATCCTGGGCGGCGAGAACTTCGGCTGCGGCTCCTCCCGCGAGCACGCCCCCCAGTGCATCAAGCGCTCCGGCATCCGCGCCGTCGTCGCCGTCTCCTTCGCGGAAATCTTCTTCGGCAACAGCTCCGGCATCGGCCTCCCCTGCGTCTGCGCCTCCCCGGAGGACGTGCAGCGCGCCATGGACATCACCTCGCAACATCCCGACACGGAATGGCGCGTGGACCTGGAAACCATGACGCTCAGCTGCCCCGGCACAAGCATCCCGCTGCACATGCCGGAGGAGCCGCGCGCCGCGCTCATGCAGGGCCGTTGGGACGCCGTGGCGGAGCTGATGAACGCGCAGGAGGCCGTGGAACGCCTGGCCGCCACGCTGCCCCGCGCCACCTGCAACTGATTTTCTCCCTCCCCATGCTCGCGCTACTCACACCGCTCATCTCCCACGGCGTCATCGACAACACCGTGCGCGACACCGTCACCCTGCAGCTGTGGGGCATCGATGGCGGCGAGCCGCTGGAGTTCCACCTGCACGGCAACTGCCTGCGCGATATCGCCGGCTGCCGCGTCACCTTCGTCAACAAGGGCGCCGCGCCGGAGCGCACAGAGGAGCACCGCGTGCTGCGCGCCATGCGCGACGACCGCCGCATGCCCTACCTGGGCGACATCACGCTCTCCCGCCGCGAGCGTGATTTGGACAACAAGCGCGGCATGTCCAACCTGCTGTCCATCGAGTTCTTCCTGTCGCGCGAGATGCGCGTGCTCATCGAGACGTCGACGTTCACGTTCGACATCTCGCTGCCGCAATGGCGCATGAGCTGGGAGGACGCCAACGCGCAGGCGTTCCTGAACATGGAGGCCCTGCGCGCCCATGTGGCGGAGAATGTGAAGCGCTTCCGCAGCGCCGCCTTCAACGACATCAACAACAACGGCTTCCCGCCCTGCGACTGGGACTACCGCCTCAACCGCGCGGAAGCCTGCATGAGCATCTACCCCACCATCCGCAACAAGTACCGCTTCTCGGAGGACGCCTCCAACTCCATCGCCTACGTGATGGACCGCAACGACATCCTGGACCGCCACGCCGCGGAGGACGAGGCGCACCTACCCCCCGGCGAGACCCGCGAATGGGGCATGCTGGACTTCGTGGAGCCCGCCTTCGCGCAGGAGGTGGACCGCGCCATGCGCCACCGCCTCTTCCAAACCACCAACCGCCTCACGGATCTGGTGCAGCGCCACGTGCTGGAGCCCAACGGCGGGCGCCTCTCCGAGGACGGCCAGCGTTTCGTGAGCGGGTACTCCGTGCTGGTGTCGCACATCCTGGCCACCATCCTGCTGGTGCGGCAGAAGCAGTTCCCCGCGGATCTGGCGCTGCGCCGCGCGCGCGCCATCACGGCGCGCCTGGAGATGCTGGCGGAGTTCGCGGAGAAGCTGGATGCCGCGCCGATGCTCAAAAAGGCCGTGGACGCCCTGCTGGAGCGGCTCGACGAGTTTGCCGCCAAGCTGCAACACTGATTTCCCCTGCCAACCATGTATGTGGCCCACGAGAGACGCGCCTACATCCTGCGCCTGCTGGAGCAGCGCGGCACCCTCCGCTCCTCCGAGCTCGCGCAGGAACTCGGCGTGACCGACGAGACCATCCGAACCGACATGGTCGCCATGGAGCGCCAGGGCCTCCTGCGCCGCACGCACGGCGGCGCCACCTACATCCCGCCCACCGGGGGCGACGAGGACGGCGCGCGCCTGGACTGCCAGCTCGCGGACCTGGTGGCGCGCCATTTCTTCATGGGGCAGGGGAGGCTGGCCGTGTATCTGGACGCCGCCGCGTTCGCGCTGGCGCTCTTCACCCGCCATCCGCAGCTGGACTGCCGCGTGTACACCGCCAACCCCGCCGTGCTGCACGCGCTCTCGCCCGCGCGCTTCACGCAGGAGGTCTTTCTCGTCGGCTCACGCCTGGACCGCGCCAGCGGCTATCTGGAGGGCGATGCGGATGCCGGGATGGCCGCGCTGAAACCGGATTTGGCGCTGCTTTGCCCGCCGTCCGTACCCGCGCCGCAGCGCGCCGCCTACCGCCACGCGCTCCCCGCGCGCTGGGCCGCCGCCGCCTCCCGCCACGCCACGCGAAAAACGCTCGTCGTCGGCCCCGCCGCCATCTTCGCGCAGATCCCCGCCGCCAATTCTCCCGCCACCCTCCACAACCACACCTTCATCACGGAGGAAAACCTCCCGCCCGACTACCAATCCATCCCCCGCCACACCGTTCCGTACATCGACCCCGCCGACATCACGCAGGGCGACAGGTTCGACTACTGATTGTGAATTGCAAGGTTAAATGCGACAGATGACATAGAGCCTTGAGGAAGTCATG
>JAKSOT010000131.1 GCA_024405455.1 Akkermansia sp. | reverse complement strand
CGCGCGCCTGTATACTGCGCGGGTATGGAGAACCCGACGAACAATATCGATCTCTCGGCGCTCGACACGGAGGCCATGCGCAGCCGTCTTTCCGAGCTCGGGAGCTATCTTTGACCTGGCCGGCATTGAAAAGAAGGTGGCGGAGCTGGATGCGCGCATGAGCGCACCGGACTTCTGGGACAATCAGGAAGCCGCCCGCGCGCTGATGAACGAGGTGAACCCGCTCAAGCGCCGCCTGGAACAGTACCGCTCCCTGGAGAAGGGGCTCGAGGACGTGGAGGTGGCCGTGGAGATGGCCGCGGAGGAGCCGGAGATGGCCGCGGAGGCCAAGGCCGAGTACGATGCCTGGGTGAAGCGACTGGAGGAGTTCGAGCTGGTCACCCTGCTCAACGGCCCGCACGACGACGCCGGGTGCTACATCACCATCCACGCCGGAGCCGGCGGCACGGAGGCCTGCGACTGGGCCAGCATGCTCATGCGCATGTACCTGCGCTACTGCGAGCGCCACGGCTTCACCACCGAAATCATGGAAAGCACGGATGGCGACGAGGCCGGCATCCGCTCCGTCACCATCAAGATTGCCGGCGAGTACGCCTACGGCTACCTCAAGAACGAGCGCGGCATCCACCGCCTCGTGCGCATGTCTCCCTTCGACGCCGCCGGCAAGCGCCACACCTCCTTCTGCTCGCTGGACGCCACGCCCGACATCTCCGACGACATCGAAATCGAGGTGAAGGACGCGGACGTGAAGATGGACACCTACCGCTCCGGCGGCAAGGGCGGACAGAACGTCAACAAGGTGGAAACCGCCGTGCGCCTCACCCACCTGCCCACCGGCATCATCGTGGCCTGCCAGACCCAGCGCTCCCAGCTCCGCAACCGCGAGGAGGCCATGCGCATGCTCAAGGCACGCCTCATCCAGCTGGAGGAGGACAAGAAGCGCGCAGAGGCCGACCGCCAATACTCCGAGAAGGGCGACATCGCCTGGGGAAACCAGATCCGCTCCTACGTCTTCCAACCCTACCAAATGGTCAAGGACCTCCGCACCCAGTACGAGTCCGGCAACATCCAGGACATCATGGACGGCAACATAGACGGGTACATCGAGGCCATGCTCCGCCATAACGCCAACGGATAATTTACTAGGTACTAAGTACTAGGTACTATTTAAGGACATGAACAAGCGCGAACTGCAGGAACGGACGCGTGAGTTTGCCTTGCGCATTGTGCGGCTGTACGCGGCTCTGCCGCAGCAAGGCGCGGCACAGGTCTTGGGGAAGCAGTTGCTGCGCTGCGGCACATCCGTGGGCGCCAACTACCGCGCCGCGTGCCTTGGCAAAAGCGCGGCCGACTTCGCCAACAAAATCAAAATCTGCGAGGAAGAGGCGGACGAAACCCTCTACTGGCTCGGCTTACTCATCGACGGGGGCATCATGCAGGAACACTTGCTGGCTCCGCTGCTGGACGAGGCCCGGCAAATTTCCGCCATCATGTGCGCCGCAGCCAAAACGGCGCAGGCAAACAGAAATTTAAATAGTACATAGTACATAGTACATAGTACTTAGTAAATGATGAGGCTTCCCCAGCATGCAGCCACCGTCCTGGAACGCTTGGAACACTTCGGCTTTGAGGCCTACGTGGTGGGGGGCTGCGTGCGCGATTCCCTGATGGGGCGCACGCCCAAGGACTGGGATGTGTGCACCAACGCGCTGCCGGAGGAGGTGCTGCGCGCCTTCCGCAAGTTCCACGTCATCAAGACCGGCCTGAAGCACGGCACCGTTACCGTCATGGTGGACCACCAGCCCGTGGAGGTCACCACCTTCCGCATCGACGGCGCGTACACCGACAACCGCCACCCCGATTCCGTCAACTTCGTCTCCCGCGTGGAGGAGGACCTGGCGCGCCGCGACTTCACCATCAACGCCATGGCCTACAACCCGCGCCGCGGGCTGGTGGACGCCTTCGGCGGGCGGGAGGACCTGGCGGCGCGCGCCATCCGCTGCGTGGGCGAGCCTGACGAGCGTTTCCACGAGGACGGCCTGCGCATCCTGCGCGCGCTGCGCTTCGCCTCGCGCTATGATTTCAACATCGAGACCGAGACCGCGCACTCCATCCGGCGCAACCGCCACCTGCTGGCCAACGTGAGCGCGGAGCGCATCTTCACCGAGCTGAAGGGCATCCTGGCGGGGGAGGGCGTGCTGAGCATGCTGCTGGGCTTCCCGGAGGTCTTTGCCACCATCATCCCGGAAATCCAGCCCGCCATCGGCTTCCCCCAGAAGAACCCCTACCACTGCTTCGACGTGTGGACCCACACCGCCTACGCCGTGGCCGCCGCTCCCGCGGACGAGCCGCTGCGCCTGGTGATGCTGCTGCACGACCTCGGCAAGCCCGCGCGCCACAGCGTGGGGGACGACGGCCGCGCGCACTTCTACGGGCATCCGGAACTGGGCGCGCAGATGGCCAAGGATATCCTGCTGCGGCTCAAGAGCGACAACGCCACGCTGGACCGCGCGGTGGTGCTGGTGCGCGAGCATGACATCGTGTGGCCCACCACGCCCGCCGGCATGCGCCGCCTCATCGGCCGCATAGGCGAGGAGAACGTGCGCCTGCTCTTCGATGTGCAGCGGGCGGATCTCGCCGCGCACTCCGATTTCGCCCGGGAGAAGAACGCGGAGGGCATCCGCGCGGCGTTCCTGCTCTTCGAGGATGTGCTGGATTCCATCCCCGCCTTCACCGTGAAGGATTTGCCCGTCAACGGCGCGGACCTCATGGCTCTGGGCATGCAGCCCGGCCCAGCCATGCGCCGCGTGCTGGAGCAGCTCCTGCAGGAAATGCAGGACGAAACACTCCCCGCCCAAGGCGAACCCATGCTCGCCCGCGCCCGCGAAATCATCGCCACCCTGCCTCCCAACACCAACCCATGACAAAACAAGAACCAGGTCAGGAACTGCTTTTCTACACCTCGCCGGACGGCAAGGTGAAAATGGAAATCCGCATTGAGGGCGACACCATTTGGATGACTCAGCAAATGATGGCAGAGCTCTTCCAGACCACTAAACAGAACATTAGTCTCCACATCGACAATATTCTGCAATCATCTGAGCTTCAAGAGATAGGAACCGTCAAGGAAAACTTGACAGTTCGTCAGGAAGGCACCCGCCAAGTGCAGCGCAAGGTCAAATTCTACAACCTTGACACATTGCCGTTCCATAACGCTCCGGTAGCGGAGCGCTAACCCGCATGGTAACGAGGTGGGGTCTGGGGGAATCGGAGCCGAGGAATTCGGCCGCATGTGACCCATAGAAATTGGGAGAATGGCGTTCCACCTACGCCCTGCGCGCTATAGCGTGACAAGGATTGGTATGCAATAATTGGTGCCAACGAGCGCGGTTAGTAAGCGGGCGTTGGCGCTAATCCACCCTGCCATGCGGCAGGGTTCCGAGCCGAGACGTACCAACGTGGTTCCCCCCAAGGCTCCCGCCTTGGGCTAAATTTGAGTTCGCCATTGAAATGGCTTCAAGTTAGCCGCGCCGTTCGGCGCGGTGAATGACAAGTTTCATCTGGCAGTCTGCCAGATGAAACATTTCGCCTCGCGCCATCAGGCGCGCTATAATGGAGCCACCTTGGTGGCGTACTCAAATATAGCCCCACGCGGGAGCGTGGGGGGTGTCCCCATCCGCATTTCCATTAGCGGAACCCCGCCTTGCCTGCCTCGGCGTAGCGCAACGCGCGAAGACGGGCGCGGGGTGGATTAGCGCCAACGCATGCCTACCAATCACGCTTCCCCCGATTTTTGGGGGGCACATATGTTACCCAATCCGCCTGAAGAAACCGCCGCCGAGGAGTTGTTGCTGCGGGGCGTAGAAGGCGCAGACCTGGCCCAGGGCCAGAGCGCGCACCGGCTCGTCGAACACCAGCTCCACCGTGTCGGCGGAGAGGTGGGTGCAGGCGGCGGGCACGGCGGGGGCGCGGTAGCGCGGCTGGGCGTACACGCGCCCCGGCAGCGGGCGGCGCAGGTTGGCGATGCCGCCCACCACGGCGCGGCGGGCGTACAGGCCGGGGGTTTCCTGCCCCTCGTATCCCACGATGAGGCGGTTGTTCTGCAAATCCTTGCCCACCACCACATAGGCCACGCCCTCGCGCGGGGAGGCCACGCCGTGGCCGTGCCGCTGCCCCATGGTGAAGAGGTGCAGCCCGTTGTGCCGCCCGAGCACGCGGCCATCGGTGTCCACAATCTCGCCGGGGTTGTCCGGGAGGTAGTGGCGCAGGAAATCGCTCATCTTCACCTTGCCGATGAAGCAGATGCCCTG
>JAKSOT010000130.1 GCA_024405455.1 Akkermansia sp. | reverse complement strand
AGTTCAACTTCACCACGCTGGAATGCCAGGTGCTCTCCAGCATCCAGGGCACGGTTACCATCAACTATCCGGATCCCTTGGGCGAGTACATCACCTTTGATGCCTGGGTGCGCTCCGTGATGAACGCAAACTTCTTCATCAGCAAGAAGAACGCCGCACCCATCAACAACTAACCTATCAGACGCGGACACCATGACGCTGCCCTTCACAGCAGTTCGGAAAACAGCCCGCCGGTGCATGGTCGGCGCGGTAGCGGCGGCGGTTGCCCTCTGTCTCTCCTCCTGCGGCGGCGGCACAGAAGGAACCGACCCCTCATCCAGACCCGACATCAGCCCGCACAAGCTGGTGCCGATGGAGAACGACACAGCCATGGTGCTCATCCGCGGCGTTGTCCTCTGCGACACCGGTTGGGAAATGGGCACGAGCCCGGATGACGGTCCGCCCCGGGTGGACGATGAAGAAACGCAGCTCACGCTGTACTTCCATTCCGACGGCACATTCGAGATGGAGGTGCCGTTCTCCGAGTTCGTGGACTCGCCGGGGCCGTCCCCCACCCCGCAGGACTGGAGAGCCAACCACGCGCAGACCCGCAATGTCCAGCTGGCAAACGGCCACTGGTGGCAGACCTACACCGCGGACAACACGCACAACCTCATCATGGGGATCTGTTTTGAGATTAGCGATGTGGGTGAGGACCCCGCGCTCCAAGCAGAAGATCCCGTCAACAACCCCAGTGGCATTTGGACCTGGCAGTACCGCGGGGAAAACATTTGCCTTCACTTGCGCGAACGGACGAATGCGCCCGATCCCAGGACGGGCTCGTATCTCTTCGACGGCTATGTCGCCTCCGGCTCCATGACCGTGAATGCACAGCGAAACGCCGTGGATACGAACTACGGCCGTAGCGGGAAAGCCCTGTTCATCCAAGACACCTACAACTTCTGGGGCCAGCCGTCCACCTACCTTCCCGGCGAGCAGTGGACTCCCCCGGAAGACGACCCCCTGAAAATCAAGGAGCAGGAGTAAGCGAATATGGAAAACCTTATCAAAGCATCCCTGTGCGCGGCCCTTGCCGGGCTTTGCGTGTGCTCTTGCACAAACGGAGAGGCCGATGTCTCGCCTGAACAGTCTCACTTGCGAGCCCGCGGACCGCGGCACTTTGCCATTGAAGGCCGCAGCAACTCCACCATCACCTTCCACGGTGTCCGCTACCCGAATCCCGCGCGCGCGGACGGCTACTCCGCCCCGCGTGACATGGTGATGACCGTTCAGCCCGCGGGCCTGCAACCCGCGCCCGTGTACGCCTCCTATGTTCCCAGGGGATGGGTCACCTTTGATTTCGGCCAGAGCGAGGAAGGGGAAGCCCCCCATGCCCAGCTGGTGGACGATCCCTCCATCTGCAACTTTTCCCAGGGAGCGCCGTCTGCCACAAACTTGGCGGATGTGGCCGGCAACAATATCGGCAATGTGGATTTCAGACTGGGCGACAGATCAGAGCCGCTCTTCTTTGAGTACAGGTGCGACGAGCTTTCCCTGCAGGTTACCGATTGCGTGGAAACGGACGTGTCGGAATCGGAGCGCGACCTTACGGTGGTGAATCCGGAAAAGCCGGTGTACGAGCGCTGGATTCATACGCGCCATGTCGTCTACACCGGCATTGTGCGTTTGGGCGTGTTCCGCTTCACCAACCCGAACGAAACTCCGCACGGGGAACCGCGAGAAATAATTATGAACGGCTGCCCGTTCACTTGGGAGGCGGATGAGGTTATCGTCGACTACGCCAACAACCAGGAGGACAACCCGTTTGATCCGATTATCGGCGGCTGACGCCCCTGCACATTATCCCCCAAAAAGGCCCGCGGGTGCATAAGCACCCGCGGGCTTTTTTCGGAGGACAGGGGGATGAGCGATGTTTGTTTGCATGCGCAGCGGATGCGCCGTGCTTTACGCCACAGCCCCGCGCCGCGCCTGCGGCGCGCTGACTTTACATATCCTAAATCTTAAATCCCAAATCCGAAATCCTCAATTTTCCATTTCCCCTCCTGTGTGGGCGAGACAACACCAGAACAGGAATTACAGCTTATGCCGGAAGTCGTCCTTCGCCTTGAGGGATTTGATGAAGGCCACCAGCAGGTCCACGCAGGCCTGCACATCACCCATATCCGCGGTTTCCACGGGGCTGTGCATGTAGCGCAGGGGCATGGAGAGGTTGGTGGCGGGCACGCCCGCGCGGGAACGGAAGATCTGGTCCGTGTTGGTGCCGGTGGTGCGGCCGGAGGTCTCGCGCTGCATGGGAATCTTGGCGGCGTCCGCCACCATCTCCAGGCGTGCGTTGATGTTGGGGTGGCAGGCGGGGCCGAAGCAGAGTACGCCGCCCTTGCCCAGGCGGATATCGCCGTAGCGGCCCTTGTCCAGCCCGGGGGAATCCGTGCCGTGGGTCACATCCAGGCAGATGGCGGCATCCGGCTGCAGGCGGTAGGTGAGCATGCCGGCGCCGATGCAGCCCACCTCCTCCTGCACGGTGTTGCAGAAGACGATGTTCCACTCCGGCTTGATGCCCTTCTGGTGCAGGGCGCGCGCCACCTCCGCGGTGATGTAGCCGCACAGCTTGTCGTCCAGCGCGCGGCACACCAGGCGCTTGCCGTTATTGAGCATCAGCGGGCCGTCGCAGTACACGCCCACGTCCCCCACGCGCAGACCCAGCGCCTCCACCTCCTCGCGGGAGTCGCAGCCGAAGTCCACGTACAGGTCGTACACCTTGGGCGCCTTGTCACCGTCGTCGCGGATGTGGATGGCGGTGTTGCCGGTGATGCCGTAAACCTCGCCGTCCGTGCCGAAGAAGCGCAGGCGCCGCCCGCGGCCGATGGCCACGTCGCTCCCGCCCAGGCGCTCCACGCGCACAAAGCCGTTATCATCGATGTAGCGGATGGTGAAGCCGATTTCATCCGCATGCGCATCCAGCATGAGCGTGGGTGCGTTCTTCTTACTGCTGCGCAGCACGGCCCAGGCGGAGCCGTAGGCGTCCACCTGCTGTTCATCCGTATACGGGGCAATGTACCTTGCCCATATCCTCTGGCCTTCCATTTCATGCCCCGTCGGCGAGGCGTTGTTCAGGTAGTCCTCCAGGAATTCTTGTTGTTTCTTGTTCATATCAGTATGTTTTGGGTTGAAGATTTATAGGGGGATTTACAGTCCATTTACAGTCCATTTACAGTCCATTTACAGTCCATTTACAGTCCATTTACAGTATCATTTACAGTATCTTTACAGTATCATGCTCTGTCTTTCCAGCCTTTTTATTTGGAAGAAATATCATATTGCCATCCGTGCTTGATTAAATTATTTTTTTACAGTGCAATTTTTAACGCAAAATATATTGCACTGTAAACAAGCGCCAAAAATGTTTTCAATCATGCCAATGGTTATGTAAAGTATTGTTTTTACGATTTTTCAATCTTTTCTAGCAGTTTGTGATTTTTAACGCAACTTTAACGCAACTTTAACGCAATTCATCATATATTTTTATTGAAAGTTTATGCATCACCATCTCTTTCCGTGGCTTCATGCACTACCCACATTCCTTTGCGGCGAGAACCTGCGCGAGAGAGACAGCCCGCATTTTTCAGAAGGATAATCTCATCGGTCACTGTTCTCTCACTTACACCGCACCATTTGGCCAATTCTCCATACGTTGCTTCAGGATTGCTGCGCATGTATTCCAAAATCTCCTTTTGTCGTTCCGTGAGCTGCGGAGCGGGGACTTGCGGCGGGGGCACGGCGGGCATATCCTCGGCGTTGAAGGAGACTGTGACAAAGAAGCCGGAAAGACTGTACTCCGGTGAGGGGTTACCGTACTGGGTGCATTCGCGGCAGATTTTCTCGATACCGCGGCCCCAGGACTCCACGAACCCGGCGCGGAAGAAAGTGCCGGCGAGAAGGGGGTTCAGGGGATTGGAGACGTGCTTGGACAGCAGGGTTTCCGCAGTCCAGTCCGGCGGGAGCTGGGCCTTGTTGGAAATTTCCAGCCTGTTGTCGTACACGCGGATCTGGATGGGGATGTTGGACGAGTAGTCGGAGTGGATGAGCGCGTTGTAGAGGGCCTCGCGCACGGCCTCGCGCGGGAAGGGATAGCGCTCCACGCGGACAACGCCCTCGTAGGTGATGGGGGCGCGGAGGTTGGTGCACATACGCCCCGCCATTCGGCGGGACTCTCTGCCGAAACGTACCAACGTGGTTCTCCCCCACCCTTCCGGGATGGGGCTAACCTTGAGTCGCCATCGGGATGGCTCACATATAGCGCGCCTAATGGCGCGATGCACGACCGCTTTATCTGGCTGAAGGCCAGATAAAGCATCCACACCGCCGAACTGCGGGAAGAAAAAACCATCACCCTCCGCGCCGACAGGCGCGGCTAACTTGGAGCCATCCCGATGGCGACTCAAGGTTAGCCCCAGGCGGAAGCCTGGGGGGTGT
>JAKSOT010000013.1 GCA_024405455.1 Akkermansia sp. | reverse complement strand
TGTTGTTGATGAGCTCCATGATGAGCACGGTCTTGCCCACGCCGGCGCCGCCGAAGGAACCGGCCTTGCCGCCCTTCAGGAACGGGCAGATGAGGTCGATCACCTTGATGCCGGACTCCAGCACCTCTGACGAGGTGGCCTGCTCCTCCAGGGAGGGGGCGCCGCGGTGGATGGGATAGCGCTTCACATCCTCCAGCTGGCCCTTCTCGTCCACGGTCTCGCCCAGCACGTTGAAGATGCGGCCCAGCACCTTCGGCCCCACGGGAACCGAGATGGGGGCGCCGGTGTCCACCACCTCCATGCCACGCTTCAGGCCGTCCGTGGAGCTCATGGCCACGGTGCGCGCCCATCCGTCTGTGAGGTGCTGCTCCACCTCCAGGGTGAGGGACTTGGGCTGTCCGTCCACCTCGTAGGTGACGGTGAGTGCGTTGTAGATGGCGGGCATTTGCGCGCCGGAGAAGTCGACGTCGACGACGGCGCCGATGATTTGAACGATTTTACCAGTGTTCATAGCGAGGGGGGATGGTGTGGGGTTATTCCATGGCCTTCATGGCGGTGGTGATTTCGAGAAGTTCGTTGGTGATTTGGGCCTGACGGGCCTTGTTGTATTCGAGCGTAAGGTCTCCGATGAGGGTCTTGGCGTTCTCGGTGGCGGCCTTCATGGCGACCATGCGGGCGCACTGCTCGGAGGCCTTGCCCTCCAGCACCAGCTGGGTGATGGCGTTGCTGAAGTAGATGGGCAGGATGGCGTTGAGCAGCTCCGAGGGGTTCGGCTCCAGGATGAAGTTGCCGTTGTCGGTGTCCGGCATGTCGTCCTTCCCGGCCACGGCCAGCAGCTCCTCCTTGGTGATGGGCAGCAGCGGCGCCACGTGCGGCTTCTGCACCATGATGTTCACGAAGCTCTGGTAGGCCACCAGCACCTCCCGGTACGTGCCGTCCGTGAAGGAGTCGCGCACGTGGTCCAGCACGGGCTTCAGGTCGGAGTCCGTGAAGTCGTCTCCCAGCGAGTAGGTGGCCGCCAGGTTGCGGCCCGCCTTGGCGATTTGCGCGTTGAGCTTGCCGCCGATGGTGATGTAGTCCGCATCCGCGGGGGCCTGGAGCAGCACCTCGCGCATGAGGTTGGAGTTCAGGCCGCCGCAGAGGCCGCGGTCGGTGTTGATGACGAGCACCAGCACCTTGCCCTGCTCACGCTTCTGCATGAGGGGGGATGCGCTTTCCGCGATGGTTTCCTGCAGGTGCTCGAAGACGTTTGCGATGGCGGCGATGTACTCGCGGCCGCGGAGGGCGAGCTCCTGGGCGCGGCGCATCTTGGCGGAGGCCACCATCTGCATGGCCTTCGTTATCTTGGAGGTGTTGGTAACCGAGCGGATGCGCCGCTTGATGTCTCTCAGGCTTGCCATGTCACTTCTTGATGCGCGTCTTGAACGCGGTCATGTATTCTTTCAGGCGGGCGTCGATGTCGTCCGTCAGCGCCTTCTCGCGCTCGATGTCCGCCAGCAGCTCCGCCGCGTTGACGGAGGCGTCCTCCTCCAGCGCGTCGCGCACGCTGCGGATGTCGTCCACCGGCACGTCGTCCAGGAATCCGCGCTGGATGGCGTAGAGGTTGACGGCCTCCACGGCGAGGCTCTTGGGGGCGTACTGGCCCTGCTTGAAGAGTTCCACGATGCGGCGGCCGCGCTCCAGCTTGGCCTTGGTGGCGGCGTCCAGGTCGGACCCGAACTGGGCGAAGGCCTGCAACTCCTCGAACTGTGCGAGGTCCAGCTTCACGGAGCCGGCGAGCTTCTTCACGATCTTGGTCTGCGCGCTGGAACCCACGCGGCTCACGGAGATGCCCACGTTGATGGCCGGGCGCACGCCCTGGTAGAACAGGTCCGTGTCCAGGAAGATCTGGCCGTCCGTGATGGAGATGACGTTGGTGGGGATGTACGCGGAGACGTCGCCGGCCTGGGTCTCGATGATGGGCAGGGCGGTGAGGGAGCCGCCCTTGCGGCCGCCCTCGCTGTTGATGCGCGCGGCGCGCTCCAGCAGGCGGCTGTGCAGGTAGAACACGTCGCCGGGGTAGGCCTCGCGGCCGGACGGGCGGCGCAGGATGAGCGACACCTGGCGGTAGGCCACGGCGTGCTTGGAGAGGTCGTCGTACACGATAAGGGCGTCCTGGCCCTGGTCCATGAAGTACTCGCCCATGGCGCACCCGGCGTAGGGTGCCAGGTACTGCATGGCGGCGGAGTCCGAAGCGGAGGCGACCACCACGACGGAGTACGGGAGGGCGCCGCTTTCCTCCAGCTTGGCCACCAGGCGGGAGACGTTGGCGCGCTTCTGGCCGATGGCCACGTAGATGCTGTAGAGCGGGCGGAAGGAGGCGTCGCCGCTTTCCTCGCCGCGCTTGTTCTGGCGGGCCTGGGAGATGATGGTGTCGATGGCGATGGCGGTCTTGCCGGTGGAGCGGTCGCCGATGATGAGCTCGCGCTGGCCGCGGCCGATGGGAATCATGGCGTCGATGGGCAGGATGCCGGTCTGCACGGGCTGGTTCACGCCCTGGCGGGAGATGATGCCGGAGGCGATTTTCTCCACGGGGTAGTGCGCGGCGGCCTCAATTGGGCCCTTGCCGTCCAGCGGGTTGCCCAGCGTGTCCACCACGCGCCCCAGCAGGCCGGGACCCACGGGCACCTGCAGCAGGCGCCCCGTGGTCTTGCACGTGTCGCCCTCCTTCAGGTCGGCCCCGTTGCCGATGAGCACGGCGCCCACCTCGTTCTCCTCCAGGTTCATGGCCAGTCCCATGACGCCGCCGGGGAACTCGATCATTTCATTGAGCATGGCGTTGCTGAGGCCCTCGATGCGGGCCACGCCGTCGCCGATGGCCTTGATGGTGCCGACGTTGTCGGATGCGGCTTGGGTGGTGATGTTGCGGATTTGCGCTTCAAGTTCTTGTACGATGTTGCTCATACGCGTTCGATTTGGGAAAGGTTTGTTCTGGGAGGTTCAGGAGATGCGGGAAAGGCGGTCGATGCGGGATTTGACGGAGGCGTCCGTCACGTTGTCGCCCACCTTCACGGTGAGCCCGGCTATCAGCGAGGGGTCTGTGTTCCACTCGTACTCCAGCCCGGTGTGCTTGGCATCCAGGCGGGCCTTGATGGCGGCCTGCTGCTGCTCGGTGAGGGGTACGGCGCTGGTGACGGTGGCGGTGCGGCGCGCCTGCTCCAGGCGCAGCAGCTCCGTGAAGGCGGCCAGCAGGGGCACGTAGTTGCGGGGCTTGCGCTCCTGCAGCGTGGCGGCCACGCGGCGCACGGCCGCCTCGTCCGGCAGGCCGTCCGCGCCGATGCACGCGCGCATGAGGCGGCGTGCCTGGGCCTGTACTTCCTTGCTGATTTTCATCTGGGGTTAAAGGTTGTTGATGGCTTCGTCGTTGATGCGGCGGTGGTCCTCCTCGGTGAGGACCTTGCCGGTGACCTGTGCGGTGGCGGCGGCCACCAGGCGCACGAACTCGCCCTTGAGGGCGTCCTTCTCGCGCTGGGCATCCATGGCGGCCTGCTTGTGCGCGTTGTCAATCACGGTCTGCGCCTCCGCGGTGGCCTTGGCGGTGAGGTCTGCCTGCAGGCGGGCGGCGGTCTGGCGTGCGGCGTCCAGCTCCTTCTTGCCGGTGTCGCGTGCCTCGGTGAGGATATGCTCGCCGGTGGCCTTCACGTCGGCCAGCTCCTTTTCGGAGCGGGCGTGCATAGCCTCGCCCTCCTCGATGCGCTTGCGGCGCTCCTCCAGCTGGGCCATGATGGGCTTGATGCCGAAGAAGACCACCACCCCCACCACGATGGCGAAGGCGATGAAGTGCGCGATGAAGGCGTCCGCGTGCAGGCCGAACTTGTCGGCGAATTCCTGGAGGTCGAAGGCGAGCATGTATGGCATGGCGTGATACGGTGCGGTGAAATGGTTTGGAAAGGGGACGGTGCCGCGGCGGGGATGCCGCGCGCGGCACGCGGGCTTTTTACTTCGTGCCCATGAAGATGGCCACGAAGGCAACACCTTCCACCAACGCGGCCAGCACGATGGAAAGGGCGAGAATCTTGCCGAAGGCGGCGGGGTTGCGGCCTGCGGCCTCGGAGGCGCCGCGGCCGATGAGACCGATGCCGATGCCGGCGCCGACGGCTGCGAGACCTGCTCCAATTGCGAGTTCGGGTATCATAATGATGTATTTTTTGTTTTGTTGTTTCTGTTTTGCGAAACCCCCGACCTCACGTGGTCATGATCCGCCGGGGGAAGGGTTTCTATTTTTTCTATGCGGTGGTTTGCGGTTTCTCCTCCTCTTCCTCCTCCGAACCCACCTGGGTGGAGAGGAACAGCGCCGTGAGCATCAGGAACACCAGCGCCTGCACGAACGCCACCACGATTTCCAGCGCCATGAACGGCATCACCGCCAGGAAGTTGATCTCGCCCATCTTCTCCATGATGGCCTCTCCGGCGTAGATGTTGCCGAAAAGTCGCGCGGCAAGCGCCACCGGGCGCACCGCTATGGAGATGAGCTCAATGATGCCCACAAAGAAGAAGATGGGCATCAGCAGGTATTTCAGCACGCCCACAAGCCCGCCCTTGGGGCCGAAGATGTGCTTCAGGAAGTGCCACGGCCCCTGCTCCGCTATGCACCAGATGAACCACAGCAGCGCGTAGAAGAAGCCCAGGAACACCGTCACGCCCAGATCGGCGTTCGCGCCGCGCAGCAGGGGCTTGCCCTCGTAGGTGATTTCGCCCACGCCGGGGATGAGCCCCATGTAGTTGCTCACCAGGATGAGCAGGAAGATGCTGGCGAAGTACCAGAAGTATTTCTTGGCGAGGTACGGCCCGGTCAGGCTCTCCACAAAGTTGTACAGGCACTCGAACACCCATTCCACGAAGTTCTGCAGCTTGCCGGGGATGCGCTCCATCTTGCGCGTGGCAAGCCGCAGCAGGATGGTCAGCACCACCACCGCCAGGCAGAACATCACCAGCGAGTTGCTGATGGGCAGCGAGTGCCCCGGCCAGAACGGCAGGTCGATGTTCCACAGCACGGGCGCATCCGTGGTCAATCCCTCCGCATGCTCTTCCGCCGCCTGCGCCGTCGCGACCCCCAGCATCAGGAGCCCCGCCGCGCCGAACATCATTTTTTGCAGAAGCATTCTCATTTTGTTCAGCGAGAGTATACCCCCCGCGCGCGTACGTGTCAACCTTATTCTCGACTAAACCCGAAGGGTTGGTTCCAATGCTGAAACGAACCGCATCAACGCCCCGGAACCATCTCAAACGTATATCCCTTCAGGTATTCCGTTTCCGGAATGTTCAAAAGCACGGGATGGTCCGGGCTCTGGCCGTGGGATTTCACCAGGCGCAGGGTGCAATGGCCGTCCACGGCGGCATCCGCGATGGTCTGCCTGAAGATTGCCGCGCTGGCGTGGTGGGAGCAGCAGAAGGTGGAGAGCACGCCGCCCACGGGCAGCATCTGCATGGCGCGCAGGTGGATTTCCTTGTAGCCGCGCATGGCACCGCCCAGGCTCTTCTTGTTGCGCGTGAAGCTGGGCGGATCCAGGATGATGAGGTCCCACTTGGGGTCGGCGCCGTTGCGCACGGCCTCGCTTTCGCGCTTCAGGAAGTCGAACGCGTTCTCCGCGATGGCGTCCACCTTCACGCCGTTGAGCTGCGCGTTCTTGCGCACGGATGCAATGGCGTCCTCCGAGATGTCCACGGCGGTGACGGATGCGGCACCGGCCTTGGCGCAGGCGAGGGCGAAGCCGCCCTGGTTGCAAAAGCAGTCCAGCACGCGGCGCCCGCGGGCGAACTTCGCCACCTCGCCGTAGTTCTGCAGCTGGTCCAGGTACAGCCCGGTCTTCTGCCCGGTGGCGAGGTCCACCAGGAACTTGATGCCGCGCGCCTCGGCCTCGAAGGGTTCCGGCTGGCCGCCGCGCGCCACGTAGGTCTCCGGCTCGATGCCCTCCGCCGCCAGCATGGGCGAGTCGTTGCGCACGATGATGCTGCGCGGGTTGAAGAGGTCGCCCAGGATGTCGCGTATCAGCCCCAGGCGCAGGTACATGGCCATGGTGAGCGTCTGCACCACCAGAACATCCCCGTAGCGGTCCACGATGAGCCCCGGCAGGCCGTCGCTCTCGCTCCACACCAGCCGCATCAGGGTTTCTCCGGGCAGCATGCGCTCGCGCAGGCTGGCGGCCATGCCGATGCGCCGCGCGAAGAAGTCGCGGTCCAAATCCTGCTTGCGGCGGGAGAAGCGGCGCGCCACTATCTGGGAGTGCGGGTTGTACATGGCGGAGCCCAGGTAGCGGTCCTTCTGGTCCTTGAGCAGCACCACGTCGCCAGGCTGCGGATTGCCGAACACCGTCCGCACCTCCGTGCCGTACACCCAGTCGTGTCCATGAAAGATGCGCGCCTTGGGCGCTATAATCAAGCCTGCCATGCGCCCAGCATACCGCATATTCGCGCACGCGTCAATTGATTTGGCGGGTTTTGCCTGATTTACGCGACCGTGAGGCTGCACGCCCGCATGTCCATGATGCGGAGGCGTGCCCAAAGTTAGTCGAAGCCGGGTAGCATTGCCGCCACCTGCGATGGAGTGCCATGTCGACTCGATAGCGGACTGGGTACGTAATTTGTAATCATCAAGTGCATGACCTCCCTGTCATTCCTGTTCATGAAGCTCACCTGGTATTTCTTGTCGAAGGAAGAAATATGCAAACCGTGTCCTTCGTACAAGGACAGGATGAAATCGGTCTTCTTGATAATCATCATCCACTTCGCCTTGCAATCATGGCAAAGATAATTTGCCAGCCTCTCATGGTCTTCCCTTGTGAAGTCATTCTCGGCGTACGTTGAGAATTCCGTGTCGTAAGGAGGGTCTAAAAAGATGAAATCATGCTCGCCGGGAGCATGTTTTTTCAAAAATTCCTCAAAATCAAGATTGTCAATGCTTGTGCCGGAAAACAGCTTGCCCAGACCGTCAGAAAGGTAATAGTCAATCTTGGGATCCATGGATTTTGAGTTGTATGCCATTCCGCCGTAGGGCACGTTGAATTCACCATTGGCATTGTACCTAAACATGCCGCTATACGTGAAGTTCCTGATAAACACAAAAAGCGCGTTGTGAATTTCTGGCGTGCCAGACTTTACAGCCGCATCATTGTAGAGCCCCCTATAGTACATGTACAGGGAACTCATCAAGGCGGTGGCAATGTTGTTGCGAACATCCTGCTCCGGAAGCATGTGCTTGACCTCTTCAATCTGGCGCATCCGCAAAAGCTTGCGAACCAGGTTTTTTTGCAGCTCATTGCGGTAGTCAGAGAGACGGAATGACAAGGCACGGGGTATTATCCCCACAAGCATGGCCCACTTGTCATTGAGCCATTGGTCAACATCCCTTGCAAGCTCACCGCGGTCTATCGCCCCTTTCCTGTAGCTCATGAAAACCCCGCACAGTGCGTCCGTGTGGGCAGCGAACTCCCTCATTGCATTCCAAGACACCGACACCTGCTTCAAGGAATCAAAAAACATCTGATTTTTGCACGCGATGTTTCGGTATAGGGAACAAAGTTCATCCGACTTGTCGTTGATGAAAGAATGATTAGCCTCAATGGCTGCAAAAACGGAACCGCCGCCAACAAACGGTTCGTAGTAAGAAGCGAACCGGGGCGGCAGATTGCTCAAAATGTGGTCAAGTTCCTTCTCCTTGCCACCAGGCCATTTAATAATCGGCTTCATAGGGATTGCAGATTTT
Source organism: Akkermansia sp. (assembly GCA_024405455.1). Classification (GTDB taxonomy): domain Bacteria; phylum Verrucomicrobiota; class Verrucomicrobiia; order Verrucomicrobiales; family Akkermansiaceae; genus Akkermansia. Next base: position 28,646 of record JAKSOT010000013.1, on the reverse strand, counting down.
CCATTTGGCGTTGCACCCTCTCCCACGCGGCCCTGAAATATCCGCGGTCAATTTCAAAGCCGATGAAGCGGCGTTGCAGTTCCAGGGCGGCGACACCCGTTGAGCCGACACCCATGAAGGGGTCGAAGACAACATCACCCGGGTTTGACGCTATGGTGATGAGTTTGCGCAATACGGCCAACGGCTTCTGCGCCGGATGCTTGGGGTCCTTGATGCGCTCTGGCCCCATACAAATGGGAGTTTCGATAAAATTATGCATTTCTGCCTGAGAGATGAAATTCCACGTGTGCTTTTTGTTCCAGCAACAGAAAATCATTTCACAACTGTTCAGGAACCCTGCCTTGAAAATTTTGGGCGCGGGGTTGGTTTTATGCCACACCATGAATTGCGAGGTGTCGAACCTATGGTCCAAAGATGCATACCAACGCCCGATTTGGTTGTACGATGTGAAAATGAACAGGTTGCCGGTGGGCTTGAGCACTCTCAAAAATTCTTCCACCCATTCCTCCGGCGCAAAATCCACGAGATCCCATTCGGCAACGTCATTGTTCATGGGTGTCCGCCCGGGCAAGGGAATGTTGCCGGTTGAATGCCTGCTGAGGTTGTACGGGGGATCCGTCAACAGGAAATCGACACTCTTGTCTGGAAGAAGACGGATGAGTTCCCTGCTGTCGCCGCATTTCAGGCACTTTTGCCAATCGGCATCCCCTTGCAGCCGGTCATCCATTGGGCAGATAGGCTTTCTTGATTGTTTCGAGAGCATCGGTGATGTGGTGCGCGTTTTGGCGGTATGCGTCTATCACAATCTCATATCCCCTGTCGCTCTTGCAAATAAAGTTCCAAAAGTCGGAGCTGATGAGCAATTCCTCTTTGCTGAAGAACTGCAAGACCCTGGACTGTTTCCAATCGTTGCCCTCTCCATACCGGTTGTATGCCGTTGCAAACTTCAGGTGTACGTTCGCATCCGTCTTCAAGCTGTTGCACAAGATGCAGTATTGTTCCAACAGAGCCTCTTTTTCCGACCTCGCCTTTTTGTTATCCAAGTCACCTCCAATTTTGAGTTCTATCAGGTAATGCTGGCCGGCATCCTTATCCTCTACGTAGTAGTCGCTCTCATGCCTCTTTTGAATGGTTTGATCGTCGTTCCCAAGAGAAAGCAGAGCCGCATAGTCGGAAATTGAGGGACTTTTTGCATGTCGCTTGTACTCTTCCAGCAAGCGGGCAATGAACTCCGTTTGCCCCTTCGTGATGTATCCATCGACATGTCTTTGCACCTCATAGCTAAGTTTGGCGATAGCGATTGCCATCTTTTCCAACATGTTGCCCAAGCTGCTGTCCAGCGATCTGGCAAGTGCCGAGTAGTATTGGATTTCGCTTCCCAGGATGGATATGAAAATATTGTTGATTTTCATATTGATTGTCCCATCGGGGTCATCCGCCTCGGCCAAGTGACGGTCAGAGAAACCCGCTGCATATGCTGTGACGGAGGCTTCCACTATCGACCTGATAGAAATTTCGTGTTGGGTCATATTTTGCATGTTCGCTTGAAAGTACCCGCGCCGCGCAATTTTGTCAAGTGTTTTCCCGCCCGGCTGGGCGGAAAGACGTGATGCGGGCGTCCTGCATGTCCAGGATGTAGGGGCGTGCGTGCTTGAACCATGCGCCGGTGTTGACGATGGTGCGGTTGGGGAATTGGCGGAAGCACTTGCGGTGGAAATGGCCGAAGACGAGGGTTTCCGCTTCCGGGAAAAACTGTTCCGCAAAGCGGTTGGCGGCGGCGGGGCAGCGCAGCCAGTTCATCACGATGTTCCACGGGCGCTCCGGCGGCCAGAAGCAGTGCAGGAAGCCGCTCACCAACGGAATGTGCGGCCCCTTGCGCTTCAGGATGGGCGAGAGCGAGTCGCACAGTTCGCGCGCATACGCCAGCCGCCCCTCCAGAGAGGTGTCCGCCTCCGGGTGCGCCGCGATGAACTCCTTGAAAAATTCTTTGTTGTCCAGGTATTCCCAGCTCCACGGGGCAATCTCCTTGAACACGGCGTGGCCGTGCATGGCCACCACGCGACCGCCCCAGAAACGCGCCAGCTGGGTGGGCACGGCGGGGTCGTGGTTGCCCGCTATCTCCACCATCCGCACGCCCGCGGCGGCGCATTGCTCCAAGAACTCCCGCCGCAGTTTCTGCCCCATCTCCCGCCATGGGCAGGGACGCGTCTCCGCCAGGTCGCCCACCACCACCAGGGTGTCCGTGCCCTCGAACAAATCCGCCAGGCGGTAGCGCGTGAGCGCCTCGCAGCGTTCGTGCGCCAGGTGCAGGTCCGACACGAAGCGCACGCGCTCGCCGGGGCGGGTATCGACATCGATGATGAGGGAATCCGGCATGGGTGGTGTGTTACGGGATGGAACGCTGGCGCAGGGCCTCATACAGGCAGACGCCGGTGGCCACGGAAACGTTGAGGCAGGGCACGCTGCCGAGCATGGGGATGCGCACCAGGAAATCGCAGTTCTCCTCGGTGAGGCGGCGCATGCCCTCGCCCTCCGCGCCCATCACCAGCGCCATGCCGCCCTTCAGGTCCACGTCGTAGAGCGAGCGGTCGCCGTGGTCGCTTGTGCCCACGAACCAGATGCCCGCCTCCTTCATGGCCTTCATGGTGCGGGAAAGGTTGGTGACCTGCACGAACGGCACCTTCTCCGCCGCGCCCACGGAAACGCGCAGCACGGTTTCCGTGATGCCCGCCGACTTGTCGCGCGGGGCGACCACGGCGGCCACGCCCGCGCCGTCCGCCGTGCGCAGGATGGCGCCCAGGTTGTGCGGGTCCTGGATGCAGTCCAGCACCAGGTAGAGCCCCTGCGGGTGGGCCTTCAGGATGTCGTCGAGGTCGTTTTCGTTGAGTGCCTGGACCACGTTGCCCGCGGCCTTGTGCTCGCGGCGTGATTCGAATTCGGCGGTGTGCTTGTTGGCGCGTGCCTCGCGCGGATGGCCGTTGAACTTGCTCATGGTTGGGATTGAGTGATGATTTGGAGAGCGGCGCCGGCGGCCATGAAGCCGAAGGTGCCGGTGACGTGCGTGGCGGAGCCGTACCCGGCGGCGCAGCCCAGCTTGGCGGGCGTGCCGGGTTCCCGCTCGGCGGACACCGAGCCGTCGCAGCGCGGGAAGCGCGGTCTCTCCGGCGAGTACACGCACGGGATGCCTATCTCCGGGCACTTGTCCTCCAGCGGGAAGCCGTAGTCTTTGCGCAATTCCTTGCGGAGCTGCACCAGCATGTTGTCGTGGTGCGTGCGCGCCAAGTCCGCCACGGTGATGCACGCGGCGTCCACGCGGCCGCCCGCGCCGCCGCAGGTCACCACCGGCACGCCGCGCTCCCGGCACGCGGCTATCAGGTGCGCCTTGGGGTGCATGTCGTCTATGGCGTCCACCACCACGTCCGGGCGCGTGTCGAACAGGCGCTCCGGGTGCTTGGCGGAGTAGAAGTGCATCAGCGGCACCACCTGCGCGGCGGGGTTGATGGTGCGCACGCGCTCCGCCATCACCTCCGCCTTGGAGCGCCCGTACGCGCCCTCCGTGGCCTCTATCTGGCGGTTGGTGTTGGTGATGCAGATGTCGTCCAAATCCATGAGGATGAGCGTGCCGACGCCGCTGCGGGCGAGGGCCTCCGCGGCCCAGGAGCCGACGCCGCCAATGCCGACCACGGCCACGCGCGCGGCGGATATCCTCTCTGCGGCGGGCGTGCCGTACAGGCGGCCGATGCCGCCGAAGCGTTCCTCATCCATCATTTCTCGAAAACCTGTGCAATGCGTGTGATGGCGGTGGCGCGGCCCGCGGCGTCCGTGCTCACGCACACGCCGCACACCTGCGCGGGCCAACCGCCCACGGGATACTTGCAGGGCAGGGCGGTGATGCAGCCCTGCAGCACCGCCTCCGCGTCGCGGCCTATCACGCCGTTGAGCGAGCCGCACATGCCGGCATCCGTGAGGTATGCCGTGCCGTGCTCCAAAATGCGCTCGTCCCCGGTCTGCACATGCGTGTGCGTGCCGACGACCGCGCTTGCCACGCCGTCAAGGCGGTAGCCCATGGCCACCTTCTCGCTGGTGGTCTCCGCATGCATGTCCACCAAGAGCGCGGCGCATTCCGCACGCAGTCGAACCGCCTCCGCATATCCCAGCGTGAACGGGTTGGTGGCCCCGGGGCGCATGAACGTGCGCCCGCTCAGGCACAGGATGCCCAGTTTTCCAGCGGGCGTCTCCAGCACCAGGCTGCCCCTGCCCGGCGTGCCTTCCTGCAAATTGAAGGGACGCAGCACGCGCGCGGCGGCATCCGACCCGCCGTCCAGCCACGGCACCAGATCCGGCTGGTCCCAGGTGTGGTCGCCCAGGGTGATGGCGTCCGCGCCCTTCTCCAGCGCCTCCTCCACCAGCTTGGGGGTGATGCCCTTGCCGCCGGCGGCGTTCTCCGCGTTCACCACGATGGCGTCCGCGGCGTATTGCCCGCGCAGCAGCGGGATGGCGCGGTAGAGCGCGCCGCGCCCCGGCTCGCCCACCACATCTCCTAGGAATACAATGTTCATTTCTTCATGTCGGGCTCGCAGGGAACCACGGTCACGGGCACCTTGGCACCGCGCACCAGCTTCTCCGCCGTGCTGCCCAGCAGGATGGTGCTGAAGATGCTGTGGTGGCGGTTGCCGATGACCACCTGGTCCACGTTGTGGCGCTCGCAGAAGCGCGCCACGCAGCGCACGATGTCCTCGTGCTCCTCCGCCTTGGCGTAGATGGGGATGCCCCACTTCTCGCGCACGGTGTCCGCCACCTCCTTGGCGCGCCTGTCCGCAATCTCCAGGATGCGGTTCGGGTGGTCCGGGTCTATCTCCAGCCCGCAGAACGCGCCCGTCATGTCGCCGTTAGTCAGGCCGAACCCGCTGTCGCCCATGTTGTGGTGCACCACGTGCAGCAGGTACATCTTGCCCCCGCACTGGCGCGTCACGTTGGCGGCAAAGTCCAGCACAGGCTGGGATGCCTCAGAAAAATCCGTTGCCGCGAGTACTCTAAACATGCCGCCAATCTACCACAGACGGCACGTTGTCTCAAGGAAATTCCACTCCCTTATTCCCACTCGATGCTTGCCGGGGGCTTGGTGCTCACGTCGTAGAGTACGCGGTTGATGCCCTTGACCTCGTTGAGGATGCGGTTGGAGGCCTCCCGCAGAAGGTCGTACGGTAGCTGCACCCAGTCCGCGGTCATGGCGTCCTCCGATATGATGGCGCGCAGGTTGGTGGCGAACTCGTAGGCGCGCTCGTCGCCCTTCGCGCCCACGGTTTTCACGGGGATGAGGCCCGCGTCCGCCTGCCAGGACTTGTCGTACCACGCCCACTTGCGCAGGGTGCCGATGAAGATGGCGTCGCACTCGCGGATGATGTCGAGGCGGTCCTTGGTGACCTCGCCGGGACAGCGCACGGCCAGTCCGGGGCCGGGGAAGGGGTGGCGCCACAGGATGTCGTGCGGAATGCCCATGGAGGCGCCCAGCTCGCGCACCTCGTCCTTGAACAGGAACGCCAGCGGCTCGATGACCTTGCCCTGCTTCTGCATCTCCAGCACGCGCTCCACGCGGTTGTGGTGGGTCTTGATGACGGATGCCTTGCTCTTGGCGTTGGAGGCGCTTTCGATGACGTCCGGGTAGAGGGTTCCCTGGGCGAGCATCTCGGCATCGCCGACGGCGTCCCAGAACACATCGATGAAGAGGTTGCCGATGATGCGGCGCTTCTTCTCCGGTGCGGGTTCGCCCTTGAGGGCTTCCAGGAAGCGGGCGGAGGCGTCCACGGTCTCGATCTCCACGCCCATGCGGCGGAAGTTGGCCTGCACCTCCAGCGCCTCGTCCTTGCGCAGCAGCCCGTTGTCCACAAAGATGCAGCGCACGTTCACGCCGGCCTCGTGCAGCAGGACGGCCAGCACGGTGCTGTCCACGCCGCCGGAGACGCCGCAAACCACCTGTTTGGTGCCCACTTTCTCGCGGATTTCCTCGATGAGCTGGCGCTTGAAGTCGCCGATGTCGAACTTGGCCAAATCACTGGCGTAGGAGAGGAAGTTTTTCAGGATGGTGCGGCCCTCGTGGGAGTGCGTGACCTCCGGGTGGAACTGGATGCCGAACATCTGTTCGCCCCACTGCAGGGAAACGGGCACGCCCTCGCTGTTGCGGGCGATGACCCTGCAGTTGTCCGCCAGGTGGTCCACGGTGTCGGAGTGGCTCATCCACACCTGGGAGGACGGGGACATGCCGGCGTACAGGCCCTCCAGCTTGTCCGGGATGAGGGCTGCGGGGCCGTACTCGCGCTTGTTGCTTTTGCGCACGGAGCCTCCGGTCTTGATGTTGAGCAGCTGCATGCCGTAGCACACCCCCAGCACCGGCACGTTGAACGCCTTGAGCCACTCGAAGTCGATGTCCGGGGCATCCGGCTCGGATGTGCTGCGGGGGCCGCCGGAGAGGATGATGGCGCCGGGCTCGCTGATTTCATGCAGGTCCTCCAGCGCGTAAAGCTTGGCGAGGTATCCCAGCTCGCGCACGCGCCGAACGATGAGCTGCGTGTACTGTGAGCCGTAGTCGATGACGGCAACTATGTGTTTCGGGGTCATGTTGCGCGTATTCTACCACGCGGCACGCCCCTCATCAAGGATATTCGCCACCATATCAATCCTGCGTGACGTGGGCGCGGCGCGTTCCGGCGTAGTCCACGCTCTTGCGCTCCCGCAGGAGGCGGATGAGGCAGTCCCGCCCCGGCTGGTGCAGCGCGCGCCCGGGGTCCGCATGCGGGAAGCGGGCGGACGCGGCCACAAACGACGGCACGGTCACGGTGTAGCGCTTGGCGGGGTCGATGGGCATGCCGTCCGCCTGCAGCATTTCCGAGATGTCCAGGACATTGCCCTTGTGCAGGGTGGCGCGGTAGGACATGCCGGAAACGGATGGCGCTCCGTGGTGGTCGATGAGCGGGATGGCGGTGACGAGGGCGCGCAGCTCCTCCCCGGTGAGGGTGTAGAGCACGGTGTCGTTGCCGAAGGGGTCCAGCTGGAAGACGTCGCACAGGCGGATGGGCCCGGCGGGGAGGGAATTCAGGCGGATGGCGCCGATGTTGACGATGGCGATGTCCGCGCCGGTGGCCTCGCGCACGGCATCGGTGAACAGGCAGCCCAGCTCGTCGCGCGCGGTGAGCTCGCGCGCGCATTCCGCAATCTGCTCGCTGAGGACGGGGTCGTCCTTGAATTGCCGCACCATCCCGGCGGCTTCGGCATCGGGCTCGCAGGTGGCGGCGGGCAGCAGCTCGGCGTGCTTGGAGACCACCCTGCCGTCCTGCACATCGAAGGTGATGCGGGTGAGGCGGGTGGCGTTGCAGCCGGCCTGGGTCACCATCACGCCGCCCTCCATGTGTGCGCCGTCCACCACAGTGTGGGAGTGGCCGCCCACAATGGCATCCGCCCACGGGCACTGCCGGGCCAGCTCCACGTCGTCCTCGAATCCCAGGTGCGTGAGCAGGATGAGCACATCGCAGCGCTCCCGCAGCCACTTGTACTCCTGCGCCACCGCAAAGGGATCGCGGAAGGTGAAGCCCTCCGTCTTTTCCGGCTGCGTGTCCGGCTTGCCGTTGGCACCGATTTGCAGCAGCCCCAGCACGCCGATGCGCACGCCCTTGCGCTCGAAGATGCGGTACGGCTGGGTGAGGATGCGGTCTTTGTCCGCCGCATACGCGTTGGCACACACCACGCGGAACTCAGCGCTGTCGATGAGGTCGCGCAGCGGGTCCATGCCGTTGTCGAAAGAGTGGTTGCCCAGCGCGCTCAGGTTGAATCCCATGTAGTTCATGAGCGCCACCACGGGCCAGCCGGTGCGCTTCGCCATATCGCTGTACGGGTTGCCGGTGCGGTTGTCGCCCGCAGAGAGCAGCAGGGCCTGCGGGTCTCTCGCGCGCTCACGCTTCACGAGCGTGGCCAGCCGGGGCATGTTGTCCAGCGCGGCGTGCATGTCGTTGATGCCAAGCACGGTGATTTCCTCTGCCGCGGCGGGCTGGGCCAGGCAGGGCAGAGCGACGGCAAGGGCGAGAATCAGGCGGCGGAGCGGTTTCATGTCAGACCTTGGGTTTGGCGGTGTAGATTTTGCGTCCGGGCTTCATCGGGCTGTCCTTGGCTATCTCGTTGCCGTAGGCGTCGTACAGCCCGGCGGCGCGCTTCACGCCCGCCGCCCGCACGGCATCCTCGGCCTTCGCGCCCGTGAAGACCACCACTTCCTTGTTGTCAACGTACACAATCATGTCAAGCTGGCATGATAACAACCTGCGCGCGGGGAATCAATTCAATATTTGCGGGGCGGTCGCGTCTAGATGCAAAGAACCGCCGGGCGTTGTGCGCCTGGCGGTGCTGCATGGGAGATGTGGTGTTCCAGTTACTCCTGCGGTTGCGGGATGGTGGACTGGCCGTAGGCGTCCAGGTGGTCGTTCTGCTGGTCGCGCCAACCGCCGCCCAACTGGGTGTAAAGGGTGGGGATGCAGGCGGCGTACTGGTAGCGCATGGTGGCGAGCTGCGCCTGTGCGGGGAAGAGGCCCTGCTGGGCGGTGAGCACCTCGTAGTAGTTGGAGAGGCCCTGCGTGTAGAGCTCCTTGGCCAGGCGCACGTACTCCTGGTATGCTTCCACGGCCTTTTCCTGGTTGGCCAGCGCATCCTTGAACTTGCGGCGCTCCGTGAGGGTGGAGGAGATTTCCGACATGGCGTTGAGCACGGTCTGCTCATAGTCCGCCTTGGCCGCCATAAAGGCCTCCTTCTTGATCTTGTAGTCGCCCACCAGCTGGCCGCCGCGGAAGAGCGGGCCGGTCACGTTGGCCTGAACGCCCCATCCGGTGCGGTGGCCTGAGATGGCCGTGCGCAGGTCCGCGCTGGCGTAGCCCATGGCTCCGGTGAGGCTGATTTGCGGGAAGAAGTTGGTGATGGCCACGCCGATGTCGGCATTGGCGGCGCGCATGGCCAGCTCCTTGGAGCGGATGTCAGGGCGGCGCGCCAGCACGTGGGCGGGGATGCCCGGTGCCACGTCGCTCGCGTTCACGTAGTCGTCAAGCGTCCTGCTGCGGGGGATGGGCCCCGGCATGCGCCCGGCGAGCGAGGAGAGCGTGTTCTCCAAGGCGGCTATCTGGCTTTCCAGCTGCGGCACCTGGGCGGCCGCGGAGGAGAGCGACGCTTGGGCGGCGGCGGTCTGCTGCGAGGTGCCGATGCCGCCCTTGAGGCGGTTGTTGAAGAGGTCCAGCGACTCGGAGTAGGACTGCATGGCGTTCTTGGCAATGACCAGCTGTTCGTCCAGCATGATGAGCTGCAGGTACGCGCAGGCGGCGGACTTCATGAGCGAGATGCGCATGTTGTTGAAGTCCTCCTCGGCGGCCTCTGCCTGTGCCTTGGCGCTTTCCACGCGCTTGCGGGTGTTGCCCCAGATGTCCAGCTCCCAGGAGGCGCTGAGGCTGGCGCTGCCGGGAGCGGTGGTGGTGCTGGAGGTATGCACCACCGCGGAGCCGCCGGAGTTGTTCATGCCCTTGCTGGCGCCCGCGCCGTAGCCCAGCCACGGGAAGAGCGGCGCGGCCTGCACCGTCACGTAGTGGCGGGCGGCGTTCACGTTGTGCTGCATGGCCTCCAGGTTGCGGTTGTGCTTGAACACGTCGCGCAGCAGGCTCTGCAGGTCCGGGTCGGACAGCACAACCTGCCAGGGCAGGTCTGCCATGGTGCTCTCGGAAATGGAGGCGCCCCTGAATTCAGCGGGCACGGGCATGTTGGGCTCCTGCCAGCGCGGGCCGATGGCGCATGCGCTCAGCAGAATCACGGTTCCGGTCAAGGTGAGTATCGCAGTCTGTTTCATTGTATCGTGCGTTTACGGGTTGGATTATAGTTAAAAAACGATAAGAAATAAAGGTCAAATTCCGTCTTGCGGCGTGCGTTGGGCATCGGCGGCCAGGTAGCGGCGGGCGCCCTCCTCGTCGGGGTCCGCCGCGAGGTCGTTCAATTTGAAGGTGATGCGGAAGATGCGCATGATGAAGACGTATGAGCAGGGGATGAGGAAGACGCCGACCACGGTGGCCACGGCCATGCCCATCACCACCACGGTGCCGATGGAGCAGCGCGCCATGGCGCCGGAGCCCGTGGAGAACATCAGCGGCAGGCAGCCCAGGATGAACGCTAGCGAGGTCATGACAATCGGGCGGAAGCGCAGGCGCGCAGCCGCGAGCGTGGCCTCCATGAGCCCCTTGCCGCGCTGGATTTCCAGGTTGGCGAACTCCACGATGAGGATGGCGTTCTTGGCGGCCAGGCCCACCAGCATCACCAGGCCCACCTGCGCGTACAGGTTGAGCTCCAGCCCCATCACCCACAGACCCGCGTACGCGCCGGCAACCGCTATCGGCACCGTCATGAACACGGAGAGGGGAAGCGTCCACTTCTCGTACAGCGCCACCAGGATGAGGAACGCGAACACGCCGGACATGGCGAAGATTTCCAGCATGCTGGCGGAGTGGCGCACCTTGTTCTCCTGGAAGCTCATGTCCTCGTAGTCCATGCCGATTCGGGTGGTGTCCATCTCGGTGGCGTAGAGCTTCTCCAGTGCCACCATGAGCTGCTGGGTGGAGTACTCGGGCTTGGGCATGACGGTGAGCTTGGCGCCGTTGTAGATGTTGTGGTGCATCACGAACTCGGTGTCGGCCACGTCCTGCACGTTGACGATGGCGGCGAGCGGCACGCGTTCGCCCTCGCGGTTGGTGATGAAGTATCCCTCCATCTTGTCGATGTCGGTGCGGTCGGTGCCGCGGGCCTGGAGGTAGACGGCCCACTGCTGGCCGAAGTTGTTGAAGAAGTTGACGAACAAGGAGCCGTTGTAGGTGGAGAGGATGGCGTTTGCGGCGCCGATGTCCACCTTGTGGGAGAGGCACTTCTCCTTGTCGAGCGAGAGAAACTTCTGCGGGGTGTCCGGCATCATCATGTGCATGCACTGGGCCACCTCCGGCAGGCGTTCCGCCGCCGCCTTGAACTTCTCCACGTTCTCATGCAGGTACGGCACGCCCTGGCCCTCCAGGTCCAGCAGCACCATGGACACGCCGTTGCACACGCCCACGCCGGGGATGGCGGGCGGCTGCATCACCATGGGCAGGCCATCCAGCCCCGCCATGTACACGCGCGCCTCGATGCGCTTCTTGACTTCCTCCAGCGTCACGCCGGGGCGGTCCTTCCAGTCCTTGAGCTCCACGAAGGCCACGGCGGCGCCGGGGGTCTGCACGAAGTTGAGGATGTTGATGCCCACCACGCTGGTGACGTGCTTGAGGGCGGGGTCGGCCTTTTCGGGTTCCTTGGCGTAATCGCAGCCCCAGATGGCGTTCTCCAGCTTGACGGCCTGGTCGTAGGACACCTGCAGGGAGTTGTCGGGCCGCATGATGAGCGCGGCGAGCAGGAAGCCCTGGTCCTCGTCCGGCAGGAACGCGCCGGGCACCTTGTTGGAGAGCGGGTGGATGCTCGCCCAGAACAGCACCAGCAGCGGGATGGAAATCACCAGCGAGCGCGAGAGCTTGCCGCATACCATCGTGTAGGTGTTGGCCACGCCGTTGTAGCCCTTGTTGAAGATGCGGAAGGCGAGGCCGAGCGTGGCGTCGTGCAGGCGCATGTAGATGCGTTTCAGGCGGCTGTGGCCGCTGGCGCGGTCGATGGCGCTCGGGCGCAGCAGGATGGTGCACAGGGCCGGCGAGAGCGTGAGCGCGTTGAACGCGGAAATCAGCATGGAGATGGCGATGGTGATGGCAAACTGCTTGAACAGCGTGCCCGTGATGCCCTCCAGCAGGAGCGAGGGCAGGAACACCGCCGCCAGCACCAGGGCGATGGCCACCACGGGGCCGCTCACCTCCTGCATGGCGGCGAACGCGGCCATGCGCGGGTTGAGCCCCTTGTCGATGTGGTGCTGCACGGCCTCCACCACCACGATGGCGTCGTCCACCACCAGGCCGATGGCCAGCACCATGCCCAGCAGGGAGATGGTGTTGAGCGTGAAGCCCAAAATCGGGAACACCGCGAACGTGGACAGCAGCGACACCGGAACCGCAATCAGCGGAATCAGCGTGGCGCGCCAGCTCTGCAGGAACACGAACACCACCAGCGCCACCAGCACCACGGCCTCTATCAGCGTGGCGCGGATTTCCTTGATCGACGCGCGCACGGCGGTGGTGGTGTCCAGCACCAGCTCGCCCTCCAGGCCGGGCGGCATGGCGGCGGCCTGCTTCTCGAAGACTTCCTTCAGGCGGTCCACGGTCTCGATGGCGTTGGAGCCGGGGGCCTGGAATACCACCACACTGGCGGAGGCACGGCCGTTCACGCGGCCCGTGACGGAGTAGTTCTCCGAGCCCAGCTCAATCTGCGCGATGTCCTTGAGGTAGACAATCTGGTCCTCCTCCTGGCGCACGATAATGTCGCCGAACTGCTCCGGCGAGCTGAGTCGCCCCTGCGTGCGCACGGTGTAGGTTTTCTCCTGGCCGCCGGGGACGGGGTCCGCGCCGATCTTGCCGCCGGGGTTGGTCATGTTCTGCTGCTGGATGGCCTGGCGCACCTCCGCGGCGGAGATGTTGAGGTGGGTCATGGCGACGGTGTCGAGCCAGACGCGGATGGCGTATCGGCCCGCGCCGTAGACGTTGACCTCGCCCACACCCGGCACGCGCTTCAGCTCGTCCACCATCTTGATTTGCGCGTAGTTGGAGAAGTGCACCGGGTCCCACGAGTTGTCGGGCGAGGTCAGCGCGTACATCACCAGCGGCAGGCCCGGCATCTGGCGGATGGTCACGCCGGAGTTCAGCACCTCCGTCGGTATGCGGGAGGACGCCTGCCCGTAGCGCATGTTGGTGAACACCTGGTCCAGGTCGGGGTCGGATTTCGGGTCGAACACCACCACCAGGTTGTAGACTCCGTTGTTGGAGGAAACGGAGGTCATGTAGTTCATGTTCTGCACGCCGGAGACCTCGCGCTCCAGCGGGGTGCCCACGGAATCGGCCACGGACTGTGCGTCCGCGCCGGGGAAGATGCCCTGCAGCTGCACGATGGTGGGCGTGATTTCCGGGTACTGCGCAATCGGCAGGTTCTGCAGGCACACCAGGCCCAGCAGGGTGGTCACCACGGCAATCACCGTGGCAATGACGGGGTGCTTGATGAAATAGGCGCTCATGGTGCGGCTGGGTTAGTGCTGGCTGCCCTGCGCGGTGACGGACGGGGTGGTGGAGACGGGCACGGTGTACTCGAAGGGGGCGGGCGCGAGCGTGCCGAAGCCCTCCTTCACGCCGTGCTCCTTCATGGTGCGGTTGGCCTTGGCGTAGCGTTCCGCCATCTGCGTGCCTTCCACCACCACGGGCGCATCCACCGGGTTCTCGTAGCCGATTTCCTTGAGCTGTTCCGCCATGGTGCCGCTGGTGGCGTACACCACCTGCATCAGCATCGGCGCCTGGCCGCCCTTGCCGTCCGGCATCTCCAGCGTCACGCTGTCGCCCAGGCGCACGTCAATGCCCGCGGGCGTCTTGTCCGGCGCCACAATGTAGATGTAGCGGTGGCTCATGGAGGCGATCAGCGCGCGGGCGGGCACCAGGAAGGCGTCCTTCTCCACGCCGGTGACGGCGCGCACGCGCACGGCCGCGCCGCTGCGCAGGGTGTGCGCGGGGTTGGGCACATGGCCGATGAAGTAGATGGTACCCGTGCTGCGGCTCACCTCGCTGTCCACGGCCACCACCTTGCCGGGGTGCGTGAACACGGTGTTCTCATCCAGCACGAGTTGGAAATCCGTGATGGCGGGGCCCTGCTCCGCGGAGTTGGCTTCCTTGTCCGCCAGCTTGGGCACCAGCTGCTTGGTGGGCACCGCGAAGTCCACGCGGATGGGGTCGATGGACGACATGGTGGTCAGCGGCTGCCCGCTCGCGCTCAGCAGCTCGCCCACGCTCGCCGTGGACTTGGATGCCAACCCGGTGAACGGCGCGCGGATGGTGCAGCGGTCCAGGTTGATTTGCGCGTTCTCCAGATTGGCCTGCGCCTGGCCCACCTGGGCTTCTGCGGCGGTGAGCGCGGCCTTGGCCTCCTTGCGCACCTGCAGGGCGTCCGTGTAGTTCTTCTCGGAAACCGTGCCGGACTTCACCAGGCCGGAGTAGCGCTTCACGTCCTGCTCCGCCTGCTCGAAGGTGGCCTGGGCGCGCAGCACGCTCGCCTTGGCGACCTCCAGGTTGGCCTCCGCCATGTCCACCGCCGCCTTGTAGCTCGCGGGGTCGATTTGGAAGAGCACATCGCCCTCCTGGCACCAGCTGCCGTCCTTGTACACCTGTTTGAGCAGGCGCCCTGAAACCTCCGGGCGGATATTCGCCTCCTCCACGCCGCGCAGGTGCCCGAACCACGTCTGGTACAGCGTCACATCCTGCTGCACCATGTTCATCACGCCCACCTTCACGGGCGGCATGGCCTGCGCCGCCTGCTGCGCGTCCTCCTTGTCGCACCCGGTGCCGCACAGAAGCGCGGCCCCGCCCACGGCTATCGTCAATATCGTCTTGGTGTCCATCTTGTTCAATTGTTTTGTAGAATGTTGTCGGCCATGCGGCCCAGAAAATCGTTCAGCTGCCTTTTCTCCGCGGCGGTGAAGCCCGCCAGCATGCGAGCCTCCAGGCGCTCGATGGCCCCGCTCGCCTGCTCGTGCCTCTTGTGGTAGTACGGCGTCAGGTACGCATGTTTCACGCGACCGTCCTCGCTGTCGAACGCCGTGCGAACCAGCCCCTTTTCCTCCAGCCGCCGCAGCAGCCCCTTCACCGTGGTGTGGCTCACGTTCAGGTGGTGCTCGATGTCGCGCTGCGACACCGCCTCCGCTTCCCCGCGCCGGCTCTCCAGGTACAGAAGCACGCGGCACTGCGCCGGCGTGATGTCCGGCGCACCCTCCATCTCCGCATACAGAGCCTCCGCGCGGTCCACGATCATTTTCATCTGGAACCCCGCGTGGCTGCGCGTTTCCTTGTTAGGATGGGAAGCATGCTTCATAAATCGCCGCAGATTTTACCCGCATTTCCCCGTTTGTCAATTTTAATGACAAATTTTGGAGCTAACAGGTGGAGAACAATCGAAACCTCCATGCGCGCAAGTCTTTCTTGCGGGGGGTGGGGCGATTTGGTAGAATAGGCGGCGAGTTATGAAAACCGCCTTTGCCGTAATGAGCCTGTTGGGCGCGCTGGCCGCCGCCGCGCCCGCCGCCGTGAGCCCCGTCTACCCCACCCCGCAGAAGTGCGAACTGGGTACGGAATACACACGCGTGACCGAGGTGGTCATCTTCCCCATCACCAGCAACGAACGTGGGAAGGACGACCCCAGCTCCAACCTGCCCGCCAAGGAAGGCTCGTACGCCTTGCGCATCACCCCCGGCAAGCTGGAGGTGTTCGTGCATGGACAGCCGTGGTCCTCCGAGCTGGACGAGCTGGGCCTGTACTACGCCAAGCAGACTGTTTCCCAGCTGCTGAAAGGTGTTCCCGGTGCCAAGGACGCGCAGAAAGACCCGTTCCCGGACAAGGGAATCGAGGAGGTGGCGAAGCTGGGCGAACTGCCCTGCGGCACCATCCTCGACTGGCCGGACCTGGCGTACCGCGGCACGGTGGAGGGCTACTACGGCATCCCGTGGGGCGGCGAGGCCCGCATGTCCCAGTTTGCGTTCTACGGCCGCAACAAGATGAACTTCTACCTGTACGCGCCCAAGGACGACCCCTTCCACCACGGCAGCGGCTGCTATGAGCTGTACCCCGCGCAGCAGGCCGCGGAGCTGAAGAAGCAAATCGACTGCGCGCGCAAGAACCACGTGCGCTTCGTGTGGGGCATCCACCCCGCCAACACCGTGAACTGGAACGACAACGGCGGCAAGAGGCAGCTGGAGGGCCTGTGCGCCAAGCTCCAGCAGCTCTATGACCTGGGCGTGCGCGATTTCGCGGTGCTGGTGGACGATTCCGGCGGCGAGATCTGCAAGCCGGAGCGCCAGGTGCAGCTCTGCAACTACATCCTGGAAAACTTCATCCGCACGCACAAGGACGTGAACCAGGAGCTGGTGATGTGCCCCACGGGCTACAACCGCGCCTGGACCAACCCTCAGTTCCTCGGCGCGCTCGGCAGCGGGCTTGACAAGGCCATCCACGTGATGTGGACCGGCGATTCCGTGGTGCACGACATCACGCTCTCCGGCCAGCAGTGGGTGCACCAGGCGCTGGGCCGCCCCACGTTCATCTGGTGGAACTGGCCGTGCTCGGACTTCAAGGCCTCCCGCCTGTCCATGGGCCGCACGTACGGCAACGGCCAGGAACCCGAGATGCGCGGGGAGATGAGCGGCTTTGTGGCCAACCCCATGGAGCGCGCGGAGGCCAGCAAGGTGGGCCTCTTCGGCGTGGCGGACTACACCTGGAACATCTGCGGGTTCGATTCCGAGAACTCCTGGCACCAGGGCATCGCGCGCCTGTACCCAAGCTGCGCGGACGCCATGCAGGTGTTCTGCCACCACAACTCCTACCTGCTGCCCAACAACCACGGCTACTTCCGCGAGGAATCCGCCGGCATTGCGGACGACGCCAAGGCGTACACGGAATCCGTGGCGGCGGGCAAGCCGGATGCCGCCAGGGCGAAGAAGCTGCAGGCGGAGTTCGAGGCCATGGCCGCCGCCGGCAGGGAGCTGCGCCGCGCCAAGGGCATCGAGCCCCTGCAGCGGGACATCGCCCCGTGGCTGGAGGCCTTTGAGCTCACCGGCCAGGCGGGCGGGCGCATCATCGGCGCCCTCTCCGAGCAGGAGACCGCCCCCGCGCTGGAGAGCCTGCTCTACGCGGGCAACATCCTGGAGCGCATCGGCGGCATGACGCGTACCGCCTGGCAGAACGGCAGCGTGGGCACCACCACCGGAATTGAGGTGGCCGCCTACGCCATGACACCCGCCATCAAAGAGACCCTCAACTTCGTCAACGCACGCGTCTACAGCCAGCTCGCCGGAACGAAGGGCGACGCCTGCAGGCCCGTCTTCACCAGCTCCGTGGGCGATGCCCAGAAGGACGCCAAGAACGTGGCCGACGGCGATCCCAAGACCCTCTGGCACTCCGGCGCCCAGCAGAAGGCGGGCGACTGGATTGGCCTGGATTGCGGCGGCGCGGTGGATATCCGCACGGTCTGCCTGCAAATGGGCGGCCGCTACGCCCAGGACTTCTTCCCCAAGGGCCAGATGGAATACTCGCTGGACAACAAGGACTGGAAGCCCCTGGGCAAGCCCACGGAGGGCGCCAGCGTGAACGTGGCGCTCGAGAAGCCCGTGCACGCCCGCTACGTGCGCTACCGTGCGCTCCAGGCCGCGCCCAACTGGCTTTCCGTCTGCGAGTTCACCGTCAACAAGCGCCCCGGAACCGTGGTGAAAACCAACATCCCCGGCCTGGCCGCCGCCTCCGCCTACCGCAATGAGAAATCCGTGGGCATCAACCGCATCTTCGAGGTCGCCAAGGCCGCGCCCGGCCAGTTCGTCTGCTTTGAGCTGGCCACCCCGCAGGTGGCCACCTGGCTGGAAATCACCCTCAACAACCCCGATGTGGAAAAGTGGGCCAAGGTGGAGCTCCGCACCGCCGACGGCAAGTACGTCACCGTCAAACCCCACCGCGAGGGCGGCATGCTCGTCATCCGCCAGAACGGCATGCCCAAGGATCCCGTCTCAGGCCTGCGCCTCACCAACGCCGGGCACTCCGCCCAGGACATCAAGCTGGACATGTTCAAGCTGGACATGGCGCCTGACGACCCGCGCACCAACCCGGATTCCCTGACGGATTGCGACATCTGCTCCGCGTTCGACCTCTCGCGCCAGCCGCTCAACGCGCGCCTGGCCGTACCCGCCAAGGCCAAGAGGGTGCTGGTGGTCGGCACGGGCAACGTCACCGTTGACGGCGCCGCCGGAGCACCCAAGGTGAACGGCCCCGTGCGCACCTACCAGCTGCAGCCGGGCAAGAGGCACATCACCATCAAGGCCCCCGTGCAGCAGGGCAGGGTGGTCAACGAGGTCATCTTCCGCTGAACGCCGCAACGCCAGCCGCATTATCGTCATTCCCCGTTTTTTGCGCTTGAAAAAAGCGGGGAAGTGTGGTATCATATCAGCCCGACAGAGGGGTGTGTACCGCCCCGCCGGGCTCACGCGAAGCCGAAATTCGCGGAGATTGCCCCAGGGCAATCGGCAGACAATGTGACGGCTTAGGTCAATCTTTCAGGGAATCCTGATCGTACATGAGCGAGCCGTGGCTCCGTCCCTGTTTCAGGGCGGGTACCACGGCTTTTTTTGCCCGTGGGGGTTGACCCCGTCCGTGTTGCTTCCAACCCACAACCCGAATATGAAGAACACCATGGACAACAACAACTCCCCATTATGGGAAGAACGAGAGATGATAGCAATGCACATCCCCGCATTGCTGGAGAACGCAGACACCATCTGCTCCACCCCGGAGCTTGCCGAGGCCCCGGTGCCGCACATGTGCGTGCACATGTACGGCGGCGCGCCCAGGCTCACGCTGGGTGACATGCTGCGCGTGTGGGGCGCCAAGGGGGACACCCCCTGGCGCTACACCAACGCGGAGGGGCACACCTGCTACCGCCTGCTGCACGTTTTCGGCCTTTCCGGCTGCTGGCGTGCAGAGGCCTTCGATTCCGTCACCCAATGCACAGTGAACGCGCCCCGCACCGTGGGCATGCGCGAGCTGGCGCAGGCGCTGCATGTCGGGAACCGGGACCTGCTGTGCCGCAATCCGATGAGCTTCCCGAAGGTCATCGGCCTCTTTGTGAGGCATCCGCACCTCATCATCAACATGCCGCATGTTTCCGCCGCGCTGCCCAAGCACTGCGGGCTTTCCTGCCCGCGCGATGTGCAGGAACGCCTGGCCCGCATGAGCGCGGACCTGTTCCTGGACGGGCTGGCACCCGCCGGCTTGGACGTCTGCCGCCGCGTTGCCGCGCCGGTGTCGCGCCTGGTGGTGGACACCGAGCGCCTGGAGGACGACAGCCGCGAACCGCTTGCCGCCGTGGGCTGCGGGGTGGTTCCCACCCATGCGTTCGACGGTACGGAAATCCGCCAAATGTCCAGTCCACGCCGCCGCCACGCCCTGCTGAACAGGTACTACCGCCCGCACCACGAGACCCTGGCGCGCTTCACCAGGGCAAGCCTGGCCATCCACGACCGCGCCCGCATCCTGGACCTGCAGAGCTACCCGGAAAGCTACGCCATGCCCGGCATGGCGGGCGCGGAGCGGCCGGATGTGTGCATCGGGTTCGCACCCTACCACTGCCCAACCGCGCTCGTGCGCGCGGTGGCGGACTGCGCGTACCGGCACGAGCTTTCGTTCGCCTTGAACACGCCTTTCGGCGAATCCGCGGTGCCGCAGGCCTACCAGCGCCAGGATGCCCGCGTGGTATCGCTGAAACTGGTGCTCAAGCGCAGCTTGTTCATGGACGAATCCACCCTGCAGCCGCACGCCGGCATGCTGCGCATGCGCCGTTTCGTGGAGGAGGTAGCCGCCATCTGCCGCACCTTCCCGCCCGCAGATGCGGTCCCTTCCCCACTGCGGGGCGGGGGGTGCGGCGCATAAACGCATAATTCTTGGAAAAAGGTTCGGAATTTCCTTGACAAGAACTCCAATCGGCGCTATAATATGTGCGCTTCAACCCCTATGGCCATTCTCATAGTTCCAGCTGCCCACAATACCAGATAGTCGCGCACTTGCGCCTTCTCCACTCCGCTAAATCAGGAGCTTAGCGCATAATCCGGCACAAGCCGGGGAAACGCTTAGTTTCACTGTATGACTGGATTTCGCTATACACGGCTGCCATGCGGCAACGGAACGCATCCTGACACCCGGCGGAATTATTCCACCTAATAGTTACAACATTATGAAAAAGACAGAATTGGAAGAGTTGGTCAAGAGCATGATCGCGCAAATCGATGTCTTGAACAAGCGTTACACGGATGAAATTGATCGCCTGCAGCAGGTTATCAATGAGTACGAGCGCGAAAAGGGCGAGTATGAACAAAGGGAGCAAGAAGACAGCGAGGAGGAACGGCAGGAAAGGATGGAGGCGCATCATGCCAAGATCCTGGAACTGTTCGCCGAAAGGCAGGAGGACGAGTCATGCCCGAGCATAGGCGATTACGCAGACAACCACTACATTTGTTCACTGATGGGAATGGACGATGAAGATTACATCATGTTGATCCGCCATCATTTCAACAACGAGCTTGCCGATGCGTATCAAAGACGCCGGATGAATTGGGAGGTCTTCCGCGCGCTTGCTTCATACTTTGAATCCTGCGGGCGTCTGGTGGTGACCGACGAGATGAAGGCGGAGGCGAAGCGCCTGAAAGAAGAGCGCAGACGCATCAAGCCCACATCCGGGGCGTTCCGTCTGCGCGGGCGTGAGGAGCTGGAAACCTTTTTCAACGAGCAGGTGGTGGATATTGTCAACAACATAGACGCGTATGCCGCCATGGGCGTTGCATTTCCCAAGGGCTTTATCCTGGAGGGTGCGCCCGGCTGCGGCAAAACCTTTGCCGTGGAGCGCCTGGCGGAACACCTGGGCTGGCACACCGAGCGCATCGATTCCAGCACTATCGGCAGCGGCTACGTCCACGAAACCGCCAAGAAGATTGAGGAATGCTTCCAGCGCGCCGCAGACAACGCGCCGTCCATCCTTATTATCGACGAGATGGATGCCTTCATGCCCAACCGCGCGGAGCTTTCCAGCCACGATACCCACAGCAGGGAGGAGGTGGACAGCTTCCTGAAATGCCTGCAGACCGCAGGGGAAAAGCGTATCCTGGTGGTGGGCATGACCAACCTGATTTCCACGCTGGATCCCGCCGTGCTGCGCACCGGGCGCCTGGGCACCCACATCAAGGTGGACATGCCTTCGCAAGAAGAGGTGGAGGACGTGCTGGCCTACGCGCTGGCGAAGCGACCGCACGAGACATTCGACCTGCAGCCGCACGCGGTGCAGCTGCTGGGCCACCCGTTGTCGGACGTTGCGCATGCGGTGGACGAGGCCGCCATGGCAGCGGTGCGCGCGCACCACAAGACCATCCGCACGGCGGATTTGAAGCTGGCCATAGAGAGACTGGTGCGGCGGCAGGAGATACAGCGGGAAGAGACCCTGCAGCAGAAAATCCGGCTGCGGCAGGCGCAACGGTGCGAGGTGCCGGAGACCGAGCGGCGGAGAATCGGTTTCGCCGCATGAGCTTCCGCCGGCATCCATCAAGCACAAATCTTTTCGCTATGAAAATCACGAATGAAACACCGCCGTTCTACTGCCCCGGTTCCCCGCTGAGGGAGGTCGCCAGGGTTGACCCCACCTGTGCCGGGCTGGAGACGCTTACCCGCGGAAGAAACCTTTTCAGGGGCTCGCGCCTGGTTTCGTGGGAGGGTGATTTGCCCTTGCTGGAGGACGGGGTCTACATGTTCAGCTGGACGCGGCTGGGGAGCTTCAAGAACGCACTGCCTTCCCTGCGGGAGGCGCAGGATATGTTCTACGAGTGCCGCGAGCTGGCGGAGTTTGTATCTGACACGCCCATGCTGAGGTACGGCGCGCACATGTTCCACATGAACCAGGGTCTGCGCCGTTTCGAGTCTGACCTGTCTTCCCTGCGGGACGGGCAGATGATGTTCTACTGGTGCCGCTCCCTGGCGAAACTCCGCACCAACCTACCCTCCCTGGAGAGGGGGAATTCCATGTTCAACATGTGCGAATCCCTGACCGCCTTCGACATCCCGACCCCCCATTTGCGCAGCGCGGAATGGATGTTCTACCGCTGCGGTGGATTGAAGACCTTCCGCGGCGACCTGCGCTCCCTCGTCAATGCGCGCGGCATGTTCGCCCATTGCAGGCTGGATGCGGATTCCGTCTACCATATCGCAGACTGCATCAACATCCCGCAAGAGCGGGGTGAAATCGGCATCGGCATCGCCCCGGACATCGATTTGGCCGACCTCGCCCCCGCCTTGGAGGAACTGGACGCCAAGAACTGGAACGTCATTCTCTCCCGTTGACCGCACCGCGCGGAGAACCGGCAATGAATCCTAATCCTAATCCTAATCCTCATCCTAATCCTAATCCTAATTGAGCCAAAGGCTCGCCCCTCACCCCACCAGCGGCACCATGCCGCCGCCGCGCCGCGTGTCACGGTACACGCGGCGCGTTCGCTTGTCCTCGCCGAAGAAGCGCAGCGCGGCATCCCGGCTGATGCCCTGCAGGTTCACGTAGCGCGTGAGCAGCAGGCTCACGTCGCGGTGCCCCATGTACAGCTGCAGGGTGGGCAAATCGCGGTACGCCTTGGCAAAGTAGCTGGCGAAGGTGTGGCGCAGCACATCCTGCTGCCATTCCGTGAACCCCGCGTCCCGGCGCAGCTCCTTCCAGCGGTTGATCCAGTTGGGCGGGCAGATGCGCTGCTCCGGCGCGCAGGGCCCCGCCTCTTCCAGAATGGCGCGCAGGCTGGGGCACAGCGGAATGCTGCGCCCGCCGCCCGTCTTGGAATGACGCGGCGGAACCGTCAGCTCCCCACTCTCGGTGTCGATGCACCCGTACGTGAGGCGCGTCACCTCCTGCGGACGAACGCCCGTGTAGAGCATGAGCGCCACGGCCGGGCGGCAGGCGCGGTGCCGCCTCTGCCGCGATGTTTGCAGCAGCCGCTCGATTTCCTCCGGCCGCAGCGGCACGATGGTCTTTTCCCGTATGCGCGGCGCCTCGGTGCCCTTCACCGGGTTCTCCTTGCACCAGCCGTGACGGATCCCCGTCTGGAACAGCACGGACAGGCACGCGCGCGCCTTGCGCCGCCGCGTCTCGCTGGGGAACCCCGCCTCCAGGATTTCCGTGCAGTGCTGCGTGCCGATTCGGTTCAGCGGCCTTTCCCGCAAGCCCTCCACGCTCTCCATCAGGCGGTTCATGCACTGCCGGAAATCCTGCACCGTGCGCGGCGACTGCCCCGCCTTGCCGTCCAGCGTCCGCTGCACCGCCTCCGCGAAGCTGACGCTTTTGTCGCTCTCACGGTACAGGCGGATGCCTTCCCGCAGGCATTTCCCCAATACCCGCAGGCGTTCCCCTGCCGGCGTGCCGCGGCAGTCCAGCTCGTCCAACCCGTTCAGGATGAGCCGCGCCGCCTCGCTGGGTTTCACGCCGCGCTCTTCCAAGAGATAAATTGCTACATCTGTGTCTCGCAAGTCCATACGGTTTACAAAAGCGTAGTCAACCCCCATTTTGAATTTTTTTCATTTTTTTTGTCGGGAAGCGGCTCCACCGCCACTTTTCCCACTCCCCCGCACCCCTTGTAAAATCTGGTTTCCCTGGAATTGAGATATACCGAAACAGTACGGTATGTGACGTGCAGTACCGAAACGGCACGCGCGGTTTCACAACACAGCAGAGGCGCAGACGTGATATTTCCTGTCATTTGTTGAACGCTTGTAGTAAGCTACTTGTTTAGTATACGAAATAATACCGCTTTTGTAAAGCGGTATTATTCACGTGCAAACGGAATTCTTCCGGAGCATCCCCGGGCGGGTCTGCAAAGGCCATGCCCAACAGATAACCCAAAAATACATCGATATGAAATTACATCTGCCAGTCAGGCTGCGCGCCAGCCTCATCGCCGCCGTCATCGCCGTTGCATCCGGTGCCTACAATGCCCATGCGAACGACATCACAGGTACGAACATACCGTTCTCCGAGGTGTACAACCACACCTCCGGGAACACGTACACAGCCACCAACAACATCACCTTCCAGGCCACCCAGCAAACGCAGGGTGTGTTCGCCAGCTTCATCAGCGGCGACACCACGCTGACCGCCGGGAACGCCGTGGTGTTTGCCAACCACTTCGGGGCCAACACCACCGACCTGGTGCCCAGCCAGGAGAAGCAGTACGATGGCAAGCTGAATATCGTCACCGACAAAATCCAGGTGGCGGAGGGCGGCAACCGGGTCGTGCTCGAGGATGTGAAGGTGGACAAGAAGACCGCCGCCACGGGCGAGGTGAGCGTGGGCTCGCTGAGCGAGCTTGTGGTGCTCAACGGCGACATCTCCACGCTGAGCGACGCGGAAAAGAAGACCCTTCACGCGGAGGGGCTTGTCAACACGCCCACCTGCGAGCAGCGCCCCTCTTCCCAACAGACGGTGGTGATGGGCGCCCTGACGGGTGCCGGCAACTTCGCCGTGTATGGCGATGAGGACGACACCGATGCCGTGCGCGTGGCCGGCATCGGTACGGCCGGCACCGCCTTCGGCAATGTTTCCGCCGCCAACGAATCACTCAACATCACCGGCGCGGTGAACGCCAACACCCTGGTGGCCGTGCGCAGCGATGTGAACGCCGGACAAGACGTCACCCTCGTCGGCCTTGACCTGGATGCGGATTCCACGCTGACCGCCGCCGGCGACATCGATGCCGGCGACACGACGGGCCATGTGGCCGTGTACGGCGCGGTGGAATCCACCGGCGGCAACGTGCACCTCATCCACGGCAACAAGAGCGACAAGGACGGCCTGCACGAGGGCTCCTCCGTAAAGGCTGCCCAGAAGGCCACCATCGAGGACCTCAACGCGGTGCTGGCCGAGGTGGAGGGCACCCACGGCGTGGAAATCCTGAACGGCAGCGTGGTGGAGGGCTCCACCGTCACCGCAGGCGACAATAGCTACAATGCGAGTGTCACCATCGACAACAGCACATTTCAGGAGCATGTTGATGCCACGTCCGGCACCGCCATCAAGAACGTGGTGAACGCCACGCAGGATGTCACCATCAAGAACGGTGCCAGCGTGACCGGCACGGAAATCAACGCAGCGCGCGATGTGGTTGTGACGGGGTCCAAATCCAAGCTCACCGGCAATGTGGACGTGAACGCCGTGCGCAACATTGTGGTGGAGGAAAACGCCACCCTGTCCATTGACGGCGGCAAGGACGGTGATGCCACCGTGGATGCAGCCGGGCTGGTTGTGCGCAAGCCTGCCAACGGAACCGCCAGCATCGCCAATGCGGACATTGACCTGGAGAAAGCCCTCATTTCCGATGAGCAAACCCTGCAGCTCAAGCATGTGACAGGCGGTATCGGAGCGGTGGTGGAAGCCAACGATGGCGCACCCGAGGTGAAGGGCGCCTCCATTGTGGTGGACGAAGCCTCCGTGCTGGAAATCGGCTCCTTCTCCTCCGATGATAACGCAGATGCGTCCAAGGCCGCACACTATTTCGGTAATGCGGAAATCAAGGGGGGCTCCAGCGTGGTTGTGAGCGATGCCTCCTACATCAACAAGTATAAGGAGAGCGGCAACGGCACGAACACTACCTTCCGCAACGAGGTCTCTATCATTGATGCCTCTATCTCCGGTGACGCCACCACCCTGGCCAAGGCCGGAGCCCATGTGGGTACCATGCACCTGCAGGAGGGCGGCACTCTCACGGTGGGCGCGCCCGGCAAGGCCACCCAATCCTATATCTCCAACATCGATGCCGCTTCCGAAGGCACCCTCAATGTGATTGGCGGCACGCTGGCCACCTCCGCCCTGAGCGATGACAAGCTCAACCTCGGACTCCACGGCGCCACGGTGGTGCTGGCGGAAGTTGCCGCGGCGGACGGTGCCACGGTGGCCTCCGCAGAGCACTCCCTCAACCCGCACGTGCTGCTGGATTCCATCACGAACCCGGGTGTCATGGGTGCTCCCGCCAAGGATTCCACCATCATCACGGAACTTAACAGGTATGACTACACTCCCGGCGAGGAGAAGACCGCCGACATCTACACCTACTACTATGTGGCACGTGTGGACGGCACCCTGGACAATGGCCAGGCCGTCCACGTCGGCGAGCTCGTGACACGCACGGACGAGGTTTTCACCACCACGCTCCACACGGGCGAGGTGAAGAACAGCGGTGTGGACCTGACCAGCGCCGCCACCCTCAGCGAGCACGACGGCCTGATCCTGGACCGTCTCACCCAGCCCATGCTGGACGAGTACGGGGACCTCATCCATGTGGATGACAACACCCGCCTGGTTGCCGGTCAGGTGTGCGCCAAGGTGGATGAAGTCACCTACTACGACGGTGTCTCCGATTCCGTCACCCCGGTAAATGACGGCATCGCCTCCCTCACACTCGCGGGAGACCTCTCCGCCAGCAAGGTTCACATCAACGCCTACAAGGTTGCCAATCTGGTCTCCGAACCGGGCGCCGAGCCCGAGGTTTACGCGGAGGACATGGCTTCCGGCTACATCTCCATTGAGGGCGACATCTCCGGCTCGGACAACGTGCTGTTTGCGGACCGTGACATGACCATTGGTTCCATGACCGGCCAGAACAGCGTGCTGACCGCCCGGGGTGACATCACCATCGGCGATATCGGCACGGAGGGCGCCGCTTCCTCCCATCACGAGATTACCGCAACCAATGTGACGACCGGGGATATCTACGGTTCCTCCAGCGCCATCACGGCTGATGAGAACATTAAGACGGGCAACATCACCGGCGATGCCAACGAGCTGGTCGCCGCAGACATTCTCACCGGCAACATTACCGGCGCCGAGAACATCCTGACGGCCGACAACATCGAGACCGCCAACATCACCGGCGACAGCAACGAACTCACAGCCTCGCAGGACATCAAGACGGGCGACATTACCGGCAACTCCAATGCGCTCACCGCAGGCGGCAGCATTACCGCCGGCGTGGTCACGGGCGACGAGAACACGCTGGACGCACAGGACAGCGTGACCGCCGCAGGAGTGGACGGTGACCGTAATCTCCTGACCTCCGCAGCAGCCTCTGTGGAGGTGACCGGTGATGTCCAGGGCGATACCAACAAGCTGCTCGCCGAGCAGAACGTTAGCGTTGACGGCTCCCTGATGGGCAATGGAAACCAGCTGTACTCGAACACGGGTTACATCTATGTCGGCCAGGACATCGAAGGCAACGGCAACTCCCTTGCCGCCGAGGACGTTGTCCACGTTGAAGGCAAGCTGGACGGCAATGCCAACAGCCTCACCTCCTTCAACGGTGATTATGTCTATGTGGGCGGAACCGTCTCCGGCGAGGGCAACGAGCTCTCCGCGCTGCGCGGTGATGTCAACATCGGCGGCATCGACGGCACCGACACCATTGCCACCGCTCAGAAGACGGCATGGGTCGGCTCCCTCTCCGGCACCGGCACGGAACTCACCGTCTACGCCAACGGCCTGAGCAAGGACGACACCGCCATCATCATTGACGAGTTCAACGCGCAGGACACCACCGTGACCATCGCCACCACCACAAGCGAGGTCTACGGTGAAACCTGCGGCAACGGCTCCATCTACATCGGCGCCTTGACTGCGACGGACGGCACGGTTGATCCCTCCATGGGCAACCTCATCGTCTCCAACAACAGCTACGTGGAAATCGGTGCCATGGACGGCGCGGATGCCTACACGGACATTGTGGCCCGCGACTACATCGCGATTGGCGACGAGGAGGGCGAACAGGCGGACACCGCATCGCACCTGACCCTGGGCGCATCCGCCCTGTATGTGGATTCCGCGGAGGGCGTGGAACTCACGGATTCCAAGATCACGGTTTCCGGCAACATTGAGGGCACCTCCCTCACGCTCACCACCACGGAGAACGGCAAGTCCATCAGCTCCGCCGCCAGCGTGAGCCTGGAGAACCTCACGCTCGGCGGCAACGCCATGCTCACCGCGGCGGAGGCCATCATCTCCGACACGTTGACCATTGATGGCAAGCTCGCCACGCTTGATGTGACGAAGGTAGACACCACCACACTGGTGCTGCGCCACAATGCGGACATCTCCGCGTCCCGCGTGGGTGCAGAGAACCTGGTGGTGGTGGAATCCACCTTCGCCTTCACGTCCATCGACGGTATCCAGAGCTTCAAGATAGATGCCTCCCAGGGCTCCGTCAAGCAGGCTCTCGACCAGCTGACCGGTGATGTGGAAGTGGTGAACGATTCCGAGCTCTACATGAACTCCGACCTCGCCACCACCGCCGCCGTTACCGTGGTGGATTCCGCCCTGGAGGCCGCCAGCATCACCGCCGGCACCTCCCTGACCGCCGAGAACGCCTCCGTGAAGTCCCGCAAGGCCATCACCGCCAAGGATATCACGGCCGACGGCTCCACGGTGGAGGCAAGCAGCATTGCCGCCACAAACGAGTTGAGCGTGAAGAACGCCTCCACCGTGCAGTCCGGTGGCGCTATCACCGCTGCTGAAATCAGCGTGGCTGATTCCACCATGGGTGCCGACAGCATCGCCGCCGAGAACGGCCTGACCATCCAGAACGCCGAGGTGAAGGCCAACAAGGCCGTCACCGCCAAGGATATCACGGTGGGTCAGTCCACGGTGGGAGCCACCGACATCACCGCCGACAGCGCGCTCACCATCAAGGATGCCTCCCAGGTGACCGCCAGCGGTGCCATCACTGCAGCTGAAATCAGCGTGGTGGATTCCGGCGTGGAGGGCAGCACCATCACCGCAGGAACGTCCCTGACCGCCGAGAACGCCTCCGTGAAGTCCCGCAAGGCCATAACCGCCGCGGATATCACGGCCGACGGCTCCACGGTGGAGGCCGGCAGCATTGCTGCCAC
>JAKSOT010000129.1 GCA_024405455.1 Akkermansia sp. | reverse complement strand
CGGCCCTTCGACGACCTGGGAGACGCACCCGCCTGAATCGCCGCGGAGGAGGCGAGCCTCGACGCCTCACGGCACCTTACCGCGACATCTCCCAGATCCGGAGCATATCTCATACCTCCGAGGACGGAATAGGCTGCGGCCGTGTACATGGACACCGTCATCTCGGGACCGAGGGCCTCATCGATGTGCTCCTTCATCCCATAGAACACCCTGTCCACGAACGGGGTGTGTTCCATCTCGGGAAGTTTCACCCTGACCTCGAGGTCCAGGTCCGCCATGAGATGGGTGGGTTCGAACCTGCCGTCGCCGGACAGTTCCGCGATATGGACGAGGACCTTCTCCTCCACATCGTCGCAGAACTTCCCGAACTGCTTGGCGTTGCCGTCGAAACGGTCTATCGCCTGGCACCAGTTCCATCCGCCGGCGTCCGGTACGGAGGAACCGGTCTTGGAAGGGACCACCTCCCCGTCCTTCCTCATGATCCTGGTAAGAAGCCCCATGGAAACGCCTCACTTCTTGTCCTGGTATTTCTTCTTCTTGGGAGCGAACGCGGCCACGATGGGTTTCCCGTTGTACACCGCACCGTCCAGAAGGGGTAACGCCTCGTCACAGTAGTCGGAGTCTATCTCCACGAAGGCGGTGTCGTTCTTGAGACCGACCTTTCCTACCGCGTTGTCGGGAAGTCCTGCACGGTTGCGAACGAAATCCGCTATCTGGGTGCGGTTCAGGCCGTCGTCCTTTCCGAGGTTGATGCTGATTGGCACGAAAATACCGTCGTCCGCGACCTTCTGTTTGGGTGCGGGTTTCGCCTCCTTGGGTGCGTTGTCTGCAATCTGCGGGGTGGGGATGAGGTCCTTGGGTGCGGCGGGAGGGGCGGCCTGGCGCTTGGCGGGCGGGGGCACGGGCTGCGCGGCGGGTGCGGGAATCTTCACGCCGGCGGCCATCTGGTTGGCGGCGGGCGTGGCGGTGTCCACCTTGTGCGATGCGGGCAGGAAGCCCGCGGGGATGGTTTCGCCGAGTTTCCTCATGTGGATTTCCACGCGTCGGTTGAGGGCCTCCTTGGCGCGGTCGCCGGAGCGTTCCGCGAGGGGTGCGTTGTTGCCGCAGGAGCGGATGAAGACGCGGTCCGTGGGGATGCCGTTGCCCTCCAGCCAGGCGCGCACGGCGGCGGCGCGCTGCAGGCCCAGCAGGGCGTTGTACTCCGCGGAGCCGATACTGTCGGTGTGGCCCTCGATCAGGAAGCAGGTTTCCGGGTTCTTCTGGATGAGCGCGGCGAGCTGCAGCATGGAGACGCGCGCGGAGTTGCGCAGCTTGCACTCGTCGAACCCGAACAGCAAATCCGCGCCCAGGCGCGCCACGCCGGACTTGGCGCCCAGCTCCTTCTCGCCCAGCAGCTCGCTGAGAGCCTTGGTGTCCGCCGGCAGCTTGGCGGCGTCCGCGGCGGATTGGCGGAGGTCGGCCTCCAGCGCGTCGGCTGCAGCGTCGGCATCCGTCACGGTGTTGACCACGGTGATGTTCTCATTGACGGGTGCGGGTTCCGCGAGGGGCAGGGATTCCACACTGACGGTCTCCATGGCGATGGCCTGCATGTCCATGGCGGTGGGGGCGGCGGGTTGCTCGTCGGCGTCCTCGGCCTCCAGCGGGGTGGGCATGTCGATGGCGGACTGCGTCTCGCCGGGAGCTATCTCCAGCTCGTTGATCTGCGCGTCCAGGATATCCACCTGGTCCGGCTCGTAGGCCACCTCGTCCATCTCCTGCGGCTCGTCGACCTCGTGTGCGGCGTCGGCCTGGATTTCCTCCTCTGGGGCATCGCGCACCACCACGCGCATCTCGGACTCCTGCTGCACGGGCGGCACCAGGTAGCGCGCCATGCCCAGACGGAAGGTGTCCGGGAAGAAGTAGTAGAGCACCGCGTGGAAGAGGAGGGCCGCGAGCGCGGCGCCGGCGACGATGGGCGCCATGTTGCGCTGGCGCGTGAGCTCGTAGCCGCGGCGGCGCCGGTTGCCGATTCTGGCGGCTGGCGTCTCGTACACGGTGCTGGAGGCTTCATCCGGCATGCAGGTATAACAAAAAATCAGAGTTCGCTTTGCGGGTTGGGAACGGGGCGCGGCAGGTCCACGGGCGGCGGGGCCACGATGCTCTCCACCACGCAGTCGTTGAGCCAATGGATGATGGCCACCACGGCGTCCTCCTCGTCCCGCAGCAGGCGCACGGTTTCAATCACGGGCTGCTCCTTGCCGGAGGGCCCCTCCAGCAGCTCGATCTTGCGCTCGTCATCCTCCGCGTCGTCCTCCGCCGATCGGATGGCCCAAAGGGCGCGCCGGTCGCTCTGCAGGCGGCGGTAGATGGCCAGGGCGTCGTCGATGGTGCTCACGGGGTTGTCCTGCACCAAATTGACGGCGAGGACGGGGACGTTGCGGCTGATTTCGGACGCGCTCTGGACGGGCGCGACGTCAAAGCTCTCCATGCCGATGACGCTGTTGATGCGCATGTCCATGAGCTGGCGCAAGAGGATGCGCGAGAGGTCGCCGTCGATGAGGCGGCCGACGGATTGGCTGAGGGATGCAAAGGCATCAATGGAGACGAGGCCGTGGATGCGCGGCTCGCGCGCGGCGGCGCGCAGCAGCATGTTGGCGCCGAACCCCTGCCCCACGGCCACCACCTCCGGCCGCTCCTTGGCGGAGTGCGCCGCCAGCGCGTCGATGAGCGCCGGCACGTCAGCGGCCTCGCGCAGGCCGTGCGTGCAGTACTCGCGGCGGTCGTCCACCCCGCGCGGATTCCACAGCACGCAGTGCAGGCCCGCCGCGGTCAGGGCCTCCGCCAGCGGCACGGCGGACAGGATGCCGTGGTCCCAGTCCACGCACACCAGGACGTAGTCGATTTCATGCAGGCGCTCCACGGGGTGGTTGGCCAAATCGCCCATGACGGTGAGCTGGCGGGAGCTTTCCTCGCCCTCCTTCCAGACCTCCACGGCCTGCACGGGTTCGCCGTCCCACCCGGTGAAAGTGAACGGGCGCATGCCCATGCCGGGGATGGATGCGGGCACGCTGTCGTACCCGGCGTAGGCTGGGTTCATGGGGCGCAGCAGCGGCTGCACGCGGTTGTCCACCACGCTCCACAGCCACACGCACGCCGCGCCCAGCGCCGCTACCAGCAGCACCAGCGTCCACACCAACCCCTTGTGGCTTTTCTTGCGCATGCGGGTGTCATTGTACCACCACCGCGCGCACGCGCGCAACGGCAAAGTGAGCCAGCGCGCGCAAGTGCCGCGCCATCAGCGGCGCAGCACGCCGGGCGTGCCTGCCACTCCCGTGGCGGAGACGGGGCGCACGGCGATGCGGTCGCAAGAGCGCGCCACGTTGGCCGGCACGGTGATGCGCGTGCAGTTGCCGGGGATGATGTACATGGTCCACCAGCGGCCGCGCGAGGCCACCTGGATGACCCATTTGCGGACATCCGACGCCGCGGACCAGGAGAGCGCGCATCCCTGGGCGGTGTCCACCCCCTGCACGGTGGGGCGCGAGGGCGCGGAGGAGCCGCACCACGGCATGGCGGGCGGCAGCGCGAGCGTGGGGTAGAGCTTCAGCAGCTCCGCCTGGATGCCGCCCTTATTGGAGGCAATGGATTTCCAGCTCCAGAAAAGCTGGCCGCTGCCCTGGCGGGCGAAGCGGCGGGTGTAGCCGATCTGCTGCACGATCTCCCCTGCCCCGCGGCCGCCGAATTCCCTGCCGCCGATGCGCACGGTGGCGATGCCCGGCCACACCGGGCGTGACGAGCTCTGCGCGCTCCACCACTGCATGAGCGCGGGGAAGCTCTGCGGACCCTGGCACGGCCAGTAGAGCTGCGGCGCCAGATAGTCCACCCAGCCGTTGGCGAGCCACTTGCGGGCGTCGCACGCCAGGTGCTCATAGGCGTTCACCCCGCCCTGCACGCCCGCGGGATATCCGGGCTGCCAGATGCCGAACGGGCTGATGCCGAAGCGCACGTACGGCTTGGCGGATTTAATCTTGCGGTAGAGGGTCGAGACGAAGGAATCGATGGCGGCGCGGCGCTGAGCGGGGGTCTTGCCGTCCGCCACGTTGTGGTTGGGCGGGTACGGGTAGAAGTAGTCGTCCAGGTGCACGCCGTCGATGTTGTAGCGCTTCACCACATCCAGGATGACGTTCTGCACGTGGCTCTGCGCGGTGGAGGCGCTGGGGTTGAGCATGAGCGTGCTGCCCGCGTGCAGCAGCAGCTTGGGATAGCGCTGGGAGACGTGGCCGCGCCCCACCGCCTTGCCGCTCACCGTGGCGCGGAACGGGTTGAACCACGCATGCACCTCGATGCCGCGCTTGTGCGCCTCCTGGCACGCGAGCGCCAGAGGGTCGTACCCGGGGTTCACGCCGGGGCCACTCAGCCACCCGCTCCACGGCTCGATGGACGAGTTGTACAGGGCGTCGGACGTGGGGCGCACCTGCAGGATGATGGCGTTCAGGTGGAGCTTCTGCGCGGTCTGG
The DNA here is from genome assembly GCA_024405455.1 of Akkermansia sp. Classification (GTDB taxonomy): domain Bacteria; phylum Verrucomicrobiota; class Verrucomicrobiia; order Verrucomicrobiales; family Akkermansiaceae; genus Akkermansia. The sequence goes on along the minus strand of JAKSOT010000129.1, from coordinate 133 downwards.
ATGATGCGCAGCAGCTCCGTCTGCTTTAGCTGCTCCTGATAATTTAGCATGCCTCGTATCGACGGCATGATGCGCTCACCGTCGGAGGTGAGCCTTGCGCCCGCCTTTGAACGGGTTATAACCGAAAATCCGA
>JAKSOT010000128.1 GCA_024405455.1 Akkermansia sp. | reverse complement strand
CGGCGCGGGGCGCGCCGAGGTGGGCGGGCGTGTATACGGGGGGTGTCTTGCTGCGGTAGGGGGAGTTGATGTTGTCGTCATACCGCACCCTGGCGGACAGCGTGTACTTGACCGCCTGGGACACAGGCAGGCCGATGGCCGGCGCCGTGTCGTAAAGTGACATGGCCAGAGCCTCGCCCGCCAGCAGGGCCGGCAGGCAAAGGCCCTTCAAAAACACCGATCTCATAACCGCCGCACGTTAGTGTCCACCACTGCCCCCGGATCAGTTCTGGGGAGAAATCGGCTCCGGGGTGACGGGAACCGGGTTCGGGCGCGGGTCGCGAGGATCGGTGTCGCAGATGTTGTAGCGGTGCGGGTCCAGGGTAGCGGTCTGGGTGCTGCCCTCCGCAGACGCGCCGTTGGCGTCCTGCACAAGCAGTTTGATCACGCTGTCGAACGTGTTGCCATGCAGTCTGTCGCACGCCTTCTTGAGCGCGTCGAGAAGCTTCACGCCCAGTTCGTCCTTGCCCTGCCCGTCCTTGTAGCTCCGCAGGTCCTTGTTGAAGGATTCCCACAGGTTGGCGCCCACAAGCACGGCGCCGTACAGGTCGCGCACATCGGAGACCGACCAGGTGCGGCGCTGGTTGAGAACGAACGTGAGCAGTGCGGGAGCCGTGGTGGGGCTTTGCTTGGCGGCTGCGGCAACGTACGGTCCAATCTCGTTGACGGTGGCGTTGGTGTCTGCCGCGGCTTGCACGGCCTGATCCTGCATGTTCCCGGCGGCGAAGGCCGGGGCTGCGACGGTGGCGGCCAGGAGGGCCGTCATGATGATGGTGTTTGTCTTCATGGTATTCATCGATGATTTATGGTTGAAAGGGAAGCGGGCAGCGGGAATCGAACCCGCATAATCAGCTTGGAAGGCTGGAGCTTTGCCATTAAGCTATGCCCGCGCTCTGTCACGCGCATATTACCACGCTCTCCCCCGCCTTGGCAAGTCTTTTTCTTCGTTATGTCCAAAAAAAATCGCTTGACTATGCCGCCGGGGCGTCGTATACTCCTCCCCGTGCTTGCCGCGGGTGTCGTTCAGTGGCAGGACACGTGCTTCCCAAGCATGTAACGCGGGTTCGATTCCCGCCACCCGTACTCCATGCGGGAACCGCCTTTTGGGGGCGGTTCCCGCAACTTTTTTAAGAAAAGTTAGATAATTTTGTTGACAAACCGGGCGCATGTGCTTAACTTTTGTTAAGGAAACTTCAAATTCGCCGCGCGCGCAAGCATGAGACAGAACACGCCATACCGCCAGATGGAGCTGAATCCGAATACCGCGGATGGGGCCATGCACTCACCTGAGCAGGTGATGGCGCAAATGGAGAAGGCGCGGCAGCAGGTGGAGCTTCTTGAGTCCCAGAAGGCGCAGTGGGAGCAGCAGCGGCGCCAGCTGATGCGGAACAACGAGCAGAAGGCGCTGTTCACGGAGGGGCTCAACGAGATAGGTTTGAAGGTCCACAACGCGGTGCGGCGGCTGGAGCGTGAGCTGGAGTCCATGGAGCGTGAGCAGAAGGAGGTCTACCAGGCGTGCGAGTGCATGCAGAAGCACCTGCAAATACTCTCCGCGCTGCAGCCCGCGAACTGGAGCAACGAGGGCCTGCAGGACCGCCTGCGGGAGGCGCTGCCCAAGCTGGAGAACGCCGAGAACGATTTCAACGAGATATACGCCGTGGGGCACAAATACCTGCACACGGACGTCTTCCGCTACAAGCCGGGTGTGGAGGAGAAGCCGGGCGTGAACTGGCGCGGGCTGCGGGACGAGCTGCTGCGCGGGCTGGCGTTCCACCTGCCGCTGTTCCTGCTTCTGCTCGCCACCTGGGTCGTCTATCTAATCGTCAAGGCATCATGAGAAAGGGATCTGCCATAGAGAGGCTGAAAGCCAGCAAGGGGTACCACGACCGTCTCCGCCAGGAAAGCCGTGAGATGTGGCGCGACACCGCGTACCGCAGCGCGTCGTACCGTCTGGATTCCTCGCCCAACACGCTGCCCCCGCCGGAGGACGTGCTGGAGGCGCGGCAACGCCGCCGCAGGCAGCGGGTGGACACGGGCACCCGCACGCGCGGCAACCCGTCGGAGAGTCTCTTTTTGCTTGCCTTTTTGGTGGCGTCCATCTATGGTATCTACCGCCTCATCGTCTATGTGCTGGCACAGGGCTGATGCGGGAAGCAGAAGAACCATGGAAACGGAGAATTTGATAGACGTGGCGTACATTGCCGGGCTCGCCAAGATAGAGCTCACGGCGGAAGAGGAGGCGCGGTTCACGCGTGACCTCAACCAGGTGCTCGGCTATGTGCAGCAGTTGAACAAGTGGGATGTGGAGGGCGTGGAGCCCATGTACCACCCGCTGCCGGTGTATGATGCGCTGCGGCGGGACGTGCCGGGGGAGAGCCTGCCCAACGCGGCGGCGGTGCAGAACGCGCCGCAGGCGCAGGACGGGCAGTTCCGGGTGCCCAAGGTGGTGGAATCCGCACACTGAACGCAAGGGAGGAGACAGAGCCATGTTGTTTGGAAGCATATCCCACTGGAAGCGCCAACTGGCGGAAGGCGCCGTCACGCCCGCGGAGCTCGTGGAGAGCCTCGCCGCCGCCATGGAGAGGGAGAACCCCGCGCTCAACGCCTACCTTTCCTGGAACACTGAAGCCGCGCTGCGGCAGGCCGCGCAGGCGGACCTTTCCAAGCCGCTCGGCGGCATCCCCATCGCGGTGAAGGACAACATCTGCATTGCGGGCGCGCCCACGCGCTGCGCCTCCCGCATGCTGGAGAACTTCGTGTCGCCGTACGACGCCACCGCCGTGGAGAAGCTGCGCGCGGCGGGCGCAATTCTTTTCGGCCGCACCAACATGGATGAATTCGCCATGGGCTCCGCCGGGGAGAACTCCGCGTTCGGCCCCACGCGCAACCCCGCGGACACGGAGCGCGTGCCCGGCGGCTCCTCCAGCGGCTCCGCAGCCGCCGTGGCCGGCGGCATCGCCGTCGCAGCCCTGGGGTCGGACACCGGCGGCTCCATCCGCCAGCCCGCCTCGCACTGCGGCATCGTGGGCATGAAACCCACCTACGGCCGCGTGTCGCGCTACGGCTTGGTGGCGTTCGCATCGTCGCTGGACCAGATAGGCCCGCTCACGCAGAACGTGGAGGACGCCGCGCTGGTGCTCAACGCCATCTGCGGGCATGACGCCAAGGACTCCACCAGCTCCACGCAGTCCACGGAGGATTTTTCATCGCAACTGGGGCGCGACATCAAGGGCGCGCGCATCGGCCTGCCGAAGGAATACCTGAGCCTGGGCAACGATGCCGCCGTCGCCGCCGCCGTGGAACGCGCCGTGAAAACCCTCACGGGCCTGGGCGCGGAGGTGGAGGAAATCTCCCTGCCCCACGCGGAGGCCGTGGTGGCCTCCTACTACATCATCGCCTGCGCAGAAGCGTCGTCCAACCTCTCGCGCTTCGACGGCGTGCGCTACGGCCACCGCACAGAGATTCCCGGCGGGCTGGACGAGCTCTACAGCCGCACGCGGGCGGAGGGATTCGGCGACGAAGTGAAGCGCCGCGTCATCCTGGGCACGTACGTGCTCTCCAGCGGGTTCTACGATGCCTACTACGCCCGCGCCCAGAAGGTGCGCGCCTTGGTGGCCAAGGATTTCTCGGATGCGTTCGGCAAGGTGGATTTCATCCTGGGACCCACCACGCCCACGCCCGCGCCCAGGCTCTTTGATGCGGACCTCACGCCGCTGCAAACCTACCTGGCGGACATCTACACCATCCCGGCCAACCTGGCGGGGCTGCCCGGCATCTCCGTGCCGTGCCGGGCATCGGAAGGCCTGCCCACGGGCGTGCAGCTGCTCGCCCCGCACTTCAAGGAAACCGCCCTGCTCTCCGTCGCGCACGCACTGGAGCAGGCGCTCCGCTAACGCGCCATGCCTCCCGTCATCCTCAGCATCGCGGGGTCGGACTGCTCCGCCGGCGCCGGCTTGCAGGCGGATTTGAAAACCGGGTTCGCGCTCGGCTGCTACCCGCTCACCGCCGTCACCTGCGTGGTGAACGAGGTGCCGGGGAGGGTGGACGGCATCGTGCCCATGGAGCCGGCGTTCGTGGCGGCGCAGGTGCGCCTCTGCATGCAGTCCTTCCCCGTGCAGGGCGTGAAAACCGGCATGCTCTACTCCCCGCGGATAGTGGAGGCTGCGGCCGCGGAGCTGGCGGGTTACAACGGCCCGCTGGTGGTGGACCCCGTGATGATTGCCACCGCCGGGGAAGCCCTCATGCTGGAGGAGGCCATCGCCGTGTACGAAAAACTTCTCCTGCCGCGCACCACCCTGCTCACCCCCAACATGGACGAGCTCCAGAAACTCTGCGGCGGCGCGCAGCTGCACACCGTGGAAGAGATGACCGCCGCCGCGCAGTCGCTCTGCGCGCGCTTCGGCTGCGCCGTGCTCGCCAAGGGTGGCCACCTGGGCGGCGACACTTGCACAGACATTTTGGTGCAGCCGCACGCGCAACCCGTGGCGTACAGCCACCCGCGCACGGTTGGCGTCTCCACCCACGGCACAGGCTGCACGCTCTCCAGCGCCGTCACTTCACACCTCGCGCTCGGCCACCCGCTTGAAGAAGCCGTGCGCCTGGCGCTGGACTACACGGCCCGCGCCATCGCGACCTCCCATCGCCTGGGGGAGATGGACGCCCTCAACCACGCTCCCCATTGAGGGAAACCGCACCGTCTCGCGGAACCTTCGATCACAAAATCCGCCCCAGGACGTCGCCTATGTGCGCATAGGTTTCCACACATTCCGCGGAATACGCGGCAATGTCCTCCGCCAGCTGGATGCGGCCGGGCTCGAAGAAGGTCATCACCGTGGAACCGCCGAAGGCGAAATAGCCCTGCTCCTGCGCCTTGTCCACGTGCTGCCCGGGGGTGTAGGTCTGGGTGATGGCGCCCACGCCGGTGGCTCCCACGGCCAGGGAGAGCACGTCTCCCACGGCATCGGAGTGGATGAC
>JAKSOT010000127.1 GCA_024405455.1 Akkermansia sp. | reverse complement strand
GCGCGCGCAGGACGGCGGCGGGCTGCAGCGCCAGCACAGGGGTGGGGGTGCAGAAGGTGTCGGCGACCGCGCCGTCCGGGCAGACGTGCCAGTGCTCCACCCTGTTGCGGCGGAGGTATTCTTTCAGCTTCTTGGAGAGGATATGTCCGCCGAGGGTGACCACCAGCTGCGGCGCGGGGAGGGAGGTGTCGTCCACCAACTCGTCGATGCGGTGAATGCCGCGGGAATTGGAAAGGTTTTCCGCCACGCAGAGGAATCCCTGCGGCGCGTCGAGCGGCGCGGGCAGCTGCCCGAACACCAGCATGGTTCGCGCGCGCAGCGCGTGCGGCGGCGCGGTGCAGCGGGCGATGGTGCGCACGCTCGGCAGCTGCGGGGTGGTGAACTGATACAGGGGCTCGCTGATGGGCATGTTGATGTGCACAGGCCCGGCCACGCGGTGGCGGCACTCCAGCAGGGCCTCGTTGATAAGGCGGTTGGCGTGCCACGCGCTTGTCTCATCGTGGATTTCCGGCACGTCCACGGAACGTCGCGCCAGCGAGCCGAACACGTGCGGCTGCGGGAGGGTCTGGCCGTCCTGCTGGCCGATCCACGCGGCGGGGCGGTCCGCGGAGACGACCACAAGCGGCACCTGCTGGTAGTATGCCTCCGCCACGGCGGGGTGCATGTTCAGCAGGGCGGTGCCGCTGGTGCAGACCACCGCCGCGGGCTCGCCGCCGTGCTGGGCGAGGCCGAGCGCCACGAAGGCGGCGCTGCGCTCGTCCGTGACGCGGTGGCAGGTGAACAGACCGCACTCCAGCAGGGTGTGGACGATGGGCGCGCAGCGGCTGCCGGGGCAGACCACCGCATGCCGCACGCCGTGCGCGTGCAGCAGGGCCGCGAGTTGAAGGACGCTTTGTTTGTCGCTGAGCATGACGGTTCGTTTATGAAATCAACCTGTGCAGGGTGTTCATCTTGTCCTGCGTCTCCTGCCATTCCAATTCCGCGGAGGACTCGCGCACCAGGCCGCCGCCCGCGTGCAGCACCACGCTGTCGGCAAACATCTCCATGCAGCGCAGGTTCACGTACAGCTCCGAGTGCGCGGCGGCATCCAGCATGCCGAAGAACCCGCTGTAGTAGCGGCGCGGCGCGGGCTCCATGCGGGCGATGAGCGCGCGCGCCGCTTCCGTGGGGCGGCCGCACACCGCGGGCGTGGGATGCAGCGCCGCCAGCAGCTCCGCGGGGTCGGCACCCGCGGGCAGGGTGAAGCGGAAATCCGTGCGCAGGTGCGCCAGGTGCCCGGCGGGGGAGACGCGCGGGCCGTCCTCCTGCACATCATCGGAAAATTGGGCAAGGGTGTCGCGCATGAACTCCACCACATGGGACTGCTCGCCGCGGTTCTTGGCATCCCAATCGGCGAGGAAGCGTCCCTCCTGCACGGGCATGGTTCCAGCCAGCGCCACGGTGCGCCAGCCCCCTGCCCCGCCGCTGAGCAGCAGCTCCGGCGTGGCGGCCAGCCACGTGCCCGTCTGCGGGCTGTGGAACAGGCACACCATCATCTGCGGGTACGCATCGCACGCGCGCCAAAATGTCTCCGCGGGAGAGATGCCCGGCACGCGCTCCACTTCGGCTCGCGACAGCACCACCTTGTGCAGCGAGCGACTTTGCAGCGCATCCATGGCCTTGCCGAAAGCCGCCATGTAGTCCGCCTTGCCAGCCGCGAGGGTTGCAGCGTCCGGCTGCGCCTGCGGCGCGGGTTCCCGCGCGGCGAACGCGGCCAGCGCCTCCGCCATACCGTCCCAGCCGCAAGCCGTGGTATCCGCGTGTATCAGCACGGGCGGGCAGTCCGCGGACGCCGCGAACGGCACCGCGGCAAAGCCGCTCCGCCCCGCCAGCGAGGCAACGTCCGGCAGCACTTCCGCATCCGGCTCGTGCTGCGCCACCAGGGTGAAATCGTCCTCGTTGGGACGCCGCATCAGTGCGAACGCGCAGCGGGAGCGGCATGCGCCGTCCAGCAGATGCATCACCTCTTGCGGGTCGGCGCTCATTCCTGCGGGCGGATGATGAAGTTGGTGACGCGGACGGTGGAGACGAGGGTGTCTCCGCAGGTGATATCCACGTTCCAGAGGTGGGTTTTGCGGCCGCGGTGGATAAGGCGGGCGGTGGCGTGGAGGGTGGAGCCGAGGGGCGCTGGAGCCACGTGGCTGCCGCTCACGTGCATGCCGCACACGGATTCACCCTGCGCGCAGATGCGCATGGAGCCGTGCCCCGCCAGGTTTTCCGCCAGCGCCAGGTTCACGCCGCCGTGCACCATGCCGAACGGCTGGCAGCAGCACTCCGTGACCACCAGCTCCGCCTCCGCCAGGCCGTCCTCGCGGGCAGGCAGCGTGCGGATGCCGAGGGTGTCTTCCAGGGATTTGCCCAACAGGGGCATGGGGATGTCTGACATGTTTTTGAATCGGGGTTAGGCGTCTATCATGGGGCGGACCTTTTTCCAGCAGAGGGCGAAACTGGCGGCGAAATCCTGCGGGCGGCGCTCCAGCCACGTGTCGATGAGCCGCGCGGGGAACGACAGCACGCCCTCGATCTCCGCCGCAGGGAAGGTGACGCGCCCGCTGTACAGAGCGGCGTAGAGGTGGACGTGCTCCATGCCGGTGCCCTCGGTGGGCGGCAGGGTGCCCACCTCCACCAGGCGGGCGTCCGTGATGCCGAGCTCCTCCTCCAGCTCGCGGCGGGCGGCGGTCTCGTAGTCCTCCCCGGCGTCCAGGTGGCCGGCGGCGGAGGAATCCCACACGCCGGGCTGGCGGTCTTTCAGGCGGGAGCGCTTTTGCAGCAGGCAGTCGTGCTTCTTGTTGAACACCAGCACATGCACGGCGCGGTGGATGAGCCCCTGGTCGTGCACTTCCTTGCGCGTGGCCTGGCGCAGCACGTTGTCGTCCCCGTCCACCACGTCGAACATCTCGTCGTCGCGCTGCGGGGTGTCGTGGAGGGGGTGGGGGTCGTAGGCGTTGGTGAGCTGCACCCATTGGCGCAGGCCCAGCTCCTCCGGGCGGGCGGTGGGGGAGATGCCGAGGCGTGCGGCCACGTCCGCCCAGTCGGGGGAATCCGGCAGCTGCTTGTGCATCTGCTTGCGGCGCTGTGAGAAGCAGCGGCGCATCAGCTCGTCCATCAGGCGGTGGTCGTACGGCGGCAGCTCGTCCGCCGGGCGCGGCGTGAGCAGCATCACCGTGGAATCTATCTTGGGCCGCGGGGAAAACGCCTCCGGCGGAACCGTCTTGAGCGCCCGCGGCACCCAGTCCATCTGGATGCGCAGCGACAGCAGCCCGTAGGCATCGTCCCCCGGCTGCGCCAGGATGCGGTCGATGAATTCCTTCTGCAGCATCACCACCGCGCGCTCCACCGCGCAGGGCGAGGTCAGGAAGTTCGCCAGGATGGCGCCGCCCGCGGAATACGGCAGGTTGCCCATGAACTTGACGGGCTGCTCCGCGAAAAGCGGCAGGGGGTTCCAGCTCGCGCCGTCGGCGTGGTGCACCTCCACGTGGGCGTCGTTGGCCCATCTCTCCTTCTGGTAGGCGGCGAGGCGGGCGTCGAACTCCACGAGGATGAGCTTGCGGCAGAGCGGGGCGATGTGTTCCGTGAGCGCGCCGGTGCCGGGGCCCACCTCCACCACGCAGTCTTGCGGCCCAATCTCCAGCTGGGCCACAATCCATTTGGCGATGTTCTCATCCACCAGGAAATTCTGGCCCAGCGACTTGCTGGGGGCCACCCCCGCGCGCTCCAGGACCTCGTGAATCTGCGTAGCGTTCATCCGCCACCCATTGTAGCGCACCGCAAGTGGCTTCGCAAGCCGATTTGCCTGTGCCATTGCGGGGGAGACTCAACAGAAGTCCCCCTAATCCTAATCCTAATTCCGAATCCCAATGATCACTATTTCCTTGCATCCGCGGCGCAAATCACCTACAATGCTCCCCAAGCGGTAGGCTTGCGCATGCGCCCGCGCCGCGAGTTCCATCCATACGTGAACCCACAGTTGTACCAGTTAGCCAAGTCCGCGCTCTTCCACCTGGACCCGGAGCGCGCGCATTCCCTCACCCTGGCGGGGCTCCGCATGGCGGAGCGCCTGCACCTGCTCTCCCTGGTGGCGGGGCAGCGCGTGGAGGACCCCGTGACCGTGATGGGGCTGAAGTTCCCCAACCGCGTGGGCCTAGCGGCAGGCATGGACAAGGAGGCCAACACCGTGGCCGCCTTCGGGCATTTGGGTTTCGGATTCGTGGAGGTGGGCACCCTCACACCCCGCCCGCAGCCCGGCAACCCCAAGCCCCGCCTCTTCCGCTGCATCCCCCAGCAGGCCATCATCAACCACATGGGAATCAACAACCCCGGTATCGACCGCGGCGTGGAGAACATCCGGGCCACCAAGAACTTCCACGGCGTGCTGGGCGTCAACATCTCCAAGAACAAGGTCACGCCCAATGCCGAGGCCAACCACGACTACGTGAGCTGCTTGCGCGCGGCGTGGGACGTGGCGGACTACGTGACGGTGAACTTCTCCTGCCCGAACGTGCCGAACCTGCAGGAGCTGGCGCAGGCGGACACCGCGGCGCACCTGCTCTCCCAGCTCAAGAGCGAGCAGGCCAACCTCTCCACGGACACCGGGCGCTCCGTGCCGCTGGTGATGCAGGTGTCGCCCGACATGCCGGAGCGGCAGATTGAGGAGCTCTGCCACGTGTTCCTGGACTGCCAGCTGGACGGGCTCATCTGCACCAACACCACCACCGCGCGCGAGGGCGTGGAGGATCACCCCGCCGCCAAGGAGAGCGGCGGCCTCTCCGGCAAGCCCCTCTACAACCGCGCCAACGAGACCCTGGAGGCCTTCGCCAAGGGACTCCACGGAGAAATCCCCATCATTGGCACCGGCGGCATCTTCACCGCAGAGGACGCCGTGGGCAAGATCCGCGCCGGCGCCTCCCTGGTGCAGCTCTACTCCGGCTTCATCTACAACGGCCCGCCCCTGGTGCACGCCGCCGCCGCCGCCATACGGGATATGCGGTGATTTACAATTGACGATCATTGCCATCCCATAAACACGCTCGGAGAGGAGCAACCCTTGGCGCTCATACGCCCCGCCATTCGGCGGGACTCT
>JAKSOT010000126.1 GCA_024405455.1 Akkermansia sp. | reverse complement strand
GCGTATGAGGGCTTGGCCACTATTGATTGGCGCATGTGCGTGCGTGTGTTCTGCGGCGGAGACGCCGCAGCAGGCGTGCCGCGCGCTGGAGGAAGCCCTTGGCGCGGAGACGGCGCTGCTGGCGCGCGTGGTGGACAAGGCATCCGCAGAGGCTCTGGTGCCGGAGCTGCGCGACTGCCTGGAGAGGCTGGCGGCGATGCACGGGGCGGGCGAGGCGGCGCTCTGGAGCTACATCGACAACACGCCGGACGCGAAGACGCGCATGGTGGATGCGATGGAGCGCCTGGCGCGGGAGTTCAACCGCCTGGAGCGCGAGGGGTTCTTCGACTGCGCGGAGCTGGCGGATGCGCTGGCGCCGCAGCTTCAGAGCCCGGCGGAGTAGCCGCGTTCCTTCTCGCGCAGGAGCTGCTGGACGTTCTCCAGCTCGCGGTCCATGAATTCCTCCAGGTTGTTGCGGTTGGCCGCCATCTGGGAGAAAATGTGGTCGCGGTACTCCAGGGCCTGTCTGTGGGCCTCCTCCTCGGAGCCGCACTGGAGGTCGGAGAAGTAGCGGGTGATGATTCTGCCGCGGCGCTGGATGCTGACGCGCCAGCCCTGGAAGTCCGTGCTCTCGTACGTGTACCTGGTGATGTTCTTGTTGTTCATAAGCGAATGGGGATTGCCTACGCATGAGTGACGTGCCGCCCCGCGAACAGGTTCAATAACAATTATGCAAAACAGGCGGGGCGGGAAGAAACGGAGGCACCCGCCCCGCCGGGCTGCAGGGCGGAATTAGGATTAGGATTAAAATTAGGAAAAAGAAGATTGCGCGCCGTCCGGCGCGGGGAAATTCAACTTGACAACGGAAGCGCGGCGGGGTATGGTTGGCGGCGTCACAACCCGACACTTCAAAACTATGTCTCGTACACCGATTATTGCTGCCAACTGGAAGATGAACATGGGTCCCAAGGAGGCCCGCGAATTCATTGCCGCCTTCAAGGATGAACACACCTGCGACATCAAGGTGGACAAGGTGATTGTCCCCCCGTTCGTGACCATACCCGCCGTGATGGACGCCCTGAACGGCTGCACGTGCGTGGGCGTGGGCGCGCAGGACGTGAGCGACCGCGACAACGGCGCGTTCACGGGTGAGGTTTCCACGGCCATGCTCACCGAGCTTGGCTGCAAGTACGTGGTGGTTGGCCACAGCGAGCGCCGCCAGTACCACGGCGAGACCAACGCCTACATCAACAAGAAAATCAAGAAAGCCCTGGCCGCCGGCATCATCCCCATCTACTGCATCGGCGAGACCCTGGAGCAGCGCGAGTCCGGCCAGCTGGAGACCGTGCTCAAGACCCAGGTGGTGGAAGGCATTGCCGACCTCACCCCGGAGCAGGTGGCGGGCATTGTGATCGCCTACGAGCCCGTCTGGGCCATCGGCACCGGCAAGACCGCCTCCGCCGCGGACGCCCAGGCCGCGCATGCGTTCATCCGCAGCGTGCTGGCGGGCGTCGTCGGCGCCGAGGCTGCCGACAAGGTTCGCCTGCAGTACGGCGGTTCCGTGAAGCCCGCCAACGCCGCGGAGCTGATGAGCCAGCCGGATATCGACGGCGCCCTGGTGGGCGGCGCGGCCCTGAAGCCGGACTCCTTTGCCGCCATTATCCGCGCGGCGGAGTAAGGCCCGCCCCACCTCGCCGGGTGGCGAGGATGGGAATTAGGATTAGGATTAAGATTAGGAATTTTCAAAGCCCGTCTGGTTTGCGCCGGACGGGCTTTCTTTATCGGGGCAGTTGGGCGTACACGGCCTGTGCAAGGGTCTCCGGGGAATCGGCGGGAGAGGCCGTATGGGAAAGGCGGATGCAGCGCCCCTGCGGTGTGAAATAGGTGATGCGCAGGGTCAAGATGCCGTTGGCATCCTCCGTGGCAAGGCCCGCCACGGGCACGGAGCAGTCCGCCTTCAGCAAATCCAAGAAGCGGCGTTCCGCGCGCATGCAGCGGGAGGTGGCGGCGTGGTTGACCGCAGACACCAGCGCGGTGGCGGCGGCATCGTCCACACGGGTTTCCAGGGCAATGACGCCCTGCCCCAGCGCGGGAGGGAAATCATCCACGGGCAGCGGGCGCAGGTGCAGGGTGCGTCCGCAGACCACCAGGGTATCCTGCGTGTAGCCGAGGCGGTTGAGCCCGGCGCGCGCCAGCAGGGTGGACGTGGCCTCCGCGGATTCCGCAAGCTTTTTCAGGCGGGTGGCCACGTTGCCGCGCACGGGAATGGTGCGCGCGTTCGGCCAGAGCAGGTTCACCAGGTGCGCGCGGCGCACGCTGCCCGTGGCCACCACGGGATGCGCGGCATCCGCGTCCTCCCGCTCCACCAGCACATCCTCCACCTGCTCGCGCGGCAGCACGGCGGCCAGCGTGAAACGCGGATCCAGCGCGCCCGGCATGTCCTTCAGGCTGTGGACGGCGCAGTCTATCTCGCCCGCAGCCAGGGCTTCCTCAATGGCGGCGATGAACACGCCCTTGTCTCCCGTTCCGGTGGCCTTGTTGACCTCGGAGAGCGGGATGTCCGTGCGCTGGTCGCCCGCGGTGTGGATGATGCGCAGCTCGCACCGCAGGCCGGGATGCGCCCGCTGCAGGGCTTCCGCCGCCAGGCGCGCCTGCGCCAGCGCCAGCTCGCTCCCCCGCGTCCCTATCCGCAATACCTCCAATCGCAAAGCGCGTGCCATTCAAATAGTACCTAGTACATAGTAAATCGTAAATAAATAGTACCTAGTACATAGTACCTAGTAAATCAGATATCCCACGGGTCCATCCACTTGAAGGCGACCACGCGCATCTTGCGGCCGAGCTGCCGGTTGACCTCGTTGAGGCTCTCCTGGCCGCGGGTGCCGTCCGGCTTGAATTCGGCGACATCCGGGGCGTTGGCCGGGGAGACGTACTCGATCTCGCGCTGCACGGTGGCCTCGCACCAGGCCTGGGCCAGCACGGCGCCCTCCTTGGTGCGCACGCAGCCGTAGGCGCGCACGGTGAACGTGTCGTCGCGCACGGTCAGGATGTTGCCCAGGGAGGCCAGCACATCGCTCTGGATGAGGTAGCCCGGCGCGGCGGTGTGCATGGATCCCTCGTCCGCCTGCGGGAACTTGAACAGGCGCCCGCCGCTAGGCTGGTTCAGGATGACCTCGCTGAAGAACTCCTGGTTCACGTCCGTGGCGTCGATGGCGGCCTGCAGGGCGCCCTTGAGGGCGTTCTCCCCGCCCTCGGCCTCCAGACGGCGGTTGATGAAGTCGGACATGCTGAGGAAGGGCCCGCGCTTGCGGACCTGCTTGACGATTTCCTCCGCGAGGGTGCGGATGGTTTCCGGCTGGAGCATGCGGACCTCGCCCCAGGCGGAGGCCATGCCGCCGCCACCGGAGCGCAGCTGGGAGGAACCCTGCATGACGCTGTAGCCGCCGAGGGAATCCAGGCTCTTGTCCGAGGTGGAGGCCATGAAGCGGGAGAAGAGCACCTCGTCTTCCCCCTTGCCCTGCTCCACGAGGGTGAGGCGGCCGTCCTTGAGGGCGACGAGCTTGCGCTTGGCCAGGCCCTGGAGCACGGCGTTCCAGGCCTCCACGGAGGTGGAGTTCACGTTGAAGCCGCCGTCCACCATGAGGTACTGTGCAATGCGCATCCAGCCGTCGTTGTTCATGATCTGCTCCACCACCTGCTCGTCGCGGTAGGGGGAGTTGGTCTTCTTGTAGCGCGCCACGGGCAGGGGCTCCGTGCCCTTCATGAACTTCTGGAGGGAATCTTCCGCCTTCACCTTGCCGCCCCGGCCGGGCATGTCCGAGATGGACGAGCAGAACCAGCGGTCCCACAGCGCATCGTTGATGAGCAGCCCGTGGTCGAAGAAGTCGCCGAAGATGTGGGTGTTGCCCGTCACGCTCATGCCCAGCTCGCGCTGCTCGAAGTAGCTGTACACGTCACCGGGCGGCAGGCAGGGGTCCGCAAAGGCGTTGCCGATGCCCACGCCCGGCACGCCGGCCTGGTACTGCATGCGGCGCAGCTGGGTGATGCCGCCGCGGTCGCCGCCGGAGGTCTTGTACCACCCGGGCTGCAGGCGCATGCCCGCAAAGCCCGCCAGCGAGAACGGCGGGTGGATGGGTATCTCCATCACGGATGCGAAGGAGACCTGTTCGCCGCCGTCGCTGGTGATGCCGAGGATGCCGTTGTTGCCGATGTTGTCGATGGGCGCGGCGGTGAGGCCGCTGCCCACGTTGAGGGTGGCGAGCTGGTAGGGGTGGTAGCGGCGCGTCTGGTCATCCGGGTCCAGGATGGCGCTGCCCCAGAAGGCGGGGCTGGAGTGCTGCCAGATCTTGGTGCGGTAGTCCTTGCCGGAGTACACCTTGTTATCCAGCTTGTGGTTGGCCGACTTTGCGGCCACGCCGAACGCGCAGAAGAAGAACGGCATGGTGTCGTCCATCATGGCGGAGCTCCAGATGAAGCGGTCGCTCACGGAGACGTGCTTTTTCTCTATGCCCTCGTCGGGGTCGGTGTTGCCGTCGGACACGCCCTCACCGGGGTTCAGCCAGCCCAGCAGCATGCGCTGCGGGGAGATGCCGCCCTTGTCGTTCAATGCGGCGTTGTCGGAGGGGTCGGGCGTCTCCGTCTCCTCCATGCCGCCAAAGCCCGCCACCACGGTGAAGCAGTCGGCGCGGCCGGGCACCAGGGACCACCCGTGCGGGTCCGCCGGCAGCTTGGTGGGATCCACCTTGCCGGGCTTGTACTCGCCGGCGCCGATGGCGAGCTCGGTGCGGTACTTGCCGGAGAACGAGCCTTCGTCCTCCATCTGGTTGAAGGGCACGTTGGAGTAGAGGCGCATGTAGTAGCCGTTGACGGCGTTGGGGGTGTATCCCGTCTGCCAGGGGTTGGTTCTCACGGCCTGCTTTTCTGCGATGCTGCGGCCCTTGGAGGGTGAGAAGAAGAGGATTTCTCCGGGCTGGAAGACGATTTCCCCGCGGCCGCCGCCGGCACCCTCGAAGAAGTCGCCGCTGTCACGGCCGAAGGTGAACTCGAAGTTGTCCTGGGCGACCTGGCGGACCATTTCCTGCCAGCCGAAGGTGTAGTATCCCTCGTTGGGGATGCCGTTGTACTTGCGCAGCCAGATCTGGCGGTACGGTGCGGAGAAGGACCAGAGCTTGTGGCCGGGGATGCGCATGGG
>JAKSOT010000125.1 GCA_024405455.1 Akkermansia sp. | reverse complement strand
AGTTTCAGGTTCTAGTGAGTAACATCGTGTTGGTTCGAGTCCAATCGTGCGTATTTGCAGAAAAATCAAGGGTTTGCGGTTCGCCGCAAGCCCTTTTTTCTTGCCCGCGAATTCGCCCCAAATACCCCTGAAAACACACAAAAGGTCATGCGAAAATGCCAACAAACCGCCAACGTGTTTGTGAGCTTGCGCGCCTAGTGCCATCAGCGTTCGCGGGTGTAGGTCGGGAAACTACTTCACCCATTTTCGGCCAGCCCTGGCCATGTCGTCCATGAGGGGGAGGGGCGAGCTTCTGGCGGCTCCTAGCGGTTTCCGCGAATGCCCATGAAATCAAGGATTGTCTCTGCGCTCCCGCCTACGTTTCGCGTCTCGTCAGCCTGGTGTTGGCGGTCTGTTGGCGGTCTGTTCGGGTAGGTCGGCAGGGTTCGGGCGCGCGCCCGTGGGCACGGTCTACCTGATGCAGGTCCCCGAACCCGCCACAAGCACATTGTCCCTGCTGGCGCTTGCCGCTCTGGCGGCAAGACGCCGCAAATGATTAATTGTGTACTAGGTACTATGTACTATTTAAGAATTAGGCGCGGCGTTCGCCGCGCGGGATTTTGCGGCTCATTCGGCGATATGCCGGGTATGCGTTGGCGTGTATCCACCCCGCACAGGGCGGGGTTCCGTGGTGGGTATGCGTGGGTGGTTGTCCCCCCGGGTTTCGCTGCAAGGTAGCACCCCGCATGCGCGGGGTGCTACCTTGCATTGAGCCCACGGTGAAAACCGTGGGGGTAACCACCCCTGCATACACACCACGGTAACGCCGCCGAATGGCGGTGTGGGCCGGTGTGGGCGTGCGTAACCATCCACACTCGTTCACGCCAAAGCCGCCGACGGCCCCCGGAGGGGCGCGCCGCTTGCGGCGCGCGAATTTCCCAAATTGTAAATCGTCAATTGTAGATTGTAAATTATGCCAAGGGCAGCCCGGCCCGGGTCAGGATTTCGCGTATTTGCTCGCGTGGGCGTTCCGGCCAGAATTTGTTGGAGACGGGGCTGGCGGGGCTGGGGTGCAGGATGGTTCCCAGCACCATCTCGCGGCCGGGGAGCTCTGCGGCGGCGAGCTCCAGCTGCTTGAGGGCGTATGCGCCCACGCCCACCAGGCAGCGCGGCTGCAAAACCTCAATCAGGCGCACCAGGTGGCGGCGGCAGGCGGCGTCGATTTGCGCGGCCTGCTCCTTGGGCAGCTGGGTGGGGGTGATGTTGGCGCCGGTCTCGCTCATCCAAATCAGCGGGCAGTAGTTGGCCACGTAGGCGTGTGCAAAGAAGTTCTCCGCCGTGCCGTACATCTCCTCGAACAAGCCCCACAGGCGGCGTCCGCTCACCTCCGACCGCGGGCACGCGAAGCCCTGCACCGGGCGCTTGGGATGCGTGGCGGGCGGTGCGCCCACCGCCGCCGTGATGCCCATCCACAGCGTCACCGCCGCTATCTCGCCGAACGGCACGCCGGTCTGCGCCATGCCGAACGGCCCGGGGTTCATGCCCAGGTACAGCACGTCCTTGGGGCCGTGGCCGAACTTGCGGATGTAGGCCTCGTGGCCGGCCCAGGCGTATTCCAGCGGGTTGTAGGTGAACGCCACGGGGGCGGAGAACTCCAGGGCCTCCATCTCGCGGCTCAGCTGCCGCGCCGCGGCCACCAGCTCATCCGTTGTATCCATGCAGCCATCATACCACACGCCCCGCCGCCTGCCAACAAAATATGGCCTTGCCTTGCCTTGGGGCGGCTGCTAGAATATCCGCCGTGAAAATTGTAGCCATAGCCAACCAGAAAGGCGGGGTGGGGAAGACCACCACCTCCGTGAACCTGGCCGCCGCGCTGGCGAAGCGCGGCAAGCGCGTGCTCCTGGTGGACACGGATTCCCAGGCCAACGCCACCTCTGCCCTGGGCGTGGAGGCGGCAAGCTCGCAAAGCCTTTACCAAGCATTGATTGGAGAGAAAATGCTGGAGGACCTGATTGTGGAGACCGGGCGCAAGAACCTGTGGCTGGTGCCCTCCCACATGGACCTTTCCGGCGTGGAGGTGGAGCTCACGCAGTCCGGCACGCACATGAGCTGCCTGCGGGACGCGCTGGAGGGCATCCGCAAGGCGGACGCGTTCGACTTCGTGTTCCTGGACACGCCGCCGTCGCTGGGAGTGCTGATGACGGCGGCGCTGTGCGCGTGCGACGAGGTGTTGACGCCGATGCAGTGCGAGTTCCTGAGCCTGGACGGGCTCTCCAAAATCCTGTACGTGATGCAGCAGATACGCGAGGGCGGCGCCAATCCCAAGCTGGTGCACGAGGGCGTGCTCATGACCATGTACAACAACACCAAGCTGGCCAACGAGGTCATCTCCCAGGTGGAGCAGAACCTGCCCAAGAAGATGTACAAGACCGTCATCCCGCGCTCCGTGCGCGTGGGCGAGGCCCCCAGCTTCGGCAAGACCGTGCTGGAGCACGACCCCTACAACCCCGCCGCCCTGGCCTACGGCAACGCCGCCCGCGAATTCCTGCAGCGACACAAGCGGTAAGTGGGATTTACGATTTACAATTGACGATTTACAATTTAAGGAGTTAGCGCGCCTGACGGCGCGGGGGAGGAGAGGAGAGCGCTTTATGCTGGACTGGATCTACCCCAACACCTGCCAGCTGTGCGGCGAGGTATCGCACGCCACCCTGTGTCCGGCGTGCCTGCACTCGCTGGAGCGCGTGCCCAAACCCGTGTGCATGTACTGCGGCGAGCCCGTGGCAGGAAACCAGGCGGACCCCTACCATTGCGAGGCCTGCCGCAACAAGCCGCGCCCGTTCACCTTCGCACGCTCCGCCCTGTACGAGAACGACACCACGCTCGACCTAGTGCACGATTTGAAGTACCACAAGCACACGCACCTGGCGCGGGCGCTGGCTCCCGTGCTGGCGGAGCTGTGGGAGAGCAACCATGTGCTGTCCGACACCGCGGACTGGGCGCTCGCGCCCGTTCCCGTCACCAAGGGCAAACTGTTCTCGCGCGGCTACAACCAGGCGGAGGAGCTGGCGGAAGAGCTTGTGAAGCTGCGCCCCATGCCCGTCATCCACCCCCTGCGGCGCGTGAACACCGGCATCCGCAGCCAGACCAACCTCTCCGCCACGGAGCGCATGAAGAACGCCTACCGGGCGTACGCCCTGCTGCCGGAGTATGCCGACGGCTCGCGCACCCTGCCGCCCAACGTACTCATCCTCGACGACGTGTACACCACGGGAGCCACCACCCGCGCGTGCGCCCACGCCCTGCGCCAGGCCAAGGGCGTGAAGAACATCGGCATCGTCACCCTGCTGCGCGTGCGGTGACGGCCTACTGGTTCCCCATCCAGTTGTTGAGGATTTCCACGGCGGCGGCCTGGTCGATGATGGGGCGGAAATCCCTGGCCTTCTTCCCGGCGGCGTGCAGCTTCTCCTGCGCCACCGTGGTGGTCAGGAACTCGTCCACGTAGACGAGGGGCAGCTCCGGCAGGCGCGCGTGCAGCTTCTCGCCGAACGCGCGCACCTTTTCGCACGCCGTTCCCTCCGTGCCGTCCAGCCGCAGCGGGAGCCCCAGCACCAGCGTGCGCACGCCGCGTTCCGCCGCCAGCTGAGCAATGCGCTCCAGCGGCTCCGTGCGGTCCAGGTGGATGCTCTCCACCGGGTGCGCCAGGATGCCGCACGCATCCGTGGCAGCTATGCCGATGCGCGCTTGACCGTAATCTATGCCCAACGCGGGATGCACCTGAATTTACAATTTACGATTGACGATTTACAATTTGAAAAGCTCGCGCGCCTGCCGGCGCGGGGGATTACAGCAATTCGTCCGGGAGGGTGGCGACGACCTTCTTGATGCTGTCGGCCTCGCTGCGGCGCGCCACCAGCAGGGCGTCCCCGGTGTCCACCACGATGAGGTCGTCCACGCCCACCAGGGCCACGCGCTTGCCGGAATCGGTGAAGACGATGTTGTTGGCGGAACCGATGGTGCTGAGCGGGCTGTTGGAGACGTTGCCGTCCTCCTGCTTGGGAAGGTACTTGCCCACGGAAATCCAGGAGCCCACGTCGTCCCAGTCGAAGGTGGCCTCGAAGTTGAGCACGCGGTCCGCCTTCTCCAGCAGCGCGAAGTCGATGGAGATGGGCGTGAGCTTCGGGAACTCGTCGCGGATGAACCGCGGGGCGTCCGCGGCTTGGCTCAGGCGGTCGATGAAGCCCGCCAGCTCCGGCGCATGGGCGGCCAGCTGTTTGCGGACGTGCGGCACGCTCCAGATGAACATGCCCGCGTTCCAGGAGAAGTTGCCGCTGGCGAGGTATTGTTCCGCGGTGGCGGTGTCGGGCTTCTCGCGGAAGCGCACCACCTCGTAGCAGTTGTGGGTGAGCGCGGGGTCGTCGAGCCTCTCCGCGCGCTCGATGTAGCCGTAGCTCGGGCACGGCCACGTGGGTTTGATGCCGATGGTGATGAGCGCCGCCTCCCGGTCCGCCAGGTTCAGCGCGTCCTGCGCCAGCGCCTGGAACGCCGGAGTGTCCAGGATGAGCGAGTCGCTCGGGATGATGATCATGCTGGCCTGCGGGTCGCGCGCGGCGATGAGCCCCACGCCCAGCGAGACGGCGGGTGCGGTGTCGCGCCGCGCGGGTTCCGCCACGATGTTCTCCGCCGGCAGCCCCGCCGCCTGGCGCCGCACTTCCGCCTCCTGCAGGTGGTTGGTGAGAATGAAGATGTTCTCCGGCGGCACGATGCCCTTCAAGCGGTCGATGGCCTGGCAGAGCATGGTTCCCTGCCCGAAAAGGTCCAGCAGCTGCTTGGGCTTCGCGTTGCGCGAGAGCGGCCAAAACCGCGTCCCGCTTCCCCCCGCCAGAATAAGCGCATAATGGTTCATGCCCCCAGTATAGCCGCGCCGCCGCCGCGCGTCAAGCGCGCGGCCGGCATGACCTTCACGTTCTCGCCCGCCACGGAGGAGCAGACCACCGCCCGCGCCTACAAGGGCATCCGCTTCACCGTGGAATAAGTTGGTGCCCCAAACCACCCCGGCAAGCGGGGTTATGGGGATTGGTAGGCATGCGGGGTGTCTCAGCGCTCCCGCCGCAAGCGAAATGACGTTTCACTTGCCGCCGCCCCCGCCATCGGTAAAGCTCTGCGTCGTCTGGATGATGCGGCCGTCGGATTCGCGGACGTTCGCCTTGATGTCGATGCGGTAGGAGCCGTCGTCTTCCGGCTCGCTCATCTTGATATCCGCCACGGGCGGGTCAAAGAGACGACCGTC
>JAKSOT010000124.1 GCA_024405455.1 Akkermansia sp. | reverse complement strand
TGGGATTTGGTGATGCCGCTGTTCATCTTCATTGTGGGCAGCTCCATGCCGTTCGCCTTCGCCAAGTATGAGCGTGAGGGCGGGAAGCACTGGCGGCGGCGCGCGGCGTGGCGCGTGTTGCGGCGCGTGGTGGTGCTCTTCCTGCTGGGCATGGTGGTGCAGGGCAATCTGCTCAGCTTCGACCCCGACCACATGAGCCTGTTCTGCAACACGCTGCAGGCCATCGCCGCCGGATACCTCATCGCCGCGCCGTTCCTGATGTGGGGTGGCGTGCGCAGCCAGGTCATCGGCTGCGTGTGCTGCCTGGCGCTCTACTGGGCCGCCATGCGCTTCATCCCGTATGACGGGCACGCGGCCGGCTCGTTCCAGGCGTACGACAACCTGGCGTACTACATCGACTGCACGCTGGAGGGGCATTGGCAGGACGGCACGTGGTACCCGTGGATTTTGCCGTCGCTCTCGTTCGGCGGGCTGGTGCTCATGGGGGTGCTGGGCGGCCAGGCGCTGCGGATGCTCACCCCGTTGAAATCCGCGCTGGCGCTGGCGGGGGCGGGGCTGTGCTGCCTGGGCGCCGCGCTGGCGCTGGAATTTGACACGCCGCTCATGAAACACCTGTTCACCACCACCATGGTGCTGTGGAGCGGCGGCTGGAGCCTGCTCCTGCTCGCGGCGTTCCACGTGGTGTTCGACATCTGCCCGCACACGGAAAAACTTGCCGCGCTCCTCCAGGGCTTCGGCACCAACGCCATCCTGGCATACATGCTCATCGAGATGCGCGGCATCGGCGGGCACCCCTTCTGGTGGGGAATCACCCAGCCGCTGTTCGGCGGTTTGGCATCCCAATGCGGGCAGTGCGGCCCCCTGGTGTTCCAGGCGCTCTCTTTCCTGCTGCTGTGGCTTCTGCTGGAAACCCTGCGCCGCCACCGCATCATGCTCCGCGTATAGATTTGCCGTTTACCCCCAACATATAGGCTTGCCTGGGCGGGGAATGCATGCTATACTTCGCGCGCTATATGGCACGCAGGCGCAAGCGCGGGGCATCGGCCCCATCCGGCGGGAAACGCAACGGCAGGGGAAGACTGCCGCGCGGTCTGGTGTTCCCGCTCGCCGTGCTGGGCGGACTGCTGCTGGTTGCGCTCATCGCCTACTTCTCCATTCTCTCCTACCTGCAGGGGCGGGAGTTCCGCGACAACCTGTGCTATGACACCGCCGTGAACCTGCGGGCGCAGGACGTGGTGATGGACGACAACCTTTCCATCGACGGCGACCGCGTGTCCGAGCGCGGCATGGTCATCACCGGCATGCAGGGCGTGGAGCGCATCTCCGCCAACGGGATGGACGCCACGCTGGAGCGCGCGGCCCTGCTGCACCGCATCCTGCGCGTGAGCCGCGTGAACCTGAACGGCGCAACCATTCTCATCAACCCCGCCTCCCAGGCGTACACCGAGCGCCCGCCGCGCGAGAAGAGCGGCCTCATTGCCGCCATCTCCCCGCAAACCGTGCAAGTGGACCGCGTGGAATGCCGCGACGCCACCGTCACCCTGCGCCTGAAGAACAGCGAATACTCCTACACCGGGGCCCGCCTCTCCGCACGCCCCGCCACCCGCGCCTCCATGGACGCCTGGAACGTGGAGGGCACCAACGGCCGCATGCACACCTCACTCTCTTTCCTGAAGGACTGCAGCGTGAAGGGCATGCACGTGCATGCTGACAAGCAGGCCGTGGAGATGACGGACTGCCGCCTGATGCTCTCCCCCGGCGAGATGGGCTTCAAGGCCCGCTACTCCATGGAGTCCAGGGAGTGGAACGCGGAGATGCAGGTGAACAAGGCGGACGTGGCGCGCATTCTCAAGGAGGACTGGAAGAAGCTGCTCACCGGCCAGCTGTTCGGCAAGATGGTGATGAACGGCGACGGCGACGGCATCAGCCTGGCGGAGGGCAACCTCACCCTGCGGGAAGGCGTGCTGGAGGCCCTGCCCATCCTCTCGGAAATCACCATCGGCAACACCAAGCCCTACCGCCGCCTCCCCCTGGAGCGCGCCTCCTGCCACATCTCCTTCCCCTACAGCGAGCCACGGCACCAAATCCAGGACGCCTGGCGGTTCGACAAAATCGACATCCGCGCCGCGGAGGGGCGCCTGCTGGTGCGCGGCCACATCATCATCGGCCGCGACTCCGAGCTGCGCGGCACCCTCAACGTGGGCATCCCCCTGGAGATGGTGGCCAAGATCCCCCTCGGGCAGGAGGCCGGCATCATGGATGACCTCTTCAACGCCGTGGGAGACCCCGGATACGCCTGGGTCACCATCAACCTCAGCGGCACCACCGACAACCCCAAGGAGGACCTCTCCGTGCGCCTCTCCACCCTGCTGGGCAGC
This sequence comes from Akkermansia sp., assembly GCA_024405455.1. Lineage (GTDB taxonomy): Bacteria > Verrucomicrobiota > Verrucomicrobiia > Verrucomicrobiales > Akkermansiaceae > Akkermansia. Next base: position 2,921 of record JAKSOT010000124.1, on the reverse strand, counting down.
AACCTGCCCAAAGCCGCGCTCAAGAAAGTGGGCGATGTCACCCGCGATTTCCTGGGCCGCCTCACCGGCAACGGCGATGACGCTCCCGACAGCGAGGCGCAGGGAGACGCGGAGGAAACCCCGTTCCCCGCGCCGGACCGCATGCTCGACCAGCAGGAAGGCATCAAAGACAAGGCCGACGGCATCCTCAAAAAGGCCGGCGACGCCGCGGGCGACCTCATCAACAAGGGCCTCACCCCGTTCTTCTAAACCACGCCATGGGCAGCTCCTATCCATCCGAGTTCATCGATTGCGCCTGCACTATCCGCGAGCGCTTCGCGCCCACGGCGTTCCATGCGGAGCTGCCCAACGGCAAGCCCACCGTGGCCTTCGTGCAGCGCAGGGAGGCCCACCTGCTGGATGCCATCCGCCCCGGCAGCCGCGTCCGCTGCACCATCAACCCCGCGGATTTCGACCGCGCACGCATCAAGGAAATCCTCCCCTCCACCTAACACTTCACAACCATACCACACCATGAACCCCACCGGAAAAAGCCTGTTCTCCCGCGCATGTCCGTTCATCGACCTGGCGCTCATCATCGCCTTCGTCTACTTCTCCCCTGCCATCACCAACTGGGTGTCGCCCCTGTTCGGCTGGCAAACCGGGCAGGACTTCAACATCTTCGAGGTCATCACCTACCTGGCCTGGACCGCCGTGATAGCCGCGCCGTTCGTGCTGAACTTCGTGGGCTTCTACAGCCGCCAGAACCTGCAGCGCAACATTACCGCCGCGCGTCAGCTGCTCACCTTCGCCGCCTACTATCTCTGCCTCATCGCCGTCTACCAGAGCCTCGGCAACCACGGCATCTTCTACAACCATGTCATCATGGTCAACATTGTGGGCGTGCCGCTGGTGCTGTTCGCGCGCTTCTTCCTCTCCCGCATTTGGACCCGCCACATCTCCACCGACAAGGACAAGCTCCGCCAGATTGTCCTGGCCGGCACCGAGGAGAACATCGATGCCGGCTGGAACGGCCTGCCCGCCTACTGGCGCGCCAACTTCAACGTGGTCGGCAAGGCCGTCACCGGAACCTACTCGGAGGAGGAGCTCGCGCATCTCATCACGGATAACAGCGTGGCCCACCTCTTCGTCTTCGGAGGCCTCTCCTCCTACGGCCAGAACGCCATGGCCATCCACCTGGCGGAATCCCTGGGGCTGGACATCTACATCGCCCGCGCCAAGGACGCCAGCAACCACATGCGCGTGGAGGTGCACGACATCGAGGGCAAGGCCCACATCCTCTCGCTGAGCTTCACGCCGGAGTATTCCTTCCCGCTGGTGCTGAAAGGCATCTTCGACCGCGTGGCGGCCCTGCTCGGCATCATCTGCTCCTCCCCGCTGTGGCTGGTTGCCGCCATCGGCATCAAGATCAGCGACCCCGCCGGCAAGGTGTTCTACCGCCAGCAGCGCTCCGGCCTGTACGGCAAACCCTTCGGCATGTGGAAATTCCGCTCCATGTACAGTGATGCGGACCAGCGCCTGGAAGAGGTGAAGGCCCAGTACGGCAACGAAATGGACGGCCCCATCTTCAAGCTCACCAACGACCCGCGCATCTTCCCCTTCGGCCACTTCATCCGCAAGACGTCCATCGACGAGCTGCCGCAGCTCATCAACATCCTGTGCGGGGACATGAGCGTGGTGGGGCCGCGCCCGCTGCCCACGTACGAGACGGACGAGTTCCCGGACCTGGCGCACCGCCGCCGCCTGAGCGTGAAGCCGGGGCTCACCTGCTACTGGCAGATCGAGGACCGCAGCGACAGCGAGGAAAGCTACCGGAACATGATCACCAAGGACCTCAAGTACATCGACAACTGGAGCCTGTGGGTGGACATCAAGCTCATCCTGCGCACCATTCCCGCCGTGCTCATGAGCAAGGGCGCCAAGTGACGCCGCGCGCTGCCGTGCCATGTTCAACATCGTTCTCTTCCACCCGGAAATCCCGCACAACACCGGTGCCGCCGGGCGCCTGGCCGTGGCCACGCAGGCCACGCTGCACCTCATCAAGCCCCTCGGCTTCAGCCTGGATGAGAAGCACCTGCGCCGCTGCGGGCTGGACTACTGGCAGCATGTGGACCTGAAACTCTGGGACAGCCTGGATGAGCTGGAGGCCGCCGCCGCGCCCGGCGCGCACTTCTGGTACCTCTCCACCAAGGCCGCGCGCAGCATCTGGGATGCGGAGCTGCCGCTGCACGCGGGGGACTACCTGGTGTTCGGCCCGGAATCCAAGGGGCTGCCGGAACGCTGGATTACAGGGCACCCTGACACGGCGCTGCGCATTCCCATGCCGGGCGAGCACGCGCGCTCGCTCAACCTCTCCACCTCCGTGGCCATCATGCTCTATGAGGGCCTTCGCCGCAACCTCCCCCAAGGCACGCTATGAAAAACATCGTCTACTTCGATTTGGAAACCCGCCGCTCCGCTGCAGAGGTCGGCGGCTGGCACGAGACCGGAAAGATGGGCATCTCCGTCGCCGTCACCTTCTCCACCAAGGACAACGCCTACCACATCTACACGGAGGAGCAGGCGGAGGCCCTTGTCCAGGAGCTTCAGCAGGCGGACCTCGTGGTGGGCTACAACCACATCGGGTTCGACTACGGCGTGCTCCAGCCCCACTCCTTCTGGACCATTGCGGACCACACGCGCAACTGCGACATCTGCACCTACCTCACGGAAAAAATCGGCCACCGCCTGAAACTGGACTCCGTGGCAAAGCCCACCCTGGGCGGCAACTCCAAGACCGCCGAGGGCACGGACGCCCTCAAGTGGTGGGCGGAATACGAGAGGGAACACGACCCGCAAAAGCTGCTGGACATCGCCAAATACTGCTGTTTCGACGTGAAGGTCACCATGGAGGTGTACAAGTTCGGCGCAACCAACGGCTA
>JAKSOT010000123.1 GCA_024405455.1 Akkermansia sp. | reverse complement strand
CAACCTGCAGATGTGCTACTGGGGCGCGGAGGTGGCCAACCTCTCCGAGTGCCACATGACCTTCATCGATTTCATGAAGGCCATGGAGGAGCCCCTGCACAACATGACCCAGAAGGAGTTCGGCAACGACAAGAAGGGCTGGACCACCCGCATTTCCCAGAACATCTGGGGCGGCGGCGGCTGGGTGAAGTGGAATCCCCCGGTCAACGCCTGGTACGCCCTGCATGTTTGGGACCACTACCAGTTCACCAAGGACAAGAAGTTCCTCAAGGAGACCGGCTATCCCATCCTCAAGAGCATTTGCGAGTTCTGGGAGACCTCCCTCAAGGAGGTGGGCGAGGACGGCGAGGGCCTCATGACCGACAACGGCAAGAAGCCCCTCACCGTGGCAGAGCACCCCGAGCTCAAGGGCATCAAGAAGGGCTCGCTCGTCTCCCCCAACGGATGGTCCCATGAGCAGGGCCCCGTGGAGGACTGCTGCATGCACGACCAGCAGCTCATTTGGGAGCTCTTCGACAACACCGCCAAGGCCGCAAAGGCTCTCGGCACGGATGCCGCCTGGGCCAAGGGCCTCATCGAGAAGCGCGACCGCCTGGTCGGCAACCGCGTGGCCGCCGGCGGCTACCTGCAGGAGTGGGTGGTGGACCGCCCCAACATGGTCTCCGGACACCGCCACACCTCCCACCTCATCGGTGTCTTCCCCGGAACCACCATCAGCAAGGTCAAGACCCCGGAGTTCGCCGCCGCAGCAGAGAAGAGCCTGGAGCTCCGCGGCATGAGCGGCGACAACCGCCGCAGCTGGACCTGGCCCTGGCGCACCGCCCTCTGGGCACGCTTCGGCAACCGCGAGAAGGCTTACGAGATGGTCAGCGGTTACATCCAATACAACCTGCTGGACAACATGTTCGGCAACCATCCCCCCATGCAGATGGACGGCACCTACGGCATGACCGGCGGCATGAGCGAGATCTTCATCCAGTCCCATGCCGGGCAGATCGAGCTGCTGCCCGCCCTGCCCAAGGAGTGGCCCAACGGCTCCATCAAGGGCATCCGCGCCCGCGGCAACATCACCGTGGACATGGCCTGGAAGGACGGCAAGGTCACCAGCTACAAGCTCACCACCACCAGTGACAAGCCCAAGCCCGTCAAGCTCGTCGTCAACGGCAAGACGGAAAAAATCACCCCCACCGTGGTCAAGTAAACCTATCCGCACAAAATCACGGCCCCATTCTCTCCGGAGGATGGGGCCGTTGCACGCCCGCCCGCCTATCATTGAGGCGCCTTGGCGGCAACAACTGCAGGGTGTCCCTTGCGGAACAAGGCAAACTCTCTCGCGTGCATGCCCCGCCGAGCCCTCAGCCAATCCGGCGCGCCGCATGCTGCCGGCCGGAATCAGGAAGATTGTCTGTCTGCAAAGCGGGTCTCCCGCAAACGGATGACGCAGGACTGGTGGGGGCGGTTCCAGTGGATGGGAATGCCCGTGTGCAGCAGGTGTTCTCCGCCGATGGCTTGGCCGTTGAGCGGGCAGCGGGTGCCGGTGGCATCCGGCATCAGCTCCTCTATGGTGTAGCGGGCGGCGGGGTTCAGACCCGCCAGGGGAATGCGGGTGTGCTGGTCCGTGTACGCGCGCTCCGTGGTGTAGCAGAGCAGCAGGGCCTCGTCCTTGTGGCGGTAGAGCACGGCGCAGTCGGGCCCCTCGTAGGGGGAGACGAGGCGGTACAATTCGCCGAGCTGCACGATGGGGCGCAGCTCCTTGGCGAGGGCGATGCGTTCGCGGATTTCCGCGGCGTCGTCCTCCGGCACGGCGCGGGGATCCAGCTCCAGGCCGAGACGTCCCATGAGCGCCACGTCGAAGCGGAATTTGAGGGAGGTTTTCCTTCCTGTGTAGAGGTTCGGGCTGGCGGTGACGTGGCAGCCGATGGCGTTGGCGGGCAGGAAGTGGATGGCGCTCCACTGCATGAACAGGCGGTCGTGCGCGTCCGTGTTGTCGGAGAGCCAGAACTCCTCATGGAACGCCGCCGCGCCCAGGTCCAGCCTGCCGCCGCCCGCGGAGCAGCACTGGAACGTCACATCGGGGTGCCGTTCGCGCAGCCGCCGCATGCCGTCGTAGTAGTTGCGGATGTAGTCGAAGAACAGGTTGCCCTGCATGTCGGCGGGCAGGTGGGTGGAGCCGGTGTCGCTCATCTTGCGGTTGCAGTCCCACTTCACGTAGCTGATGCCGGGTGCGGATTGCAGCACGGCGGAGACCATGTCGGCGGGCTGCACGGCGGGGTTGGCGAGGTCCAGCACCAGCTGGTGGCGCTCCTCCCGCGGCTGCACGCCCGGCAGGCGGATGGCCAACGCGGGGTTCTGCTCATACAGCGCGCTGCGGGGGCTCACCATCTCCGGCTCCATCCAGATACCGAAGTCGATGCCGCATTGGCGCGCGTGCTCCGCGAGCGCGGGCAGCCCGTGCGGCAGCTTCTCCGCATCCGGCGTCCAGTCTCCCAGCGATGTGGTGTCGTCCTTGCGCTTGCCGAACCATCCGTCGTCCAGCACGAAAAGCTCCACGCCCAGCTGCGCGCTGCGCTGCATCATGGCGTGCAGTGTGGCCTCGTCCACGTCGAAATGCACGCCCTCCCAGCTGTTGAGCAGGATGCGGCGCGTCTCGTTGCCGCGCGGGATGACGTGTTTCCGCAGGTGCCGGTGCAGGCGGCGGGAGGCGTCTCCCTTGCCGCGGGCGCTGAACACCAGCACCGCCGTGGGCAGCGCGATTTCCGCGCCCGCCTCCAGCACGTGCGGCGCGTGGGAGAAATCGTGCCCCAAGCCTAGGTACAGCTGGCCGTAGGTGCTGTGCTTGAAGGTGAGCGTGTAGTTGCCGCTCCACGCGAGTGCGCCCAGGATGCAGCTGCCGCGCTCCTCCTGCGCGGGGGCGCCCAGCGACACGATGAATCCCGGCGTGCCTTCCTGCGCGCACTTGATACCCGTGGTGCTGCCAACCAACAGCGTGTTGCCGGGCAGCAGCTCCTGCTCGCGCAGGTAGTTCTCGCCCGCCCAGCCGCCGCGGAACGTGGTGACGTGGTAGGCGTTTGCCCGCACGGGCAGGGCGGTGGAAAGCGCACGCAGAATCTCCACGCGGCCTTGCGAGCCGTTGCGCAAGGTGGCATCCTGCGTGAGCACGCCGTCCTCCCACAGCCGCAGCGTCAGCGTTAGTATAATATCAGGGTGGCGCGGGTCCGCCAGCCTTGCGGTGAGGGTGTTCTCCTCCTGCCGCACGTCCACGGCGCGCAAATCCCAGCCGAGCGTGCCGTCCGGCAGGCGCAGGTGGTACGCGAATTCCCCGCTGTAGTTGCCCCACAGCGCGCGGGAGTCGAAATCCGTGGCGGCCAGCGGCCATTCGCAGTCGGGCGCGGCAAAGGCGTCGTCTGCCACCGCAAGCGGCGCGCCGAAGTATGAAACCACCAGCTTGCCCGCCTCCGTGCGGCGCAGGGAGATTTGCACATCTGCCGTTCTCAGGTGGTAGCGGTCTATCATGGGAGAAAAATCATTCTGCCTGACGCGCCTGGCGGCGTGCCATGCGCAGGCGTTCGCGTTCCTCGTGCGCCTTGCGGCCGCAGGTGGACTGCGGGTCCAGGTCGCGCACGGCCTCCAGCGCGGCGATGGCCTCCAGCAGCTTGGCCTCCGTCTCCGGCGTGTGCGCGCCGTTGGCGCGGTGGCCCTGCGCGTATTCCAGCATCAGCAGCGGGTAGAGCGCGCGCAGCCCCAGCTCCTGCCACGCCTGCGGGTTGTCCACGGCGCGGTCCATGAGCTTGCGGCAGTCCGCAATGTTGGCGCGCACGCATTCGGGAGTCTGCTCCTGCAGGGAAGGCGGGCGAACATCAGGTAGCAGTCGGCATCAAAGTCGCGCTTCTCCTGCTCCTGCTTGCGCGTCGGGGATTGCGCGGCCTCCCGCGCCTTGGCGATGGCGGCTTCGTCCAGCTTGTCCAAGGGCAGGGCGGCGTACGCGCCCTGCGCGTCCGACACCACCACGCAGGGCAGCTGCACGGCTCCGTTGCGGATGGCCTCGGCGGCGCTTTCCGCGTCTTCCAGGGTGGCGCTCTTGTCCTCCAGCTGGCGCTGCTCGCAGTTGGCGGCGGGAGCCGCCTTCTGCACCAGCTCCATTTGCTTTTCGTAGCGCGGGGAGGGTGTGCCCTGCTGCACGTAGAACGTGTAGGTTTCTGCCGACAGCGGAAGAACTGCCGACAACCACAGGACTGCCGGCCGCAGGAGCATTAGTCTGCGCGGGAGATGGTGATGCGCTTGAAGCGGGAGTCCGTTTCCTCCGAGCAAGTGCGGATGCCGGGAATTTCCGCCAGCGCGTTGTGCACCAGGCGGCGCTGGTAGGCGTTCAGCTTCTCCATCTGCAGCGGCTTGCCGGTCTCCAGCACGCGCTCCGCGCGGGAACGCGCGCGGCGCAGCAGCTTCTCCTCCGCGCGCTCGCGGTAGTGGTCGCAATCCAGCCGCACGCGCGGCGCATCCTCCCACTTGGCCTGCACCAGGCGGTTCACCAGGTACTGCAGGTCGTCCAGGCGGTCGCCTTCCTCGCCGATGAGGAAGCGGGCGTCCGGGCTCTCGATCATGATTTGCACGCTGTCCTCGTAGGGTTGGGCCTCGAGCTTGAATTCAAAGCCCAGCGGGGTGAGGATGGCGTTCGCGGCTTCTGTGGCCAGGGTGGCGAGTTTGTCGTTCATGGCTGGATTGGTCTAGGTTGATGAAAGGAAATCAGTCCCGGCTGCCCAGGATGCGCAGCAGGTACAGGAACAGGTTCAGGAAGTCCAGGTACAGCGCCAGCGCGCCCATGACGGCGCCCTTGCGGCGGATTTCCTCGTCCTCGCAGTACAGGCCCTCCCGCAGGATTTTCTGCGTGTCGTATGCGGTGAAGAGGCAGAACACGATGACGCCGATGACGGACACCGTCAGGTCGAACGTGCCGTTGCCCCAGAAGATGTTGACGATACCCGCCACGATGAGGCCGATGAGCGCCATGATGAGCATGCGCCCCATGCCCTGCAGGTTGCGCTTGGTGAAGTAGCCGTAGATGGACATGGCACCGAACATGCCGGCCGTGCAGCCGAACGCCAGCCCCACCGAGTGCTGTGTGTACGCCTGCAGCACCGGGCCCAGGAAGAGCCCCTCCACCGCGGAGAACAGAATCAGCAGCAGCCCCAGCATGGCCGACGGAAGCGCGCGCGCGCCGAAGCTCATCACCAGCACGATGCCCAGCCCGCCCAGCAGCAGCATCCACGGGTGCTCCGCCGCAAACATCATGGCGTCCAGGTTGTGCGTGGTCCACGAGGCCAC
>JAKSOT010000122.1 GCA_024405455.1 Akkermansia sp. | reverse complement strand
CGCGCACGCGCTGCGCACCGTGGTGGAGGGTTCGCACGCGGACGACGAGAAGGCGTACCGTCCCGGCCGCCGCGCCATCCATGAGCTGCTGGTGCGCTCGCCGCTTGCGGAGCTGGGATTCACCAAGGCGGACGTGCGCGCGGTTTCCGCCGCGCTGCACCTTCCCACGACGGATGCGCCCGCCAAACCCTGCCTCGCCACGCGGTTCGACTACGGCACGGAGCTCACGGACGCCCTGCTGCGCCGCGTGCAGGAGGGCGAGGACTTTTTGCACACCGCCCTGCCCTGCGCCGCGGATGTGCGTCTGCGCGTGCACGGCGACCTGGCGCGCATCGAGATACCGCCCGCGCAGTTCCCCGCCGCCGTGGAACGCGCGGATTCCATCACCGCCGAATTGAAAAAACTCGGCTTCCGCTTCGTCACCCTGGACCTGCAGGGCTTTTGCTCCGGCAGCTTCGACACGCCAAGATGAAAGCCCTCTCCGCAGCCGCCGTGCTCATTGCCGGAATCGTGTGCCTGGTGCTGGCCGCCGGGCATGGCGACTTCCTGCACACGCACCGCGCATTGGTGGCGCTGTGGCTCAGCGCGGCGGGCGTGGCGGCCATCCACACCCTGGCGGGGCCGGACCACTACCTGCCGTTCATCGCCATTGCCAAGAGCCGCGGGTACGGCCTGGGCAAAACCCTGCTGTGGACCGCCCTGTGCGGCGTGGGGCACATAGGCAGCGCGCTGCTGATAGCGGCGGTGTTCAGCGTGTTCGCCAAGTGGCTGGCCGCGGAGAACTTTGAGTGGCTGCAAGAGAACCAGAGCGATTTGGCGGCGTACCTGCTCATCGGCATCGGCGCGGCGTATCTGCTGCACGCCCTCCGCCACCGCTGGCTCCACCACCACGCCGAGGGCCACGAGCACCTGCACAACCTCCGCCAGAACGGCAACAGCATCACCATCTGGGTCGTCTTCATCGTCTTCATCCTCGGCCCCTGCGAGGCCCTCTTCCCCGTCCTCGCCGCCGCCACCGTCATGGGTACGGGTGCGGTTGTCTCCTCCACCCTCATCTTCTCCGGCGTCACCATCGCCACCATGCTCGCCGCCGTTGCCGCAGGCATGCTCGGCCTCCGCGCCGTCCACTCCCACGCCCTCCAGAACTACGCCCACGAAATCGCCGGCGCCACCATCGCCGCCTGCGGCATTGCCATCCTCTGCGGACTCTAAGAGTCCAAACAGCCTCGCAAACCGTATAGGTATACGCGATGAACAACGCGATTGAGCATCGGCGCTACTGGGGGAGGGAATCGTTGAGGGGGAAGCCGTAGAGGGCGAAAGGACCCTCTCCGGGCTTGTAGAAGTGCCACCATTCCTTGTCGTAGCCCTTCATGCCGGAGGCTGCCATGGCGTCCCGCAGGATGCGGCGGTTGGCGCGCTGCGCGGGGGTGACGAGCGGAGAATCCCATGCGGACGAGGCGTCCAGAAAGTCATGTCGGCCGCCCATGTCCACAGGTGAGCCGTCTTTCAGGTGGTAGAGGGTGACATCCACGGCAATGCCGAGGGAATGTTCCGAGAGGGTGCCGATGTAGCGCTGCTCATAAATCTGGCGCTTGGTGAGGTGCGGGTAGAATTGCCGGCGCATGCGGTCGTCGGGCGTTTGCGACCACTCGAAAAAGTCCTGCATGGCGGAGGTGGGGCGGTAGGCGTCCCACACCAGGATGCCGTATCCCTGGCGCGCGAGGATGCGCGCGGCCTGCGCCACACACGCGGCGGCATCCCGGCCCAGGATGGCGCGGCGCCCCGTGTAGCCGCGGATGGGGCGCCCCACGAAGTTGTCGTTCCCCGCGTATTTGAGGTCGGTTTTCAGGTGCGGCACCACGGAGTCCATGTAGCAGAAGGCGGCGGGCATCTTGGCCACGGGGGCATCCGGCGCCAGCATGGGCTTCTCCGCGCTGCATGCGGCGAGCAGGCACGCCGCCGCAACGGCTATCCACGATTTGAGCATAGGGAGAATATAGCACAACCCGCGCACTTTCTCAAGTGCGCGGGTGCATGCGGTGTTTGAAGGGATGGTGAAATCAACCGCGGCAGCACCTGCGGTGCAGGCAGCGGTGGAAGAGCATGCGGTCCAGGCTGAAACGTCCGGCGCCGGTGAACATGAGGGTGACGAAGCTGAGCAGGTAGACCAGCACCAGCTCGTTCATCTCAGCGCTGGTGCCCGCGCGGTGGGTGCAGGCGATCACGCAGAAGTTGATGGCCAGCACCAGCGCGGCGGGACGCGTGAGGAAGCCCAGGATCACGGCGATGCTGCACACGAACTCCGCAAACACGCACAGCGAGAGCGAAAGCGTGGAGCCGAGGCCGATGGGATCCATCCACTGCCCGCCATCGCCACCGAAAAGGGTCACGAGCTTGGGCCAGCCGTGCGCGAGCATCATGCCACCCAGGCCGATGCGAAACACCAGCAGGCCGATGTGGCGCGAACATTTACAGATACAGGCGGGCTTACCCGCCACCGGACACGTTGACATGGGGTTTGATTGTTCCATGCAACGTCTGACGCCCCCTTCCCCGCCCCCGTTCACAAACGGATAGCCCCCATAAAAAGCAACGCGCCCAAACGGGCGCGCTCTATTCTCAAATTGTAAATCGTCAATCGTCAATTGTAAATCCATCAGGCTTTAATCCTGTTGGTGCGGCGGGAGTTGGGGTCGGTGATGAGGGTCCAGGCCTTCTGGAGGCCGGAGGACTCGAAGTAGTCGAGCTTCTGTAGCTCCTCCATCTTGGCGTTGACCTTGTTCTGTAGCCTGGCCCATTCCTCCAGCTGGGCATCGGTACCCTTGGTGGGGATGGGGAGTAGGGTGAAGGTGCGGGAGAGCTTGTTGGCCACCTGTGAGGCGGATTTCTCATCCGTGATGGACTCCAGGAGGGTTGCGGCCTCCTCGAGGGCGGCGAATTCGCGCTTGAAGTTGAACTCCCAGTCCACCTTCTTGTTGGCGTTGCGCTTTTCCTCGCGTGCCTGCTTCTTGGCCTCGCGCTTCTCCTCGCGGGTCATGCCGTCGTACTCGTGCGCGGCAGGCACGGGCAGGGGAAAATAAACAAGCGCGGCGGCAGCCGGCAACAGGAAATGGGATATGAACCCTCTCATGCGCATCATGCTACCACCGCGCCGCGGTTGTGTCAAACTCGGAACGTCCTACCTGCGGCCGCCGCGGCCACCGCCGAAATGCCCACCGCCCATACCGCCGCGGGGGCCGCCGCCCATACTGCCGCGGCTGGGCATGCTGCGGGAGGCGCCGCCGCCGAAGGAGGGCGATGAGGCGCGGCTGGCACTAGACGGCGCGGAAGGCATGGAGGGCCTGCTGCCGCCAAACGCTGCACGGTTGGAGGCGCCAGGGCCGTAGCTCCTGATGGCGCCGCCCTGAGGTGTGACGGCGCGCTGCATGGCACTGTCCTGCACGCGCTGCCGGGGCATGGCGTTGTTCCGCTGGGCGGGCTGGGTTCTCATGGCGCGGGAGTTGCCGCGCTGCATGGCGTTGTTCTGCACGCGCTGCGGCGAGTTGCCCTGCATGCCGCGCACGGCGGGCTGCTGCATGTTGTTCCCGCCGTTGCGCTGCGGGGAATAGGTCTGTATGTTGCCGGGCAGGTTCCGGACGCCGCTGTTGCCGTTGTGCGGGGCGTTCATGTTGCCGTTGCGGCCCATGTCGCGGCCGTTCACGCTGCCGTTGCGGGGCATGTTGCCGTTATGGCCGTTGTGACCCATGTCGCGACCGTTCATCCCGCCGTTGTGGGGGCCCTGGGCGCCGTGCATGGGGGGACGCCCGCTGTCCGGCACGCCGCGGTGGCTGGGCTCTTTCACGCGCACGCCCTTGCCGGGGTGCGGGCCGTCGTGCGGCGGGCGCATGTGCGGCTGGTGGCCGCGCGGGCAGCGGGGCGGAGCCCAGCACTTGTGGCAGTGGCTCGGGCAGTAGTGCACGTACACATCATGGTGGTGGCACCAGTGGGCGCACCCCCAGTGCGGCAGGTAGTACGCGGTGGTGAGGGCGGCCAGGGTGAAGATGGCCACGCCGGCGGAGGTGTAGCCGTACACCGGGCGCCCGTAGCTGTAACCGTAGATGGGATAGCCGTCGGCATCATAGCTGGCGCTGGTCCATTCCGCGGAGGCGGACACGCCCACGCCGCCGGGGCCCACGCCCACCGCCACGCCGCCGTACGTGGGGTACGGGGTATAGCACGAGGTTACAACCAAAGAGGTGCAGGCCAGTGCGGCCACCAGTATTCCGTTTTTCATTTTCATTTTCAGGAGGGGGAGGCGGTTGCGCTCCCCGGCTTTCATCCGTTCAGGCGCGCCGCCTATCGGTTTTTGTTTTAGAATTGAAACTATTTTTTCTGCGGGGTGTCATACCCGCACCGTCACCACATGTTACCGCGCACGCGCGCGAGTGTCCACCACATTTTTGGCGGCCCGCGTGGATTTTTTTTGGAAAATTCGCGTTGTTTTGCTTGACGCGGCGGAAAAGCGGGGTATAATACGCGCTCCGAGAACTTAACCTCAGACAATCTTATGTCCAGAATCTGCAATATCACGTTTGCCATGCCGCACAAGGGCCGCCGCATCCACCGCTCCGGTCTTGCCAAGAAGAAGGGCGGTATCGGTCGCCACGTCACCAAGACCGTGAACCGCACGGTGTACCCGAACCTCCAGGAGAAGCGCATCTGGGTGCCCGAGCTCAACGGCGGCAAGGGCGGCTACATCCGCATGAAGCTTTCCTGCAAGGCGCTGCGCACCATCTCCAAGAACGGGGCGCTCAACACCTTGAAAAAGGCGGGCATCCTGTACTGATTGACTTTTTTTTGAACGGTAGCGGCCCCTGCGGTGTCTTACCACCAAGAGCAGGCGCCAATGCCGGGAGAAGAAGGCCCCGAGCGGCGAGCGCCGGCAGTAGTGAATCCAAACATACACCCATAAGTAAAGATCATGACTCCGCAACATACAAAAATCGCTCTTCGCATCAACGATGAGAACCTCAACCACCACCTGTGGAACAACCGCGGCGTGTGGTGGTGCCACGTGACCGTCCACAAGCCGGACGCCACGGCGGAACGCCTGCGCTTCTCTCTGAAGACGCGCGACATTGAGAAGGCGCGCCGCCTGCGCGACCGCATCTTCGAGGACATCCAGCGCCATTTCGGCATGGCGCTCTAACGGAGCACGGGCAACCCCGACAAAGCATTTCAGGCGCGCCGACCGGTTGGTCGGCGCGCTTTTTTTGTGGAGGGGACGGGGCACGCCCACGCATGCCAAACAGCCGCGGCGGTCTCCGCCAATCATTGCGGTTGCGCTCCGCTGCCGCGGAAAGTGGCAAATAAGGCTCGCCAGGAACGGGGATGCGTGGT
>JAKSOT010000121.1 GCA_024405455.1 Akkermansia sp. | reverse complement strand
CGTTCACGCCCGCGTACAGGGCGGAGTGCGGGCACAGCGGCAGCGTGTAGCGGTAGCCCGGCATCAGGCTGAACGTGTGCATGCGCACGCGGTCGTAGCACGACACCATCTCGTGCCCGTCGAAATACTCGTCGTCCGACCAGGAGCGTGCGCCGAAGGCGTACGCCAAGCGCATGGTGGCGGCGTGGTGCGTGTTGAAGTTGTACACGCCCGTGAGATCCACCCCGTTGGAGCGGATTTCCTTGCAGGGCACCCAATCCTTGTAGATGTCGTTGGCGGCCCAGGAGTACGTGTAGGCTATCTCCACACCCCAGCTGTCGGCGGGCGGCGGCGCCTGCACGGGAGCGGGGTTGGTGAAGACGAGTTTCTGGCCTGCGAAGGTGGGCAGGGCCAGCATGGCGGCGAGTATGATTGCTTTTTTCATATCAGTTGTATTATGGGTTGTGGAAGGAAGGATGTCAGAAGCGGAAGCCCACGCCTGCGCGGATGCCGTGGTAGTGCAGGCGGTTGGCGGTTATGTCGCCGTATTCGCAGCGCAGCCTGCATTTGGCGGTGTTGCCGCTGAACTGGTAGGCGGCAAACACATCCACCGTAGGCGTGACGGCATAGCTCAGGCCCAGCTCCGCGGAGTAGGCGAATCCCCAAGCGGAGTCGTGCGCGCCGAGCAGGGGTTCATGCTCAATGTACATGTTGAGCTTGTTGCTGGCGTTGGCAATGCCCGCGTTTACTCCGCCGTACACGGAGAGCCGCGGCGTGAGCGCGTGTGTGTAGCGGTAGCCCGGCATGAAGCTGAACGTGTGCACCCGCGCCTTGGACCATATCCCCACGTGACCGTCCCCTTCCGGCATCTCCGCCTCGCCGGATTGCAATGCGGTCCGCCTGTGGGGGGTCCGCTGTTTGGCGCGTTCGTAGATTTTCATGATCTGTTCCTTGAATTTCTGAAGCATGGCTGTTTTGTCAAACGTGATAGGCCTGAAGTTGGCCAGCATGCCGTCCCCCGGCTCGGAAAAATCCAGGTCGTTGGCCCATTTCTCACCGCCCCAGGAATAGCCGAAGCGCAGGGTGAGCGCACTGTGCCCGCTCACGCGGTACACGGCGGTGATATCCCCGCCGATGCTCTTGATTTCCTTGCAGGGCGACCAGTCTTTGTAGATGTCCGGCACGGCCCAGTTGTAGGCGGCTCCCACCTCCATCCCCCACGGGGAGGCTGCGGGGGAAGGGTCAACCTGCCCGCCGAGCGCCGGCAGGCCCATCAACACAGCAAGTATGACTGTTCGTTTCATGTCAACCGTCCGTTATCATACCGCACCAATCGCCCCGATGCAAGCATGTTTGCCGCGAGTGCGGATGACGCGGTCAGTTTCCCGCGGCCTTCTTGACGTGGACGAGGAGGAGCGCGATGTCCGCAGGGGTGATGCCGGGGATGCGGGCGGCCTGGCCGATGGTGGCGGGGCGCACGCGGTCGAGGCGCTGGCGGGCTTCCGTCTTCATGGCGGGGATGGCGTTGTAGTCGATGGAGGCGGGAATCTTCTTGTCCTCCTGGCGCTGGATGCGCTCTGCGGCCACGCGCATGCGGTCGATGTGCCCGGCGTAGGAGATTTCCAGCGCGGCTGGCTCCCACACGTCCTGCGGGAAGCGGGCCAGCATATCCTGCGGCAGGGAGCGCCAGTTGTTTTCCGAGCGGCGGAGCCAGAGCTCCAGCGGCACGCCCCCGTGGCGGGTGTGGCGCGCGTACGCGCGCAGCTCTGCGATGCCCTGCAGGCGCGCGGTGGCGGCGTCTCCCTCCGCCTGCGGCACCAGGCCTGCCTGCGCGGCGAGCGGCGCGAGCCGCAGGTCGGCATTGTCCTGGCGCAGCAACAGGCGCATTTCCGCGCGACTGGTAAACATGCGGTAGGGCTCGTCCGTGCCGCGGGTCACCAAATCATCCACCATCACACCGAGGTACGCCTGGTCGCGGCGCAGGACGAGCGGCTCGCGCCCCAGGATGGAGAGCATGGCGTTGGCACCGCCGAGAAGCCCCTGCCCCGCGGCTTCTTCATACCCGCTGGTGCCGTTGATCTGCCCGGCGAAGTAGAGACCGCGCACGCGCTTGGTCTCCAGCGCGGGGGTGAGTTCCGTAGGCACCACGAAGTCGTATTCCACGGCGTATCCGGGGCGGATGAGCTCCGCATGCTCCAGACCGGGGATGCTGTGCACAATCTGCAGCTGCACGGAGAACGGCAGGCTGGACGACAGGCCGTTGAGGTAGTACTCATCCGTGCTGCGGCCCTCCGGCTCGATGAAGACCTGGTGGCGGTCCTTGTCGGCGAAGCGCACCACCTTGTCCTCGATGCTGGGGCAGTAGCGCGGCCCGGTGCCCTCGATGACGCCGCCGAAGAGCGGGCTGTGCTGCAGGTTGGCGCGGATGATGTCGTGCGTTCCGGTGTGGGTGTAGGTGATGCCGCAGGGCAGCTGGCGCAGGGTGAAGTCCGGTTCCGCCCAGTGGTTGAGCGTGCAGTGGGGCTCCGTCCCGCGGCGCAGGAGGGTGCGCGAGCGGTTGCTGAAGAGCGTGGGAGGTTCGTCGCCGGGCTGCATCTCCAGCGCGGCGAAATCGATGGTGCCGCCCTTGACGCGCGGGGAGGTTCCGGTCTTGAAGCGTGAGAGAGGGAAGCCCAGGCGCTCCAGGCAGGCGGAGATGCCGCTGGGCGCGCAGCCCAGGCGTCCGCCCGGCAGGTGGTTCATGCCCACGTGCAGCAGCCCGCGCATGAACGTGCCGCTGCACAGCACCACGCGCTTGGCGCGGACGGTCTGCCCCCAGGTGGTGCGCACGCCAACAGCCGCGCCGTCCTCCACCAGGATGTCGTCCGCATCCCCTTGGAACAACTGCACGCCGCGCGCGGTCTCCAGCACCCATTTCATGCGGGTGCGGTAGGCGGCCTTGTCGCACTGCGCGCGGGGTGCGCGCACGCTGGGGCCCTTGGCGGCGTTGAGCATGCGGTACTGCAGGGCGGTGGCGTCCGTGTTCAGCCCCATGGCGCCGCCGAGGGCGTCGATTTCGCGGACGATATGCCCCTTGGCGAGCCCGCCGATGGACGGGTTGCAGCTCATCTGGCCGATGGTGTCCAGGTTGTGGGTGACCACGGCCACGCGGCCGCCGAGGCGCGCGGCGGCCAATGCGGCCTCGATTCCGGCGTGCCCGCCGCCAATCACCGCCACATCGAACTCTGTCGGCTCGTCCGGCATGTAGGGCAAATCAGCACACGCACATGTCGCGGCGCAAAGAAGGCGTCTTCTCCGCGCAGCCCAGGTAGTCCGCCAGCGCGAACCCGAATTCCAGCGCGGCGCCGGGTCCGCGGCCCGTCACGATGTTGCCGTCGGTTGCGGCGGGGGTGTCCAACACCTCCGCGGCGGACTTGAGGTCTCCCTTCACGGCGGGGTAGCAGGTCACGCGGCGGCCGGCAATCACGCCCGCAGCCTCCAGCGCAATGGGCGCCGCGCAGATGGCTCCCACCAGCTTGCCCGCCGCATGGAACGCGCGCACCAGCGTGAGCACGCCCTCCGTGTCGCGCAGCGTCCAAGATGCGGGGCCGCCCGGCAGCACGATGCCGTCGTACTGCTCCGGGTCCACGTCCACCATCAGCATATCCGCGGTCACGGGCACGCCGTGCGCGCCCTCCGCCGTGCGGCCCTGCAGCCCCGCGGTGACAACGGGTATCTCCAGGCGGCGCAGGATGTCGACCGGTGCGGCGAGCTCGATTTCCTCGAACCCCGGGGCAACAATGAACAGAATGGGTTTCATGCCCGCGATTATACGGGTACGCAGGGCGCAAGTCAAGACATCGGCCCACCCGGCCGCTCGCGCTTTTACGCGATGCGCTTGCGGATGGTGAGCTTGTTGCAGCCGTTGACGAATTCGTACTCGACGGAATCCATGAGCTTCTTGCAGAGGAAGATGCCGAGGCCGCCGATGGGGCGGTCCTCCGCGGAGAGGGTGATGTCGGGGTCTTCCTTGTCCAGGGGGTTGAAGGGTACGCCGGCATCTTGGAGGACGATGCTGAGCACGCCGTCCTTCACGGAGGTGTCGGCCTCCAGGTATCCGGCGCCGTCGCTGTAGGCGTAGTTGACGATGTTCTCCACGGCTTCCTCCACGGCGAGTCGGAGCTTGAAGAGCAGGCCCTCGTCCGTGGGCATGTCTTCGGAGCTCATAACGGCATCGATGATGATGGCGGAAAGTCCCTCAATGGGGTCGAAACGCTTGTGCATGGTTCAATCGAGGTAAAGGTTTCGCAGGGTTTGGATATCCTGCTCTGAGAGGTGCATCTGGTTGCGGAGATAGCTTTGAAGGCCGCCGTAGCGGGAGTCGATGACATCCAGCGCGTACTTCAGGCTGGCGGGGTGGATGCCCACCATGGCGGTGACGGTGTCCAGGTCCTCGCGCGTGGCCCCTGCGGCGCTCATCTTGGAAACCAGCCCGGCGAGGCGCGCCTGGAGGGCGCGCTGGCTGTATGCGTGGTCAGCCTCGATGGTGGCGCGGTCCGCGCCGAGGGCGGCGAGCACCAGCACGGTGCCGAAGCCCGTGCGGTCCTTGCCGAAGGTGCAGTGCCAGAGCACGGCGCCGTCATGCGGCTCCAGCAGGGTGTGCAGGAACTTGGCGTACACAACCTGGTTGGCGGGCGTGGTGGCAAACTCGGAGACGATGACGCGCGCGGCGTCTTTGGTGGCGGGCTTGCGGACAAAGGCGATGAGCTGCTCCCCGGTGGGCGGCTGCGGGCCGTTGACAAGGGAGAAGAACTCCTTCATGTTGTCCATGTTGCCCACGGAGCAGGTGAGCGGCAGGTACTGCGTGCCTTGCGGCAAGCGGTCCGGGCTCATGCCGCGTTCCGGCGCGGTGCGGAAATCCACCACGGTTGCGAGCTTGCCGATGTGGCGGAAATCCGCCGCCGTGGCCTTGGAGAGGTTGCCGCTGCGCAGGAGCTTGCCGCCGCGGATGGTGCGGCCGTCCGCCATTTGCAGCCCGCCCAGGTCGCGCGCGTTCATCACGCCGTCCAACGCGATGGCGCGCTCCGGCGCATCCGCCTGCACGGCATGGTGCGCCGTGCCGCACGCGCAGCACAGCAGCGCGGCGAGGACGATTGGAAGGATGGGGCGCATGCGTTTCACGGCGGGGTCAGCTCAGGAGATATTTGTCGATGTACTGCTTGGCGAGGGGGTGGTTGGTGCCGATGGTGTTGAAGTAGACCATCTTGAGGGCGGCGAAGGAGGATGCCTTTTCCTCCACTTCCGCCACCTGCTCCGGGGTGGTGGCGCCGAAGTACTCGCGCACGAAGACCGCCCAGAAGGCGTCCATGGCCTTGCGGTCCACGTGGTAGTATTTCTCCACCATGTGCTCCTCGCTGAGCTTGGTGATGATGTAGAGCATTCCGATGTCGAACCAGGGGCTGCCCCAGCCGAAGTCGCTCATGTCGATGAAGAGGTTCTCCGTGCCGTTGGTGAT
>JAKSOT010000120.1 GCA_024405455.1 Akkermansia sp. | reverse complement strand
ATCTTGGCGGGGGTGGCGCCCATGGCCTGCAGCACGGCGATTTCACGCTTGCGCTGCATGGACACGGTGAACATGACCGCCATGATGCAGAAGCTGGCGATAAGGGAAATCACGGAGAGCACGAAGCCCATCATCACGCGTTCGTTGGCGATGAGCTGGTGCCATTCCTCGAAACGGCGGGACCACGGGATGACATCCCACATGCGCCCGGTGGGGTACTCCGCGCAGGGCTCCATCGGCGGCGGCAGCAGCGCACGCAATTGGGACTCGATGGGGCCGGGGTTGTTGGCGTCCTGCACGCGCACGCAGATGCCGTTGATCACGCTCTTGCCGCCCGTGGAGAGACCCAGCATGTCCTGCGCGATTTGCAGGGGCATGTAGACATTCGGGCCGGGCATGTTCTCCGGCGGCTGGTAGATGCCCACGATGGTGAGGTCCACGGGCATCACCATCTCGTTGATGCCCTTGACGGCCTTGCCGTCCTCCTTGTCGCGATCCAGCGCGGCCAACCCGGCGAGGGTGTCGTTCCAGCGCTTCTGGTCCTCCGCGGAATAGGGGGCGTCGTCCTCGTGCGCCTGGATGATTTGGAAAAGGGTGTCCAGCGCGTCCTGCTCGCTCTGGCGGAGCTTCTTGGCGGGCATGTTGAAGAGCACGCCGAGCATGTGCTCCACCTTCTCGCGCGCAACCGTGCGCGAGCCGTCCGCAGCCGCGGCGTAACCGTCGAAGAACGTGGACGAGGCCTCCTTGAACTCCTTGCTCTCCTGCGTGAGCAGGGGCTCTTGTATCATGGCCCAGATGTCCGCAATCTCGTCGATGCTGCCCACGGGGGTGATATGCAGGGAATCGCCGATGCCGAGCCCGAGCGACGTGGCGGTGGTGGCGGACACCACGCATTCCTCGTTCAAGCCCTCGCCGAAATCAAACGTGCCTTCCTTCAACATGGGCAGGAGCGGCTGCAGCTGGGAATCGTTGTGCGGCTCCACGGCGTTGAAGCGCACCGTGATGCGCCCGGCGGAGCTTTGCGCGAAGGCGTCGCTCTCCAGCATGGGGTACACGCTCACCACGCCGGGGATGGCCGCCAGCTTCTCCTGAAGCGCGGGCCAGTCCACCTGCTCGTCGGAAATGCCGAGGTGCTGGAAGCCGTCGTTCTGGTCGATGACGAAGTGCGGCGCAAACGCGAGCACGCGGCTCTCCATCTCGTTCTGCAACCCCTCCATCACGGACAGTACCACGATGAGCGCCGTGACGCCCAGCGCCACTCCCGCCAAACATATCAGGGTGATGATGGAGAACATGCTGCGCAGCGGATTGAGGTATCTCACCGCCAGCATCAGGCTCAGGTTGCGTCTCAGCAGCTTCATGCGTCGCTCCACAGTATCTCCCATTCCCCACCCACGCGCAAGCATAATCCCCGCCATGCGCAGGCGCGCCATAGAGAGACGGAGGCTTGCTGAGAATGAGCGCGCCCCGCTCCAAATAAAATTGTACATAGTACATCGTACCTAGTACATCCAGTTGATGCCGCCGGGCGCTCCCGGGCGGCGGGGCAGACATTGCCGGCACCGGAAGCATGCCGCCCGGCGGCATCAAGCCTTGAATCGGTGCAGGAGCATACCCCGCACCACTTGCAATTATTATACCGATACAGTATGGCTAGTCAACATTAATTTTCAGTTTTATACCGCTTTGTGCAAGACATCCATATTTGACGCTGCAAAAGCGGCAAGGAGGTATTGACACGGCAACAGGACGGGCGTATGGTATCAGTATGGCAGACATGGACAAAACAGCGCGCTTCAAGGCCCAGGTCAAGGCGTGGCTGAAAATGAACGGCATCGACTACCTATGGTTGGCGGAGCAGTGCGGCGTGTCGGAAAACACGGTTCGCAACTGGATGGCGAAGGCGCCCATACCGCCCCGCAAGCAGCAGCTCATCATGAAGCTCATCAACCAGATGCCGGCGGACACCATCGCGGCGCCCGGCGCGGTGGAGGTGTCGCCGGATGTCACCCTCTCGGTCAAGATGGCGGCGGAAACGTACGCCCAGCTGGTGCAGGCGGCGCAGCAGGGCGGCAAGAGCGTGGCGGACCTCATCAACGAGAGCATCTCGGCACTGGCCGCGCGCGGCAACGCCAACGGCAAGCCGGTGGCGCGCAGCCGCAAGATTGTGCTGCCGGTCAACAACAAGAAACCGTAAGCCCATCCTAACGCGCCATGCTACCTCTGCCCGCCGGGACAGACTTCGGCATCTACACCCTGCTGGACACGCTGGGGCACGGCGGTTTCGCATTCGTCTACCTGGCGCGCGACAAGCAGCTGGGGCGGCGCGTGTGCATCAAGGAGCACGCGCCGGAGGGCATTTGCGAGCGCGATGCGGAAAGCGGGGAGATAGTTCCCCTGCCGGGCATGGAGCGTGCGTTTGCGGCATCCCTGGCGGATTTCCGGCGCGAGGCGGAGGTGCTGGCGACCCTGCACCACGCGCAGATACCCGCCGTGCATGAAATCTTCGAGGCAGGCGGCACCGCCTACGTGGTGACGGATTATGCGGAAGGCGAACCGCTGCCGCAATGGCTGGAGGAGGAGGCGGAGCGGCGGCACCAGCTGCCGCTGCTGCTGGAAAGTTCGCTGCGCATCCTGCAAAGCCTGCACCGGGAGGGCGTGCTGCACCGCGATATCAAGCCCACCCACCTGATTGTGGATGCGGCGGGGCGCGTGCACCTGGTGGATTTCGGCGCCGCGGTTCCGGCGGGCGCGCACCATACGCCCGTGTTCACCCCGCCCTATTCCCCGCCGGAACAGAACATGCAGGGAACAGCCGGCGCGTGGTCCGATTTGTATTCCCTGGCCGCCTCCTTCCGCAGCGTCCTGCTGCACGAACCCGTGCAGGAGGCCCTGCAGCGGCTGGAAAGCGACCGCCTGCGCCCGCTGGCGGACAACGACTCCCTGCGCCGCGAGTTCCCCGAGCCGTTCCTGCGCAGCATCGACCGCGCGCTCTCCCTGCTGCCGGAAAATCGCTATGAGAGCGCGGAAGCCTGGCTGGCCGCGCTCAAGCGCCATGCAACGCCCAAGCCTGTGCGCAATCGGCGCACCGTTGTCCTGGTCATTATCGTTGCCGTATGCGCCGTGTTGGCGCGGACGATCGCCATGTGGGCGGCCAACAGCCTGGCCGACACGCCGCCTGCCGAGCAACAGGCGGAACAACCCGCTGCACAGCCAACGGAGCAACCCGCGGATGATTGGGATGACGATTACCTGCTGCAGGATGGCAAGGATATGCGGGAGCGCATGCTGAAGTTTGTGGACGGCGCGCCGTCCACAAACCCTTGAACGGGTTTCATTGGATTGCATTGACCATGTACAAAAAGAACCCGCCCCGGGTGACCGGGGCGGGCCTTCGATACATCAACACGCTAATACCTGCGCGATGAAGGGTGATATGCCCGCCCGTCCCCGCATGGCAGGGGCGGGCGGACGTGATTTGGGTTAGAATGCGAACTTCACGCCCACGCTGCCGCTGACGCTGCTTTGCTCGGCGCGGAATTCGGAGGTGACGTTGCCGAAGACGCCCCACTGCTTGCCGGCGGGAACGAGCACGCCCGCGTTGAGGCGCACGCCGCAGGCTCCGGCATCCGGGCCGAGCTGCTCAAACGTCTGGCCACCGGCGAGGAACGTGTTCTTCACCACGGCGTCGCGGTCTCCCGCATCCGCCACAAACAGGGCTTCCACGTCGAAGTAGCCGGGATTGGTCTCGCTGCCCCAGCTGTAGGTGTAGCGGCCGCCGATGCCGAAGTTGACACTTGCGACATCATCGTACGACGCGCGGATGCCCGCCGTGCCGGCGCCGCTCTCCGTGAACGCGTCGAACTGGCCGAACACCAGGTCCGTCTGGAACACGCCGGCAAAGGCGTGGCGATCCTTCTTGGCGATGGTGACCACCGCCTCGTAGGAGAGCTCCACCAGCGTGGCGGAAGTGCCGCCGTGTGCGCTGGAGGTGTAGGCATGCCTGCCGGCACCCGCGTTGATCGTGCGGTCCTCCTTGATGTCGAAGTGGGCCATGCCGAGGGTGGCGGTGTGGGTCGTCCACTTGGTGCGGCGGATGAGCGCGGCGTCCAGGTACAGGGCGTCGGACTTCATGCTCACCGTGCCGCAGTCGCCGTCGGAGCGGGTGTATCCCAGGCTCAGACCGCCCACCCAGTCATGGGTGAAGGCGTGGACGCCGGAGACGAGTGCGCCGATGCTGTTGCGGCTGTACTTGGGCGAGCCGTCGGAGCCGCCCACGCTGGTGGTGCCGCCTGTCACGGCAGCGGACATGGCGGAGGACTGCAAGCCTGCGATGCGGTTGCCCTGCTCGTCGTAGCGGTAGTCGATACCGGCAGCGAGAGCCTGGAAGTTGCCGCGCAGAGCCTGGATGTGGTCATGCTCGTCGTCCGTGGCCATCTTGGCGATGGCGGAGAGGCCGACACCGCCCAGGCTGTCCAGGGCGTCGCGGGTTTCCGCGGCGCTGCGTGTGTGGTGGAGGGCATCCATCACATCGGCCATGTCGCCGCTAACTTCCATGTGATCCTCCAGGTCGGCCAGGGCACCGGCGGCGTTGCGCTGGTTGTGGCTCAGACCTTCCACGGAGCGGAAGTTCTTGCTCAGCACAATGCTGTTGCCGTCGGCGTAGGCGTTGAGAGTCTTCATGCCGTGCAGCACATCCTCGTCGGCACCTGTCGTCACGCTACCGCTCACGAAGGCGATGCGCGTCTGGTCGGCAACCTTGCCCTCGTCGCCCATGGCGTTCAGCTTGATGCTCACGCCGTTCAGCGCGGCGGTGGCGGCATCCGCCTTGTCCACGGTGGCGTGGTCAAGGTCCATGTCCAGCGTCAGCCCGGTGGCGGCGGAGAGCGTCAGGCTCTCCATTTCCACCGTGTCCACATGCCCGGTCTCGCCGAGCTGCAACACGGCGGCATCCGTGCCCATATCCACGGAGCCCACCTTGGTGCCGTCGGCCAGCTTCAGGGTGGAGGCGTCCTGCACGTTGATGTCCACGCTGCTGTCGGCATCGGCAATCACCAGGGCGTCGCCGCCGGTCTTGTTGATGCTGCCGTCACCCGTGATATGGCCCATGAGCAGGGCCTTCTCACCAGCGTTCACGGTGCCGTCGATCTCCAGGGTCTGCGCGGCAACCAGGGCGTTGGCGATGCCGGATTCGCCGCCCCGGATGGCGATGGACTCGCGTGCGGTCACATTGGCGTTCTCGGCATCCAGGCCGCTTTCAGCGGTGATGTCGGCAGCCTCCACGCTGGAACCCGCCACGCTGATTTCAGCAGCGGTGATGGCTCCGCTGGCGGTCACATGGGATGCATTCTCGATGGTGAGCGTGCTGTCGGCGGTGATGTCGGTAGCCGCAACCACGGATTCATCCACGCTCACATCAGCGGCGTCGATGGTGTTGAGCACCTGCACATCCGCGTGGCGCACGGCCAGCTCCTTCCCGGCGGCAATGCCGGAGGCCGCCACCGTGGAATCCTCCACGCTGATTTCAGCTGCGGTGACGGCGCCGGTGGACTGCACGGTGGAGGCGTTCTTCACGCTCAACTCGTTTGTGGCGGCAATGCTG
>JAKSOT010000012.1 GCA_024405455.1 Akkermansia sp. | reverse complement strand
GCGCGGCTATATTCAAAAATCCTAATTCTAATCTTAATCTTAATCCTAATTTGCCCTGAACAGCGCCTCGTGTGTCGTGAAATGCGCTTGCTTCCGCATCCCTCATTTGTTATCTTGTGGGGCAGTGAAAGAAGAGTTGGATGCCAACCCGGATATCGTGTACCGCCAGCAGATGGCCAAGGTCACGCGGAATCGCGGGCGCACGGCGAACACGCAGCGCCGCCAGGTGTCGCGCCGCGCCGTGGTGCTCTGGTATCTGGCCGCGCTCGCGGCGGTGGCCCTTTGGACGCTGCGCCTCTACGGCGTTATCGACGCGCCGTTTTGATCCGGTCGCACAGTTGCAGGTAGAGCGACTGCGCGGCGTCCCCCTTGCAGAAGAACATGCTCATGGCCCCGCCGTGCTGGTAGAGGTAGCCGTAGTCGTCCCGCGTGCGGCCGTCCATGCGGATGTTCACGTCCGCCCCTTTGCAGGCGTTCCAGCGCCCGCCGATTTGCGGGATGACGTCGCGCGCGTCCTGCGAGTTCACGATGTAGCAGTTTCCCCACCAGGTGACGCATTGCGGGCGGACGGGCTTGGTGAGCCGGTCCACGGGATCCAGCGTGACGAGGTAGACGGGGCCGCCGGGCTTGCCGTCCAGCTTGGCGGCGGCCTGCAGGGCGGTGGATGCGCCCAGGGAGTGGCCCACGAGCACCAGGGGCGCGGCGGGGTTGATGGTGCGGAAGGCCTGCAGGCGCTCCGCCAGCTTTCCCGCGGCCTTGTCGAAGTTCTCGGCGTCGCCCATGTGCCAGTAGTGGTAGGCCTTCACCTGCTCGCCGTCGATGGGCAGCCACGGGGTGTGGTTGGCCACGTTGTGCACGATGCCGGTCCACTCGTCCGCCATGCCGCCGATGAAGACCATTCCCGCCACGGCCTTCACCAGAGAGATGGGTGCCTGCGGGTACATGACCCTGCGCGCGTAGTCCACCACCGCGTCCACCACGTCCTGGGCCTCGATGGCCACGGCGGCGGGGGCGCAGAGCAGGGGACAGAGCAGCAGGGAAAGGAACGTGTGTCGTCTCATTGCGGTTGTTCGATGGAAGCGTTTTGCAGCAGGCAGCAGAATCCCCCCGCGCCGAACCCGTGCTGCGGCAGCAGGCGGTAGGCGGGGAAGGGGGCCAGCGTGGATTGGAACGCGGACAGCGCCGGAATTTCCACAGCGCGCCAGCCCGCGTGGCGTTTCAGGATGTAGGCGACCACGCGCTCGTCCTCCTCGGGATCGTACGTGCAGGTGGTGTAGAGCAGGTGGCCGCGCGGGGCCACGCAGCGCACGGCGGCCAGCATGATGCCGCGCTGGCGCTTGGCGTTGCCGCCAACCATGCCCGCGCCCAGGCAGCCGGGGTTCTTGATGCCCTTGGCCAGCAGCGATTGCCCGCTGCACGGCGCATCCACCAGGATTAAATCAAACGTTTTCCCGCCCGCGGCCCACTGGTCCGGCCGCAGCCCCGCGACCTCCGCGGATTCCCAGCCGCACTGCCGCAGGTTCTGGCGCAGCACGCCGCGCCGCGCCGCGTTCACCTCGTTGGCCGTGTGCTCATGCCCATACCCGAACCGCGCCCCGAGCAGCAGCGTCTTGCCGCCCGGCGCCGCGCACAGGTCCAAACTACGCGCGGGCGGCGGCACCGCGCCCAGCGCCGCGCCCTCCCAGCAGGACGATGCATCCAAGATGTAATAGTACCCCGCCGCGTAGTCCGCATGCAGCGCGGGCCGCACCCCCTCCGCCGGCAGGTACACGCGCGGAGGCAGCCACGCGGGGACATCCTCCGCGCACGGAAACGGCGGAACGTAGCCCTCCGGCGCGTTCGGCGCCAGCACCACCGCCGTGCGGCCGGACTCCCCGCGCCGCATGGCATCCACCAGCGCCTCCGCATCCGCGCCGGTCAATCCCAGCCGCGTGCAGAGTCGCTTTTCCCCGCTGCTCATCTCCGTTTCCATATCCCGGCCATCCTACTATAAACCGTGCACACCCGCAAGCGCGCGTCACTTTCCTGGCATCGTCAGCTCGGCGGACCACTCTTTGATGGCGCGCGTGATTTCCGCGGCGATGTCGGCCTTGGGCGTGATGAAGGAGGGCACGAACCAGGGGAAGCCGCCCACCAGGTCGTGGAAGACGCAGACCTCGCCGTCGCAGGTGCCGTGCCCGGCGCCGATGCCGATGGTGGGGATGGGGGAGGCGGCGGTGATGTCCGCCGCGGCGCCCTTGCGGGTGCATTCAATCACCACGGAGAACGCGCCCGCGCGCGCCACGGCCTGCATGTCGCGCAGGAGCGCGGCGGCCTCCTCGTCGGTCTTGCCCTTCATGTGGTACCCGCCCTCCTCCTTGATTTTCTGGGGCAGGAGTCCGATGTGTGCCTGCACGGGTATGCCGGCTTCCACGATGGCGCGGATGTGTTCCTCCTTGTCCGCGCCGCCCTCCAGCTTCACGGCGTCCACGCCCGTCTCCATCATGCGGCGGGCGGTTTCGAGGGCCTGTTGCGGGGTGTCGAAGGTGTGGATGGGCATGTCCAGTATCACCAGCGCGTTCTTGGCGGCGCGCGCCACGATGCGCCCGTGGTGCAGCATGTCCTCCAGCGTCACGTGCGTGGTGTCGGGGTAGCCCATGACCACCATGCCCAGGGAATCCCCGACCAGAATCATGTCGATTCCGGCCTCGTCCGCCAGGCGCGCGTTGGGGTAGTCGTACGCGGTGATTTCAGCGATGGGTCTCACGCCGCGCAGGGAGAGGATTTTTTCTATCTTGGGGTTCATGGCAATCAGATGGGAAAGGGTTTTACGCCGTCCTCCGATGGGGGCAGGGCGGCCAGCAGCTCCGCCACGGTCTTTTCCTGCCGCGGCAGCTTGAGCGCGGGGTCGATGTCGCACAGCGGGCGCAGCACGAACGCGCGCCCGTGCGCCCGCGGGTGCGGCAGCGTCAGCTCCGCCGTGTCGTACGTTTCCGCGCCGCAGTACAGCAGGTCGATATCGCAGGTGCGGGCCTCGCCGTACACGCCGCTGCGCGTGCGCCCCAGCGCCTTTTCAATGTCCATGCAGAGCTGCAGGATATCCGGTGCGGGCATGTCGGTTTCCACCTCCACGCAGGCGTTGAGGTAGGCGGGGGAGCCGGGCGGGCAGCCCACGGGAGCGGTTTCGTATACTTGCGAGAGGCGCAGTGCGCCGAAGACATCCGCCAGGTGGTCGCACGCGCTTTCCAGCGCGGCGAGGCGGTCTCCCAGGTTGGAGCCGAGGGAGAAGCCCACGCGCCGAAGCTGTGCGCCCTCGTTCATTCCAAAAGCAATCAGTCGGTGAACCCCAGCACATCCTGCATGGAGTAGAGCGCGGCGGGCTTGCTTGCCAGCCACACGGCGGCGCGCACGGCCCCGCTCGCAAACGTCATGCGGCTGGATGCCTTGTGCGTGAGCTCCACGCGCTCGCCGTCCGTGGCGAACATCACGGTGTGGTCGCCCACCACATCGCCCCCGCGCAGCGAGTGCATGCCGATCTGGCGCTGCGGGCGCTCGCCCACCAGCCCTTGGCGGCCGTGCGCCACGTCCGCGGCGTAGTCCATCCCGGTTTCCCCGCACACCACCTCCGCGAGGGTGCGTGCGGTGCCGCTGGGGGCGTCCAGCTTGTGGCGGTGGTGCATCTCCACAATCTCGATATCGTAGTCCTTGAGGATGCGGGTGGCCTTTTGCGTGAGCCAGAAGAGGGTGTTGACGCCCACCGAGAAGTTGGAGGCGAATACAATCGGGATGCGCTTGGCGGCCTCCGCAATGGCGGCGCGCTCGTCGTCCGTGTGCCCGGTGGTGCCGATGACCAGGGGCTTGCCCTGCGCCACCGCCGCGGCCAGCAGCTCCGGCGTGAAGCCGTGGAACGAGAAATCAATGGCGGCATCCGCCTTCTCCAGCGCGGCGGTGATGTCCTGGCCCGCGTCGTGCGTGGCGGCGAGCTCGGTGTCGGGGTTGGCCTCCACGGCCTGGCGCACGGCGCAGCCCATGCGCCCGGAGATGCCTGTGACGAGTATCTTGAGCATGGCGGCGGGTTACAGAAGGTTGAAGCGCTCCAGCAGGTGGCGCAGGGTTTCCCGCTTCTCCTCCGCCAGCGGCGCCAGCGGCATGCGGATGTCCCAACCGATATCACCGCGCAGCGCGAGCGCGGCCTTGATGGGAACGGGGTTGGTGTCCAGGCTCATCAGGCCCTTCATCAGCGGGTAGTATTTCTTCTGCAGCTCCAGGGCCAGCTTGCCGTCGCCGCCCATGGCGGCGTTCACCAGCTCCACCATGGCCGCGGGCGCAACGTTTGATGTCACGGAGACCGCGCCCACCGCGCCGCAGGAGATGAACGGAACGGTCAGCCCGTCGTCCCCGCTCAGCACGGAGAAGTCCGCGGGCAGGGCCTGCACCAGCTGGTTCACGCGCTCCACGCTGCCGCCGGCCTCCTTGATGGCCACAATGGTGGGGCAGTCCTGCGCCAGGCGCACCACGGTGTTCACGGCAATCTCAATGCCGCTGCGGCCGGGGATGCTGTACAGCAGGACGGGCAGGGAGGTGCTTTCCGCCACCGCCTTGAAATGGCGGTACAGGCCCTCCTGGCTGGGTTTGTTGTAGTACGGGCACACCTGCAGCGTGCCGTCCGCGCCCATCTTCTCGGCCTCGCGGGTCAGGGAGATGGCCTCCTCCGTGCAGTTGGAGCCCGTGCCGGCGATCACCTGGCAGCGCTTGCCCGCAAACTCGATGGCCTTCGCGATGACCTCGTTGTGCTCCGCGTGCGAGAGCGTGGGGGATTCGCCCGTGGTGCCCACGGGCACGATGCCCGTCACGCCGCCCGCGATTTGCCCCTCGATGAGCCGCTGGAAGGCGTCGTAGTCCACTTTGCCGTCCCGGAACGGTGTGACGATTGCCGTGTAAAGACCTGCGTATTTCATAAACTGCCGGAATGATACCACACCCGCGCGCGCATGGCAATGACAAACCGCCGCGCCATTTTTCCAATCCCCATGCAAATTCATTGACAATCCGGGGAAGTTGCGGCACAATGGCGCGCCCCGCAACCATGATATCCTTCACCAACCTCTCGCGCGCCTCGGAAATCGGTTCCAACAGCTACCTGCTGGATCTCGACGGCGTGCGCGTGGTGCTGGATTGCGGCATGCACCCCAAGAAGGAGGGGCACGACAGTAAGCCCGACTACGGCCTCATCGGCGCCGCGGACCCGGACGTGATTTTCGTCACCCACGCGCACCTGGACCACATCGGCACGCTGCCCTGCCTGCAGGACGAGTACCCCGCGGCGGAGGTGGTGATGACCATGGGTACCGCGGAGATTGGCGAGGCCATGCTGCACAACTCCGTGAACGTCATGACCTCCCAGCGCCAGGAGCTGGGCATTGTGGAATATCCGTTCTTCACCCACCCGGAGGTGGACCACGCCGCGCGCAGCTGGATGCCCCGCCCGTACGGAGAGACCTTCCGCGTGGGGCGCCGCAACGAGATGCTCGCCACGCTGTACGATGCCGGCCACATCCTGGGCTCCTGCGGCGTGCTGATGGAGGGCGCCACCGGGCGTACCGTCTTCTACACCGGCGATGTGCAGTTCGAGCCGCAGACCCTCATCCCGCCCGCCGATTTCCCCCGCGAGCACGTGGACATCCTCATCACGGAATGCACCCACGGCGCCACCCAGCGCGCAGCCGACTACACGCGGGCCCGCGAGCTGGAGCGCTTTGCCGCCGCCATCCGCGAGGTGCTGGCCAACGACGGCGCCGTGCTCATCCCCGTGTTCGCCCTCGGCAAGAGCCAGGAGCTGCTTTACGAAATCAACCGCTTCAAGATAGCCGGCATGATTCCGGATGTGCCCGTGTACTTCGGCGGCCTCAGCTCCAAGGTCACCGAGCTGTACGACAAGCTGGCGGACTCCACCCCGCGCAACCTCCCCGGGTACCGCACGCGCGAGCACGTGGAAACACACGGCCTGCCCAAGCAGGGCATCGCCCCGCTCGTCGCCTCCCCCGGCAACATCTACCTCGTCTCCAGCGGCATGATGAGCGAGCACACCGTCTCCCACCTCCTCGCGGAACAGGTCATGCCACACCCCAACGACGGCATCCTCTTCGTCGGATACAGCGACCCCGACTCCCCCGCCGGAAAGATTAAGGCCGCGCCGCACGGCGAGCCGCTGAAGCTGCGCGCCAAGGGTGGCCAGGCGTACCCCCTCAACTGCCGCGTGGAGAGCTTCGACTTCTCCGGCCACGCCACACGCGACGCCCTGGTGGAGTTCGCCGCCAGCCTCACCCCCAAGAAGGTCATCCTCGTCCACGGCGACCCGCCCGCCCTCTCCTGGATGCAGCAACACATCCAAGCCGCACTCCCCAACGCAGAGGTCATCATCCCAGAACCCGGCAAGGCCATCCGCTTGGGATAACCGGGGAATTTACAATTGACAATTGACGATTGACAATTTGAAAAGTAAGCCGCGCCATGCGGCGCGGTTGGTGGGCATGTGTTGGCGTGAATCCACACCGCCATGCGGCTCAAAACTGGCGCGCCAGACAGCGTAAGGTGTGAAAAAGCCCGCCCGGCACAACGCCGGACGGGCTTGAAAATTCCTAATCTTAATCCTAATTAACCCGGTTCAATCCTTTCTGGGCAGCAGCCGCAGCACAGGCAAGCCTTCCACTGCTTGGACCCAGGCGGTGGCGGGGATGGTGATGAGCATCTTGCCGTTCTCCTCCCTGCAATCCACGGGCAAATCCGGCTGGCCGAGGATGGCGGGCTTTTGGCCGAGTGACTGGGGGATTTCGAGCGTGTAGTCCACCAGTTCCTTGTGGACGGGCAGGAAGATGTACTTGTTGCCGTTGGGGATCTTGACGATGCGAAGGGATTCCGGCAGGGCGGGGTCAAGCACGGCGCGGCTCCCGTAGATGGCCTCGCTGTTGACCTTCATCCAGGCGCCGATGCGCTGGAATACGTGGCGCACCTGCTCCGGCACGGAGCCGTCCGGCTTGGGGCCGATGTTGAGCAGGAGGTTGCCGCCGCGCGCCACGCAGGATTCAAGCGCGTTGATGACCACCACCGGGCTCTTGTACTGCTCGAACACGCTGTAGCCCCAGTGGTTGCCCACCGTCATGCAGGACTCCCAGTCGTAGGCGGGAATCTTGTCGCGCGCGGGAACGAACTGTTCCGGCGTGGTGAAGTCGGCCTTGCTGGTGAGGGTGGGGCAGCCCTGGTAGTCCCAGAGGCGGTTGTTCATGATGATGCCGGGCTGCTTCTCGCGGCACATGGCCATGAGCTTGGTGGCCTCCCACGCGCGGTCGCCGGACATTGTGTCGGTGGAGAAATCCCACCACAGGATGTCCACCTTGCCGTAGGCGGTGACCAGCTGCTCGGCCTGCTCGTGCAGGTACTTGATGTAGGCCTTCTGGTCGCGCGGGATGCCCTTTTCCTTGAGCATCTTGGCCTGGTTGGAGGGGTACGCGTGGGCGGGGCGGATGGTGTTGTCGTAGGCGGGGTGGTGCCAGTCGATGACGCTGTGGTAGTAGCCCACGCGCATGCCGGCGGCGTGGCAGGCGTCCGTGAACTCCTTCACGATATCGCGCCCCAGCAGCTTGCCCGCCGTGTAGTCGCTGTTCTTGGCGTCGAACAGGCAGAAGCCCTCATGGTGCTTGCTGGTGAGCACCATGTACTTGCAGCCGGCCTCCTGCGCCAGCTTCACCCATTCCTCCGCGCAGCCGGGGGCCGGGCGGAACAGCGGCAGCGCCGCTTGGGCGTACGTGTCCGTGTCGAGGTCGATGTTCCTCTGTGTCCACTCGCCGCGGCCGTCCTGCCCCTGCCAGGTGCATTCCAGGCCGGAGTACAGGCCGTAGTGGATGAACATGCCGAAGTGGGCGTCGCGCCACCACTGCATCTTCTTGTCGTGCTCCACGGGGTCCACGGGGTCGCCTTGCGCGGCCTGGAGCTGGCCGATGGTGGGCTGCTGCGGGGCCTGCGGCTCGGCCTCGTCCGCCAGTGTGATGGACGAGAGCGCGAAGGCGCACGCGATGATGGAAGCTGATGTTCTCATATTCTTGTTTTGGTTGAATGTTGGCTTACGGGGTGGGGAACTGCTTGTTGAAGGCGGAGACTTCGGTGCGGAGGGCGGCGTAGGCTGCCTCGTCGCCGCCGGAGGCCAGGATATCCAGGCAGCGGCCGATGTATTCCGCCACGGCGCGCACATCGTCCTCCTTCATGCCGCGGGTGGTGACGGCGGGGGTGCCGATGCGGATGCCGCTGGGCTTGTTGGTGGTGCCCTTGTCGAACGGGATGGCGTTCTTGTTGACAGTGATGCCCACCTTGTCCAGCGCCACCTGGGCGTCCGCGCCGTTGATGCCCTTCACGCTCACGTCCACCAGGAAGCAGTGGTTGTCCGTGCCGCCGGTGACGATGCGGTAGCCCATCTCCGCCATCTTGGCGGCCATGGCCTTGGAGTTGAGCACAATCTGGTGCGCGTACTGCTTGAACTCGGGTTTCAGGGCCTCGCCCAGGCAGGCGGCCTTGGCGGCGATGACGTGCATGAGCGGGCCGCCCTGCAGGCCGGGGAAGTTGGCGCTGTTGAGCTTCTTGGCCCACTTCTCCTTGCACATGACAATGCCGCCGCGCGGCCCGCGCAGGCTCTTGTGCGTGGTGGTGGAGACGAAGTCCGCGTAGGGCACGGGGGAGGGGTGCTCGCCGCCCGCCACCAGGCCCGCGATGTGCGCCATGTCCACGAACATGATGGCGCCCACCTCGTCGCAAATCTTGCGGATGCGCGCGAAATCGATGATGCGGGAGTAGGCGGAGGCACCGGCGAGGATGAGCTTGGGCTTCACCTCCTTGGCGGTGGCCTCCAGCGCGTCGTAGTCGATGCATTCCGTCTCCGGGTCCACGCCGTAGTGCACCACCTTGTAGAGCTTGCCGGAGAAGTTGGCGAAGAAGCCGTGGGAAAGGTGGCCGCCGCATGCCAGGTCCATCGTCAGGATGGTGTCGCCGGGCTCGATGCAGGCGAAGTAGACGGACATGTTGGCCTGGGAGCCGGAGTGGGCCTGCACGTTGGCGTGCTCGCAGCCGAAGAGCGCCTTGGCGCGGTCGATGGCCAGCTGCTCCGCCTTGTCCACCACCTCGCAACCGCCGTACCAGCGCTTGCCGGGGTAGCCCTCCGCGTACTTGTTGGTCAGGCAGCTGCCCTGCGCCTCCATCACCGCGGGGGATGTGAAGTTCTCGGAGGCGATCAGCTCGATGTTGTTCAACTGGCGCTGGTGCTCCTCCTCGATGATGGCGGCCAGCTGCGGGTCGCTCACGCTCAGGCGCGAGCCGGAGCCCGCCGCCAGGCGGTCCACATGGCGCCCGCCCTCGAACTCCGTCTCCAGCCACACCTTCAGGATGTCCGGCACCGCCTCCGCGGCCACCACGGACGCACCCATGCACAGCACGTTGGAGTTGTTGTGCTGGCGGGAGAGCTTGACCACCTCCGGCTTGGCGCACAGCGTGGCGCGAACTCCCTTCCAGCGGTTCGCCGCTATCGTCATGCCAAGCCCCGTGTAGCAGATCAGGATGCCGCGTTCCGCACGGCCGTCCGCAATGCGCTTGCACACCGCGTTCGCGTATTCCGCATAGTTGCATGACTCCGTGCTGCTCGGCCCCACGTCCGTCACATCATACCCCCAGCCGCGCAGGGTCTTCACGACAACTTCCTTCAGCTCCACGCCCTTGTGGTCTGAACCGATGGCAATGCTCATTTGCGTATTCATGGTGGAAAAGGTGTTACCCACGGCATTCTACCACACCCGCCCGCGCGTGGCAAGAAAAGGAAATTAGGATTTGGATTAGGATTAAGATTAGGAGGCGATGGGGCGCGCGCATGCATCCATGTCCCGCTGCGGTTGCCACCGCGCACGCGCATGCGTGGCATTCGCTCGCCGCCTGAATTTTCCTAATCTTAATCCTAATCCTAATTGCCGTCGGCGGGGTCGGCATTCCCCCTTGACATTCCTGTTAGGCGCGGTATGATAGGGTCATGCCTATTACCTTTGCGCGCATCGAGGAACGCCGGAACACCGGCAACATGAAGTGGGATCTCCAAGGACCCCTGCCGTTCGGAATCGCGGACATGGACATCGAGTCCCCGCCTTGCGTCATCGACGCCCTGAAGGCCCGAGTGGACCACCATTTCTACGGCTACGCCTTCCTGACGGACCACATGAAGGAGGCCATTATCAGCTATCTCAAGGCGCGCCACGGAGTGGAAGCCAAGCCGGAGTGGCTGCACGAGTTGCCGGGCTGCGTGCCCGCGTTCACGCTGGTGGCGCGCGCCATCTGCGGTGAGAGCCACGGCGCCATCATGACCTGCTCCCCGGTGTACCCGCCCATGCTGCAGTGCCACGAGGCCGCAGGCGCACGCCTCATCGACGTTCCGCACGTTTGGAAGGACGGCTACGCGTACTTCGACTGGGAGGCCATGGAGAAGGCGGTGACGCCGGACACCAAGCTGTTCCTGCTGTGCAACCCGCACAACCCGTCCGGCCGCTGCTGGAGCCCGGAGGACCTGCAGCGCGTGGGCGAGTTCTGCATCAAGCACGACCTGGTGCTGTGCTCCGATGAAATCCATTGCGACCTGGTGCTGGAGCCGGGCATGAAGCACACCTCCGCGCTCACCCTCTCCCCGGAGATTCAGCAGCGCCTGGTGATGCTCAGCGCACCCAGCAAGACCTTCAACATTGCCGGCATCTGCTTCTCCTACATGTGCGTGCCGAATCCCGAGCTCAAGCAGCGCATCGAGATTGCCCAGGGCTGCAGCCTGCCCACGCTGAACGTCTTTGCCTACGCCGCCGCGGAGGCCGCCTACCGCCAGGGATGGGGCTGGCATGCCGAGCTGCTGGAAACTCTGCGCGCCAACCGCGACTTCGTGGTCAACTACATCACCAACCAGATTCCCCAAATCAAGGTGGTGCCCAACCAGGCCACCTACCTCGCCTGGCTGGATTGCACCGCCCTCGGTGTGGAAAGCCCCCACAAGTTCTTCCGCGAGAAGGCCGGCGTCTACCTCGATGACGGCGCCAACTTCGGCGACCCCACTCATGTGCGCATGAACTTCGCAACCTCCCAGGACCAGCTTCGCCAGGGCCTCGTGGCCATGAAGAAGGCCGTGGAGGAATTGCTGGGGTGATTCCGGATTAGGATTAAGATTAGGAAAAGCCCGCCCGGTGTGATGCCGGGCGGGTTTTGAAATTTCAGCGCACGCTCTTGCGTGCGAGCTCAAAGGCGCGGATGGTGCTGGAGGGGTTGGCGATGCCTTTGCCGGCAATGTTAAACGCGGTGCCGTGGTCCGGGCTCACGCGCAAGCGGGGCAGGCCGAGGGTGACGTTCACCGCGTTGTCGAAATCCACCAGCTTGAGCGGGATGAGCCCCTGGTCGTGGTAGGGGCTGAGCACGGCGTCGTACGCGCCCTCCACGGCGTCGCGGTACACGCAATCCGGCACGCAGGGACCGCAGACGGTGCAGTGGGGCAGGGCGCGCCGCAGTTCTTCCACGGCAGGCGAGATGGTGTCGATTTCCTCATGCCCGAAGGCGCCGCCCTCTCCGGCGTGCGGGTTGAGCGCGGCCACGGCGATGCGCGGCGCGGCGTTGCCCGTGCGCTGCAGGAAATCCGCCAGCAGGCGGCCGATGCGCACCAGCTCCGCCGTGGAGAGCAGCTGCGGCACGCGCGCCAGCGCCTCGTGGATGGTGCCCAGCGCCACGGTGAGGTGGCGCCCGGTCAGGCACATGGCAAAGTTGTCGCCCACGCCCAGGCGCGCGGCAAAGAATTCGGTCTGCCCGGGGAACTCGAACCCCACGGCGTGCAGCCCCTCCTTGCAGACGGGCGCGGTCACCACGGCATCGATGCTCCCGGTGCGCAGGGCCTCTGCGGCCAGCTCCAGGTGCTCCAGGGCGGCGCGTGCGGTGTGCTCGTCCGGCTTGCCGGGGGTGGCGGGTATTTCAGCGCCGACGAGGCGGTATTCCGCGCCGGGCGGGAGCTGCGCCAGCGCCTTGCGGATGATTTCCGGGCCGATTCCCGCCTGGTCGCCCAGGGTGTAGCCGATGACGGGGCTTTCCAGGCTCATGGCTTTGGTGTCTGCTGGGCGGGGGCAGGGGCGGCGTCCGCGGGTTTCTGCGGGGCGTTGGGCTCCTGCTTGGGTGTGGGGCGGTAGGAGCGCTCCGTGTTGATGTACTGGGCGTTCGTGTCGCGCTCCTCGAACTTGATGCCCGCATCCAGCGAGGCGTGGTACGCGCCCGTCCCCACCAGTATCAGGATGGCGGGTACCAGTATCAGGCTGCCGAGGCACGTCTTCATGCCACGCATTGTACAATCCGTGCGCGGGATTGCAATGTTTTTTCGCACCCGCGTGCGCTTTTTGTCGGCGGAGGTGAAAAAACCGCTTGACTCCCTGCGCCTGTTCTGCTATGTTGGACGCAACCTAGGTTGGTTCTACAGTTATTACCATGAAAGCAACACTTTTCTACACCTCTCTGCTTGCCGCGGCGTTCGTGCTGCCGTCCTGCTCCTCCCACAAGGCGCACGCCCCCTACGTGGCGCAGAACCCCACCTGCTGCATCCCCCAGTCCCAGACCAACTTCCACGTCTACTCCAACAAGGAGTCCAGCGAGGTGGTGCAGAAGCAGCTCGACGCCAAGCGCAAGATGCTCAAGGAAATCCAGGAGGATGCCGAGGCCGAGCGCACCGAGCACGCCTTTGTGGAGACCGCCGCTCCCGACCTGTACAAGAACCAGGACTACCAGTGGGTGCACGGCCAGATCCTGACGGACCACGCCCGCAAGGCCAAGGAGCTGAACTCCGATATCTCGGACCTCTCCCGCTCCCGCTAAGTTTTTCCGCTTTGTTTTTTTCATGATTGTTGGCAGCCCGTGGGGGAGACCCCGCGGGCTGTTTTCGTCATGCAGGGAAAAAAAGTGGGATTTTGGGCTTGCCATAGCGGGCAAGTGCTGGTAACATGCCGCCGCGCCTGATGCGAGGGTGCAACCCATGTCTGGATCGTCTAGGGGTTAGGACTCAGGATTTTCATTCCTGCAACACGGGTTCGATTCCCGTTCCAGATGCTACCGAAGCCTGCCTCCACCGCGGAGGCAGGCATTTTTATCACGCCATGGCAAACGGGAGATACAGCGGGTGGATTGACCGCGGGGAGTTGCGCCGCCTGCTCTCCCTGATGGGACCGCTGTACATTGCCAACCTCCTGCACATGGGCATGGGTGTCATCGATACCATCGTGGCGGGCAGGGCGGGGGCCACGGAGCTGGCGGGCGTGGGCCTGGGTGCAGCCGTGTCCGCGCCGGTGCTGGTGGCGGTGGGCATGGTGCTCACCATCACCACGCCCATGATATCGCGCCTGCGCGGGGCGGGCAACCCCGGGCGCATCGGCGCGCTGCTGCACAGCGGGCTGCACCTGGCGTGGTTCCTGATGGCGGTGGAGCTGGTGGCGCTCTACCTGGGCTCGTTCATCTTCGACTACGTGACGGACGACGCGGGCATGGCGCACACGGCGCGCTGGTACGTATACTTCATGATGACGGGCGTTCCGGCGAGCGTGCTGCTGCGCCTGATACAGGGCAATTTCGAGGGCAACGGGCAGGTGCGCCCCGGCATGGTGACCGCCCTGCTGGGGCTGGGGCTGAACATCCCCGCCAACCTGGCCTTCGTGTTCGGCTGGGGGCCGCTGCCCGCCTTGGGCGGCGCGGGCTGCGGGCTGGCCACCTCCCTCATCCACTGGGGCATGATGCTGGGGCTGCTGGCGCTCATGTTCGCCTCCCGCCGCCACCGCCAGGCCGCGCAATGCATGGTGTCGCGCCGCAAGCCCAACCGCCAGCAGGTGCGGAAAATCCTGCGCCTGGGATTCCCCCTCGGCGTGGCCTCCCTCTGCGAGATGACCTTCTTCTCCGCCCTCACCCCCGTCATCGCCCCGCTCGGCAAGATGGCCGTCTCCGCCCACCAGATTGTCATCAACATGTCCGGCGTGGTGTTCATGCTGCCGCTGAGCCTGAGCATCGCCACCTCCATCCGCGCCGCCTACCACGTGGGCGCGCAGAACCGCCCCGCCTTCACCGCCCTGGTGCGCACCGCCGCGCTCAGCGCCGCCGGCGTGATGAGCCTCTTCATGCTCGGCCTGATCTGCTTCCGCGAGCAAATCGTCTCCGTCTACACCAAAGAACAGGAGATTGTCCAAATCGCCCTCCCCCTCGTCACCCTCTGCGCCGTCTACCAGCTTTCAGACGCCACCCAGGCCTTCATGAGCGGACTCCTGCGCGCCTGCCACGACACCAAGGCCCTCACGTGGGTCAACATCGTCTCCTACTGGCTGGTGGGCTTCCCGATTGCGGTCATCCTCATCCGCACGGATTGGCTCTGCCCGCAGCTGGGCCCGGCGGGCGCGTGGGTGAGCTTCATCGTGGGCCTCACCCTGGCGGCGGTGCTCCTGCTCATCCGCTTCACCGGAACCTTCCGCCGAACCTTCCCCAAGGGCGGGGAGGGCGCGCGCAGGGCCCGTTCCTAAACAATTTTTAAAAAATCTGCGGAATTTTGCTTGACGGATGGCCGCCCGCGCGTATAATAACGACCCCGCCTTGTAAGTGCAAGGTTGGGTATCTACGTAATCATTAAGCATTATCACGATGAAAACCCATGTGAAGAAAGGCGACGAGGTCCAAATCATCGCCGGCAAGAGCAAGGGCAAGCGTGGTGTCGTGCTTTCCGTGAACGCCAAGAAGCAGACCGTGACCGTGGAGGGTGCCCGCATCCTCAAGAAGGCTACCAAGCCCAGCGAGTCCGATCCCGACGGCGGCATCAAGGAAATCGACGGCGCCATCCACATCTCGAATGTGAAGAAAGTGAGCTGAGGCAAACACAACCGCCAATACTCCGCGCTTAAGCCATAACCCAAAACAATACTAACAGAGCTGACCCGCTAAAATACCATGAGCACTCCAACATTGCTTACATACTACAAGGAGAAGGTCGTTCCGGCCCTCCGGGCGAAGCACAACTACGCCAACGTGCATCAGATTCCCCGTTTGGAGAAGATTGTTGTCACCACCTGCATGGGCAAGCAGCCCGACCGCAAGCAGGCCGTTGAGGACGCAGTTGCAGAAATCGCCAAAATCACCGGCCAGAAGCCGGCTGTCACCTACGCCCGCAAGAGCGTGGCTAACTTCAAGCTGCGTGAGGGTGAAGTCCTCGGCGCCCGCGTGACGCTGCGTTCCGCCCAAATGTGGGAGTTCCTGGACCGTTTCATCAACATCACGGCCCCGAACATCCGCGACTTCCGCGGCCTGCCCACCCGTTCCTTCGACGGACGCGGCAACTACGCCATCGGCATTTCCGACCAGAGCATCTTCCCGGAGATTGAGCTGGACCAGATCAAGCGCAACATCGGCTTCGACATCATCTTTGTGACGTCCGCGCCGACGGATGCAGAGGGGCGCGACCTGCTGGAAGCGCTGGGCATGCCCTTCCGCAAGCCGAGCAAGAAGCAAGAAGAAACCGCTAACTAAACCACGACCATGGCAGTATTAACAGATCCCATTTCAGACTTCCTGACCCGCGTGAAGAACGCCGGAGCCGCCCGCAACGAGCAGTTCCAGGTTCCCCACTCCGCCATCAAGGCGGAAATCGCCCGTATCCTCCAGGAGGAAGGATACATCTGGAGCTTCGAGGTCTCCGGCGAGGGCAAGGACAAGGTCATCACCGTCAAGTCCAAGTTCACCAAGGACGGCAAGTCCATCATCCAGGGCGTGAAGCGCTGCTCCAAGCCGGGCCGCCGCCAGTACGTCCATTCCGCGGAAATCCCCACCGTCATGAACGGCCTGGGCATCTCCATCGTCTCCACCTCCGCCGGCATGATGACGGGCGCCAAGGCCCGCAAGCAGCAGATCGGCGGCGAACTCGTGGCCCTCGTCTGGTAACCCCCAACCCACTTTACGATTATGTCTCGAGTAGGTAAGAAAGTTATCAACATCCCCTCCGGCGTCACCGTCACCATCAACGGTGCAGAGGTTACCGTGAAGGGCGGCAAGGGCGAGCTCAAGTGGACCATGCCGGACGGCATCACCGCCGCCGTGGAGGGTACCGAGCTCACCGTTTCCCGTGCGGACGACTCCCGCAAGCTGCGCGCGCTGCACGGCACCAACCGCTCCCTGCTGGCCAACATGGTGGAGGGCGTCTCCAAGGGCTTCTCCAAGGAGCTGGAAATCGTCGGCGTGGGCTTCAAGGCCGCGGTCAAGGGCAAGAACCTGGACCTGGCGCTGGGCAAGTCCCACCCCATCCTGCACCCCATCCCCGCAGGCATCACCGTGACCGTCACCGAGAACACCAAGCTCAAGGTGGAGGGTGTGGACAAGCAGGTGGTGGGCCAGTTCGCCGCGGAGGTCCGCGGGTACTACCCGCCGGAGCCGTACAAGGGCAAGGGTGTCCACTACGTTGGTGAGCACATCCGCCGCAAGGAAGGCAAGAGCGTTGGCAAGTAATCATCCGTTTATCAACAATCCAACAGAAAGTTTATACAGATATGAGTACAATCAATCGCAAAGCCATCCGCAGCCGTATCCATGCGCGTATCCGCAGGAAGCTCTCCGGTACGCCTGAGCGCCCCCGCCTGGCTGTCAATTTCTCCAACCAGCACGTCTACGCCCAGGTCATCGACGACACGAAGGGCGTGACCCTCTGCAACGCCTGCACCAAGCAGGCGGACCTGAAGAAGGCCAACAAGGAAAGCGCCGCCAAGGTGGGTTCCATGATTGCAGAGCGCGCGCTGGCCGCCGGAATCAAGGAAGTTGTGTTCGACCGCGGTGGTTTCCTCTACTGCGGGAAGGTGAAGGCCCTGGCCGACGCCGCACGTGAAGCCGGTCTCCAATTCTAAACAGAAAGGTTGCAACTATGAATCCTGAAGAAAACAATACTCCGGTTGAAGAAGCAACCGAGACTGTGCAGGCCCCCGTGGAGAACGCTCCCGAGGCCACCGAGCAGCAGGCCCCCCGCGGACCCCGCCGCGACCGCGGCGACCGTGGTGACCGCGGACCCCGCGGACCCCGCCGCGAAGGCGGACGCCGTGGCGAAGCCCCGGCCGACGACGGTCCCCAGCTGATGGAAAAGGTGGTGTACGTGAACCGCTGCGCCAAGGTGGTGAAGGGCGGTCGCCGCTTCTCCTTCTCCGCCCTCATCGTGGTGGGTGACCAGAAGGGCAAGGTTGGCTACGGCTTCGGCAAGGCCAACGAGGTGTCCGACGCCATCCGCAAGGGTACCGATGCCGCCAAGCGCGCCATGAAAAACGTGGTGGTGGTCAACGAGACCCTGCCGCACGAGATCTACAGCGAGTTCGGCGGCGCCAAGATCGTCCTCAAGCCCGCAGCATCCGGTACCGGCCTGGTGGCCAGCAACAAGGTGCGTGCCGTGCTCGAGGCCGCAGGCGTCAACAACGTCATCGCCAAGTCCCTGGGTTCCTCCAACGCCGCCAACGTGGTGAAGGCCACCATGCAGGCCATGCTCTCCATGCGCACGGCAGACACCATCCTGTCCGCCCGCGGCAAGAAGAAGAAGGAATCCGCCATCTAAGTTATCAACATTCAACAATAGATTCCAAACATCATGTTGACACTCCATACACTTCAGCCCAACCCCGGCGCCAAGCATCGCAAGAAGCGCCTGGGAAACGGTGAGAGCTCCGGCCTGGGCAAGACCTGCGGCAAGGGCAACAAGGGACAGAAGGCCCGCTCCGGCGGCTCCATCCGCCCCGGCTTTGAAGGCGGCCAGATGCCCCTTCACCGCCGTCTCCCCAAGAAGGGCTTCAACAACGCACGCTTCCAGAGCACCGTTGCCATCGTCAACCTCAACCAGCTTGAAGCCTTCTTCGAGGCCGGCTCCGCAGTCTCCGAAAACGAGCTGCGCGCCGCCGGTCTGGTGAAGGGCCAGGCGGATGCGGTGAAGCTGCTGGCCAACGGCAACCTCTCCAAGGCCCTGAACGTGACCGTTGACTTTGCCAGCGCGGCAGCCGTGCAGAAAGTGCAGGCCGCCGGCGGCACCGTCACCGTGCTCAGCCAGGAAGCCAAGGCGTAAGCCTCCCGCGGCCCTGTGCCGCGGATTGAAACAAAAAATCACTTCACAGGGGCCGGGCAGCGCAGCGCTGCCCGGCAACTGTGCAGGATGAGGGAAGGGGAACAAACGCCCCGCCCGACAAGCCTGAACCCCGCCGGGAACGCCCCGCGCAACCCCGGTGAAAGCGCTGCCGCAATCCTTACCACATTCCCAAAGACAAGCCATGATATCTGCGTTTGCCAATACCATGAAGGTCCCGGAGCTCCGGGCCCGCATCCTCTTTACCCTTGCCATGATCGTCATCGTGCGCATGGGTGTGCATCTGCCCCTGCCGGGCGTGGATGTGCAGACACTTTCCGACTTCATGCAGAAGCAGGCGGAATCAGGCGACAGCCCGCTGGGCGCGCTGGGTTCCATCCTCACCATCTTCTCCGGCGGCGGCCTGCAGCAGTGCGGCATCTTCGCCCTCGGTATCATGCCCTACATCTCCGCATCCATTATGACCCAGCTCATGGGCGCCGTGCTGCCCAGCTGGCAGAAGATGCTGCGCGAGGAGGGCGGACGCCAGAAGATGACCAAGTACACGCGTATCCTGGCCATCATCATTGCCGTCATCCAGGGCTATTTCCTCACCCAGACCCTGCACAACCCCAGCGCCATCGGCCTGGATGTGCCGGACCTCGTGATGCCCACCGTCAACGGCACCGTCTTCACCTTCACCACCATCTTCATCATCGTCACCGGAACCATGTTCCTCATGTGGATCGGCGACCAGATCACGGAGCGCGGCGTGGGCAACGGCATCTCGCTCATCATCTCCGTGAACATCATCCACGCCCTGCCCGGTGCGTTCTCCATCGCCTGGAAGACCTGCGTGATGCACGGCGGCACGGAGATTGACCCGCTGGGCTCGCTGGGCATGGTGGCGCTCATTCTGTTCATGGTGCTGGTGGTGGCCTTCGTGGTGATCATCACGCAGGCGCAGCGCCGCATTCCGGTGCAGTACGCCAAGCGCGTGCTCGGCCAGGGCAAGATGACACAGGGCGGCACCCAGTACCTCCCGCTCAAGCTCAACTACTCCGGCGTGATGCCCGTCATCTTCGCCACCGCCATCATGGCACTGCCGCAGATGCTCTCCCGCCAGGTCTTCTCCCAGGACAGCTGGATCAACGGCATCATCAACAACTGGCTCTCACCGAATGATGTGTACTTCTACATCATCTCGGCCATCATGATCTACTTCTTCTCCTACTTCTGGGTGGCCACCATGTTCCAGCCGCCGCAGATTTCCGAGGACCTCAAGCGCAGCGGCGGATACATCCCCGGCGTGCGCCCCGGGCCTCCCACCGCAGCCTTCCTGGACCAGACCATGGGCCGCCTGACCTTTGCGGGCTCCCTGTTCCTCACGCTGGTGTACTTCCTGCCCAACCTGCTGACCGTCTTCGGCGGCCTGCCGCAGATTGTCACCCAGTTCTTCGGCGGCACCTCCCTGCTGATTTTGGTGGGCGTGCTGCTGGACATGATGCGCCAGATTGAGGCCACCCTCCTGCAGAAGAACTACGACGGCTTCATGAAGAAGGGTCGCATCCGCGGCAAGTACGGCCACCTCCAGGGCACCGGCGACGCCGCTGAGGGACGCGGCCTCGTCATCATCTGGATTGTCATCGCCGTCATCGTCCTCGGCGGCGCCATCGTCCTCGCCAACTAAGCGGGGCGGATAATACACACTTGCATCAAACCCTGCCCGGTGGAACGCCGGGCAGGGTTTGACTTTTCCGAGCTGCTGTGTCGGGGAGGGAAACCCGCGGCTCAGTCAATCTCCCACACGATGGTGCGGCGGTAGGTTTCGCCGGGGCGCAGGACGATGCCGGGGAAGTTGGCGTGGTGCGGGGTGTCCGGGTAGTTCTGGGCCTCCAGCGCCACGCCGCCGCGCGGCAGCGGCAGGTAGTCCCCCGTGTACACCTGCAGCCCCGGTGCATCCGTGAGCACGCGCAGGGTGCGGCGACCGTTGGTGAGCACGGCAGCCTCCCGCACGC
The DNA here is from genome assembly GCA_024405455.1 of Akkermansia sp. GTDB lineage: Bacteria > Verrucomicrobiota > Verrucomicrobiia > Verrucomicrobiales > Akkermansiaceae > Akkermansia. The sequence continues at coordinate 16,322 of JAKSOT010000012.1, read as the reverse complement.
CGCCTGTGGCGGGCAGCACGTAGTTGTCGTCGTACCCGCCGGGGATGACGCCCGGCGCGTTGCGCGAGCCGAGCAGGGCGGGGGTGTTCAAATCATACGGCGTACCCTCCACGGGGGCGATTTGGCCGGTGGGGATGTTGGCCACCATGGGGGTGAACTCCGCGGCGTGCACCAGCAGGCAGTGGCCGTTCACCACGCCCGTGCCGTCCAGGTTCCAGTAGGCGTGGTTGGTGAGGTTGAGCAGGGTGGGCGCATCCGTGGCGCCCTCCAGCTCCAGCTTCAGGCTGCGCCCCTCCACCGTGTAGGTGGCGCGCACCTTCACCGTGCCGGGGTAGCCCTCTTCGCCGTCAGGGGATTCCAGCGCCATCACCAGGCGGGTGTCCGTGGCCTCCTCCACGGTCCACAGGCGGTCGCTGAATCCCACGTTGCCGCCGTGCAGGTGGTTGGGTCCGTTGTTGGTTGCCAGCACGTATTCCTTGCCGTCCAGCTCAAAGCAGCCTCCGGCGATGCGGTTGGCCACGCGCCCGCAGATGCTGCCGCAGTAGCACGTGTCCGCCAGCAGGGATTCGCAATCCTTGGGGCCGTACAGGTGGTCGGTGTCCGCATACTCGTATTTCAGCACGCGCGCGCCGTAGTTGGTGATTTCCACCGCCAGCTCCGGCGTGGACAGGCGGTACAGGGAGACGGGCTCGCCGTCACGGGTTGTTCCGATGGTGTTCATAAGAGTGTCGTCATTTTATCTTCCGGTGTGCATCCAGCGGTCCACCCTGCCGTTCACGAAGTCCACCCAGGCAGCGCAGCGCGGAATGTAGGTGGTGTCGAATCCGCTCCCCCCGTACGGATGCCAGTACGGTCCCCAGCCGCCGTACCATCCGCCGAACCCGGTGTGCACCGTGGTCACCGGCTCGATCGTGTCGTACTCCCACCGCTCGCACGGGCTGCCGTTCTTCATCTGCCCGGTGGCGCGGGTGTCCGGCCGCCCCCAGGCCAGCAGCACGGCGTTCTGCTCCATGCCCTGGCAGATGAGCCCCTGCTGCACCAGCTGGCGGTGCTGCTCCGGCAGGGAGTTGAAGATAACCGGGTTGGCTTGGATGCGGCTGGCGGGCGTGGCGCTCTCGCAAGATGCCACCCCCAGCGCCAGTGCGCCCAGCGCAAGCCATTGGAACGCTCTTTTCTTTGTCATGCTCACAAAAGATGACATTATCACCCACTTTCAGGCTTGCCAAGCAAAAAAAAGAGTGTTAGAGTCAGCGCACAGATATGAAGACGTCTCATTTCCTACTTGCTATGCTGGCCGCCTCCACCGTTTTCAGCGGTGCCGTGATGGCGCAGGATGCCCCCGAGGCTATCAAGGAGTATCTCCCCTATGACGGCTCCACCGTCAAGCAGGGCGCCGTGGTCCGTATCGTCCACGATGACTCTTTCGCCGCCGCCCAGAAGGCAGTGGGCGAGGTGTTCGCCAAGCTTCCGCAGGAGAAGCAGAAGGCCATCGCCGAGAAGGCGGATCCCTCCATGCTTCTGGACTACAGCGCTGACCTGTGGCCCAACAAGGCCGACTACGACAAGTACGTGGAGGCTTGGAAGAAGGCGCAGATTGTCCCCGTGGCGGATGTGGCCCTGGGTCTGGATCCCATCGGCGAGGGCAAGTTCCGCGTGCTTTCCGCCACCCGCGTGAACGGCAACGCCATGATGCCCATCACCATCGGCGCCCTCACGTACGACACCAAGACCAACACCTGGTCCTCCGCCAACGGCGAGCTCAAGGGCAAGAAGTTCGAGGTGGGCGACAAGTTCGCCTTCGGCGCCCAGACCGGCACGGAATGGGTGTACGAGAACAAGGACGCCCTCTCCACCATCAAGGAGGTGGTGCGCTTCACCAAGACCACGGACGGCAAGTTCTACTACATCTACTACAGCCTGGTGGAGGTTTCCGCAGTGAACGGCCAGGCGATTGCCAACCACGGCTACCTGATGCGCTTCCCGGTGGTGACCGCCGGTGCAGCCACCAGCAAGCCCGGGCAGAAGTAAGAATACCTGTTTTCCCAATCCGGCGGGAGCCGGTGGCATGCGGCCTCCCGCCTGTTTTATCCTGTTTGCCGCGCCCGCCATGCGCATCATAGCCGGAGAAGCCAAGGGAATGCCCATCCACGTGCCCGCGGGTGAGGTGCGCCCCACCCAGGACCGCGTGCGGGAGGCCCTCTTCAACATCCTCACCGGCATCCTCCCCGGCGCGCGCGTGCTGGATTTGTTCTGCGGCTCCGGCTCCGTGGGAATCGAGGCCCTGAGCCGCGGCGCCGCCACCGCCCGCATGGTGGACGCCGCCCGCGCATCCTGCGATGCCGCGCGCCGCAACCTGGAGCGCTCCCGCCTGCGCGGCGGCAGCGTGGTGGCCGCGGACTGCCTCCAGTTTGTGCGGCGGGATGCGGGGAAATACGACATCATCTTCGCGGACCCGCCGTACTGCAAGGCGGCGGGGGACCGGGACATGATAGCGGAGCTGATGACGGACCGCCTGGCGGAGCTGCTGGCGGAAGGTGGGTATTTCATTGCGGAGGCGCAGGAGGGGTACGGCGTGGGGGATTCCCGCACGCGGGAATTTGCGGGCTGGCGGCTGGTTGACACTCGCCATTACGGCAAAAACGTGATACTATTCTACCAAGTGGAGCCATGACCGCCGTATTCCGCATTCTCCTGCTCATCGTGTACAACCTGCTGCTGCCGGTGTTCCTGCTGGTGTCGCTGCCGGGGTACATCGTCAAGATGAAGCGGCGCGGCGGCATGGGCACCGGGCTGCGCGAACGCTTCGGCATCTACCGCATCCCCGCCAAGGACGAGCCCAAGGGAGGCATCTACATCCACGCCGTCAGCGTGGGCGAGGTCTTTATCGCCCTCAAATTCATCCGCGAGTGGAACAAGACCCACTCCTCCCCCGTGGTGTTGGCCACCTCCACCGCCACCGGGCACGCCGTGGCGCGCCAGGCCGGCATCCCGAACGTGCGCGTGCTGTACTCCCCGCTGGATCTGCCGCTGCTCTCCGGGCGCTGCCTGAAACGCTTTGAGCCGCGCGCCGTGGTGCTCATCGAGGCCGAGCTGTGGCCCAACTTCGCGGAGGCGTGCCACCGCCGCCGCATCCCCATGCTCATGCTCAACGCGCGCCTCTCCCCGCGCAGCGAGTCCCGCTACGCCGCCGTGCGCCCCGTCGCCAGCCTCCTCTTCTCCCGCCTCGCCGCACTCGGCGCGCAAAACGACATCGATGCTCACCGCTTCGCAGGCATCGGCGTCAACCCCTTCATCATCCACGTCACCGGCAGCATCAAGTTCGATGTGCTCGGCGACGCCCCCACCGCCCCGCGCGACGAGTTCCGCATGCTGCTGGACTACCTGCGCCAAGGGCGCCCCGTGGTGCTGGCCGCCTCCACCCACGCCGGGGAGGAGCGCCTCATCGCCAACGCCGCGCGGGAAGCCGGAGCCTTCCCGCTCATCGTCCCCCGCCATGCCGAGCGCCGCGACGACGTGGTGCGCGATTTGACCGATGCGGGCTTCCGCCCCATCCTGCGCACCGCGGGCGAGCTGCCCGATAAGGTGCCCGACAACGCCTGCTACGTGGCCGACACCACCGGAGAGCTGCGCGACTGGACCGCCTTGGCGGACGTGGTGGTCATCGGCAAGAGCTTCCTCGCCAGCGGCGGCCAGAACCCCGTGGAGGCCATCGCCGCCCGCATACCCGTCATCACCGGGCCGGACATGACCAACTTCGCGGACCTGGTGCGCCTGCTGGAATCCCACGGCGGCATCTGCCGTTGCATGGAGCCCCAGCTCGCCCTCAACGTCTCCCACCTCCTCGTGCGCAGCACAGGCACCATCCGCCAGGTGGAGAACGCCTACAACGCCCTGCGCGTCCACTCCGGCGCTACCGCCCGCAGCGTGCAGTTGGTGGATTCCCTCATCTGATCCTCCCGGTGCAGGCGTTTGCGCCTGGTGAAATTTAGCATTTTGAATTTAGCATTTAGAATTTTGAATTTGTTTGTCCGCACGCCATGTGAGCCTACACACCACGCTTGTGCAACCGTCTGCCAATCATGCCGTGTGTGTACACACAACGCTTGCCTACAAACAAATTCTAAATGCTAAATTCAAAATCCTAAATTCGAAATTGTGTCGCCCCGCGCTGGCGAATTTCGTTGCGCCGCATGCGAGGCTGTGGTAGAATCCCCCTATCATCATGACAGAGCATACCATTCGCGGAAAACAGGTTTTCACCGATGAAATCGAGGCCCTGCAGGCCCTGCGCGAGCGCCTTGACGGCTCGTTCGACCAGGCCGTGGAGGCCATGCGCAAGGCCATTGAGAGCGGCCACAAGATCATCATCGTGGGCGTGGGCAAGAGCGGGCTGGTGGGCAGCAAGATTGCCGCCACCCTCACCTCCACCGGAGCTCCCTCCGTGGTGCTGGACACCATGAACGCCCTCCACGGCGACCTCGGCATCGTGCAGGACGGCGACGCGTGCATCGCCATGTCCTACTCCGGCGAGACGGCGGAGCTGCTGACGCTCATGCCCTTCCTGAAACGCTTCGACATGGCCATCATCAGCATGACCGGCAAGGCCAACTCCACCCTGGGCCAGCTTTCCGACGTGGTGCTGGAGACGGCGGTGGAGAAGGAGGCCGACCCGCTGAACCTGGCGCCCACATCATCCTCCACGGCCATGCTGGTGATGGGGGACGCGCTGGCGGTGGCGCTGCTGGAGGCGCGCCACTTCACGCGCGAGGACTTTGCCCGCAGCCACCCCGGCGGCTCGCTCGGCCGCGCCCTCCTCACCCGCGTTTCCGACATCATGCGCAAGGAGTTCGCCAAGCTCCCCGCCACCTCCACCGTGCTGGAGTGCATCGTCTCCATGACCGTGGCGCGTGCCGGCGCTTGCGTCCTCACCAACGCGGACGGCTCGCTCGCCGGCGTCTTCACCCACGGCGACTTCGCGCGCGCCTACCAGAAAGACACCGAGGTGGGTTCCCGCCCCGTGGAGGACCTCATGACCCGCAACCCCATCTTCGTGGAGGCCGACAAGCACGCCGTGGCCGCCGTGAAAATCCTGCGGGAACGCCGTATCGACGACCTGGTGGTGCTGGATGCCGAGCGCAGGCCCGTGGGGCTCATCGACACCCAGGATTTGGTGCGCCTGAAGCTCATTTGAGCCGAATTCGCAAAAAAAGTTCGGGCAAAATACACTTTAGGCTTGCATTATCGGCAAAAAGGGTGCATCCTAGCGCACCGCATTACGCAAAAGCAAGACTTATCTGTTACTGATATGAGAAAGTACGAAGCACTGATCGTTTTCAACATGAAGGGTTCCGAAACCCTTGATGAGCTCACCGCCGCCATCGCCAAGGTTCTCCAGGAGGCCGGCGCCAAGGTGACCGACACCACCAACGTGGGCCGCCGCGAGTTCGCCTACCCCTCCCAGCACCTCACCCACGGCCAGTACATGCGCTACACCTTCGAGGCGGAACCCTCCGTCATCCGTCAGGTCCGTGAGACCCTCGCCATCGACGAGCGCGTCCACTACCAGTACTACACCGCCCTGTAAGCCCGAGGCTTGCTGTGATGCCTTTCCGCGAACCCTCCCCCGTCATGGGGGAGGGTTCGCCGTTTTTATGCACCCCGGGTCGCGTGCGCAGTCAGTTTGGCATTGAGAAAAGGGGCGGGGTGGCATAGAATGGGGAAGGATACCCATGATGCTGTCGCTGACCATACAATCGGGGAGCCCCGCCGTGGTGCCGGCGGGGGGCATGCCGCGTTTGGAGCGCGCGTTCCGCAAGTCGGTGGCGGCGGGTATGCTGGATTTGCTGCGTTTCGGGCTGCCGGCGGGGAGCGCGCCCATTCTGGCGTGGCTGCGCCAGCAGGCGCAGGAGCGGCTCATGCGCTACCTGCGCGCCCTGAGAAGGGGAGAGGATGAATCCTCCGCCGCGGCGTGCCTGGTGCCCTCGCCGGAGGTGGCGGCGGCGCTGCTGGAGGGCATGCCGCCGCTGTACGGCGGGGAAGTGTCGGCCGGCATGCTGCGCGGGTGGTTTGGCGGGCTGGAGGGTGCGCTGGCGGAGGCCGCGCAGCGGGAGAGCTGTGCCACGGTGGAGGATTGGCTCTGCCGCTTGGGCGAGGGCTGGCAGCAGCTCGGCATGCTCTGCTTCCACCTGGCGGAGAACGCCGGAGAGACCGCGGAGAGCCAGCCGTTCGCGTTCCTTGCCACGTTCATCCACAAGGCGGGGCAGGACGGCAAGCCTCGGCACGCGCCGCTCGGCCTGGCGGCGCAGATGTGCGCGGGCGATTCCGCCGCGCTGCTGGCGCTGCTGCAGCCGCTTAAGGCGGTGGCGGAGAAGAACGCGTTTCTTGCGGAGCTCATCAACTCCCAGGCCGTGTACCGTCCCTGCGGGTGGAACGCGCGCCAGGCGTACGCCTTTTTGGAAGCCATGCCCCTGCTGGAGGAGCACGGCATCGAGACCCGCATCGTCAACCTCTGGAAAACACGCCCGCCACGCGCCGAGCTGGAGGTGCAGCTGGATGTTGCTGCAGGCGGCGACGGCTCGTCCAAGCCGGACCGCGCGCCGTCCGTGAACATTAACTCGCTGCTGCGCTTCGTGCCGCAGGTGGTGCTGGGCGACCGCCGCCTCACGGAGGAGGAGCTGCAGGAGCTGTTGGCCTGCGAGGACGGCCTGGTGCGTTTCCGCGGCGAGTGGGTGCGGCTGGACAAGGAGCGCCTCACGCGGCTGCTGGAGAGCTGGCGGCAGGCCACGCGCATGGCGGCGGGCGGCATCCCGCTGCTGGCGGGCCTGCGCTACCTTCTCGGCAAGCGCAGCGAGGCCCTGCCCAACCTGCCCCCGCAGGAGGACGGCATGCACACCGCCATGGGCGCGCAGTTGGCGCTCGCCCTCTCCAACCTGCATTTCGGGCAGCGCGAACCCGTGCTCACACCCAAGCTCAACGACACCCTGCGCGCGTACCAGCGCGACGGCGTGCGCTTCCTGCTCAACGTCACGGAGGCCGGGTTCGGCGCATGCCTGGCGGACGACATGGGGCTGGGCAAAACCCTGCAGGTCATCGCGTGGCTGTCGCACCTGCATGCGCAGGGCGCGCTGGATGCGCGCGCCGCGCTCATCGTAGCACCCGCATCGCTCATCACCAACTGGCAGGAGGAGCTGCAACGCTTCGCCCCGCAGCTGCGCGTGGTGGTCATGCACCCCTATGCGCTCTCGCGGCAGGATGCGGACTACCTTCGCAACAACCCCGCGTGGCTGCTGCGGCGCGGGCATGTGGCGCTCACCACGTACGGCATCGCCACGCGCGCGGCGGAGCTGCTCTCCCAAACCGAGCTTCCCGCGCTGGTGCTGGACGAGGCTCAGGCCATCAAGAACGCGGACTCCCAGCGCACGCGCTGCATGCTGCAGCTGTGCTCGCCGCGCCGCGTGGCCATCACCGGCACGCCCGTGGAGAATTCCCTCTCCGAGCTGCGCAGCCTCTTCGAGTTCCTCAACCCCGGCCTGCTCGGCAGCGAGAAGGAATTCAACGCCATGGTGCAGAAGCTCGGCACGGACTACGCGCCGCTGCGCCGCCTGGTGCGCCCGTTCATGCTGCGCCGCCTCAAGAGCGACCCCAAGCTGCTGCCGGAGCTGCCATCAAAGACCGAGCAGCCCGCCTACTGCCTGCTCACCCCGGAACAGACCGCCCTCTACGCGCGCGAGGTCGCCAACCTGCAGGCCGTGGTCAACGAACCCGACCCGCAGACGCGCCTCACCCTCGTGCTGCCCATCCTCGGCCGCTTCAAGCAAATCTGCAACCACCCCGCGCAGTACCTGGGGGAGACCTACTACGACCCCGAGAAGAGCGGCAAGATGCAGCGTTTGGCGCATTTGGCGCGCGGTATCGCCGCCGCGGGGGACGCATGCCTGGTGTTCACGCAGTACCGCGGCATCATCGAGCCGCTGCACGATTTCCTGGCGGGCATCTTCGGCGTGCCGGGGCTCACCCTGCACGGCGGCACGCCCATTGCGGAGCGGCAGGAGCTGGTGGCGCGCTTCCAGCACCCCGGCGGCCCGCCCTTCTTCATCCTCTCCCTCAAGGCCGCCGGAACCGGGCTCAACCTCACCCGCGCCCGCCACGTCATCCACTTCGACCGCTGGTGGAACCCCGCCGTGGAAAACCAGGCCAGCGACCGCGCCTACCGCATCGGCCAGAAGAACCACGTCATCATCCACCCGCTCATCTGCCGCGGAACCATTGAGGAAAACATCCACCACATGCTCACCCGCAAGCGCGAGATGGCCGACGCCCTCCTCTCCGGCGGCATGGAGAAACTCCTGCTCCACCTCTCCGCGGACGAGCTTATGCAAATGGTGGGCAGGGCAGGGGACTACTCCTGAACCTCCGCGGGCTGGGGCTGCTCGGCGGGTTCCTGCTCCTGCTTCACCTCAAAGCCGTTGAGGATGAGCAGCAGCATCACCAGCGCCGCCGCCAGGCGGTACCAGCCGAAGATGGCCAGGCTGTGCCTGTTCAGGTAGCCCACCATCCACTTCACCGCCACCCAGGCGCTCGCCCAGGCCATCACTGTGCCCGCTATCATCGGGCCCCAGCCGATGTCCTCCACCATGTGGGAGCCGTACTTCACCGCATCATGGCAGGTGGCCGCGCCCAACGTGATGAGTCCCAGGATAAAGCTAAATTCCACCGCCGCCGCCACGCTCAGGCCCACGCACAGGCCGCCCAGCATGGTCATCAGGCTGCGGCTCACCCCCGGGCACATGGCGATGCACTGCATGAAGCCCACGCCCAGCGCTCCCTTCCACGTCAATTCCTCCAGCGGCGCGCCGCCGAAGCCCTTGCCGGACTTGTTGCGCGCCTGCACGTACAGCAGAATCACAATGCCGCCCACCGCCCAGGATATCATCACCGTGGGCGCGTTGAACAGGTAGTCTTTTATGTAGTCGTTGCACAGCAGGCCGATGACCGCTGCGGGCAGGAACGCCACAATCGTGTTCACCAGCATGCGGAAGCCCGCGGGGTCCTTGCCCAGCACGCCGCGAACCATGGCCGCCACGCGCTGGAAATACAGCCCCAGAACCGCCAGGATGGCGCCGCCCTGGATGCAGATCTCAAAGGCCTTCATGGCATCCGAATCTTCCATGCCCAGCAGGTACTGCGTGATGATGAGATGCCCGGTGGAACTCACGGGAAGGTATTCCGTAAGGCCTTCCACCAAACCCATAATCAGTGATTCAAGGATGCTCATGCCGCGCCGTATACCCTATTTCAGCCGTTTCGTCAATGCTAAAAAAGTCTCCTTTCCGCGCGCGGGCGTGCAAAATATGATTGCCACCGCTTGGGATTTGTGGTATCTTGCCACTAGCCGAATTCCTGTTCGGCACATTCAGCTTATGAAACGCTTCCGCAGGAGAATCACAGCCGGTTTCACCATGATTGAGCTCATGGTCGTCATCGCCATCATCAGCCTTATGATGGTCATGGCCGCCAGCGTGCTGCGCGACCCCGGTAAGGGCCGCAGCATGGACAGCGCCATCGACATGATGGAATCCCTGGTGCGCGAGGCCCGCGCCACCGCTCAGGGCAACGACACCTACACCCGCATCATCATCGCCAACGACCCGGGCTCCGCCACGGAACGGGATTCCCGCCACCTGCGCTTCATGACGGTGCAGATGTTCAAGAAGAGCGACGGCAACGGTGCCGGTGCTGACGGCACGGACGTGGTGCACAAGGGCAAGTGGGTGTCCACCTCCGCCGGCGTGATGCTGCCCAGCGGCGTGTACTTCAGCCCTCACTACAGCCGCCCCGTGGAATGGATGGACGGCGAGGACGGACTGGGCGAGGATAAGGCCCGCCTCTCCAACAAGGGCTCCACCAAGATCTACTGCATCGAGTTTGACGAGAAGGGCCGCTTCGCCGCCCCCGGCGCCTCCCCAGGCAACCCCACGCGCGCCCAGCGCATGGTTTTCATATACGGCCATCCCGGCTCCGGCAGGTCCGCCAAGGACGGCATCATCCCCGCCTCCACCGACAACCTCAAGCGCCCCGCCGGCGCCAAGGGCGTGGTCGTCTGGCCCAACGGCAACACCACCCGCCTCCGCACCATCGACGAGACCATTCAACAGTAATCACCCCCTTTACCTGACATGAAGAAAATCAACCTGAGCACCCGATGCGGCGGCTTCACGCTGGTGGAGACGCTGCTGGCCATCGGCCTTGTGGGCGTGCTGCTTTCCCTGTTCCTGGTGGTGTTCGTGCCGGCGCGCGGCATGATCCGCCAGGCCCTGGCGCGCCAGGAGGCGGAACGCATCACCACCGTCCTGCGCACGGAACTGAACACCCTGCGCGGCAAGCAGCAGGCTTCCCAGACCGCGCAGACCTCCACCCCCACCAGCTTCATCACTCCCTTCGACAAGGCGTTCTACTGGATGCAGAAGTGCGACAAGCCCAGCACCGCCATCGTCATCTTCTCCTACCGCGCGGACACCCGCGAGGGCGTGCGCCCGGACGGCACCTACCCCGCGATGCCCGCCAACCGGAACCAGCCCAACGCCTACACCCAGCTGGTCACCATCGCCTGCCCGATGGACGACCCCGTGCACAGCAAGGAAATCAAGGATGCGGTGGGCAACGTGTTCGTGGTGCGCATGACCGAGCTGGAGCCCCAGCCCAACGGCACCTTCAAGCCGGCCGCCAAGCCCGGCACCATCAAGGGCGCCCAGTCCCCGGAACGCTTCATCATCGAGGAGAACAACACCGTCCGCGGCGCCATCGTCTACTACCGTGCGGACTTCTACATTATGGCCCCGCCCAACCCCGCGCGCTACAAGAACAAGCCCTGGAAGCGCCTCGGCCGCCCCGCCTTCTCCGCCAACCTCACTTTCCGCCGATAAGCCATGAAGAATCTTTCCCTCATCGTCAAGCGCGGCTTCACGCTCATTGAGCTGATGACCGCCATGGCCATCACGGCCATCCTGGTGCTCGTGATCATGCAGATGACCACCAAGGGCATCGATATCTGGCGCCTCGTGCAGGAGGACATCAGCACCGGCTCCCGCGCAAGGATTGCCATGGATTGCGTCTCACACGACTTCGAGGCCATGCAGATGCGCATCGGCGACAACCGCTACGAGTGGCTCTTCGGCCGCGCGGACAAGGAGCAGAAGGCTCTCGGCAAGGACATGAAGATACCCCGCTCCGCCCAGTGCGTCTTCTTCACCAGCACCGTGGACCGCAACCCCACCGTCAGCAGCAACCCCTCCCTGCGCCGCGCCTACCGTGACGCGCGCGCCCACAACAACGAGACCCAGGGCGACGTGATGTGCGTGGGCTACCGCCTGATGTACCGCGACCAGGTGCTCAACCTGCCCGCCAACAAGGACAGCCGGGGAGAGCAGATATTCCCGCGCTTCTCGCTGTACCGCCACCTGGTGCCGCCGCGCACCACCTTCGAGCGCCTGCTGGGCACCCTCAACCTCAAGACCGCCTACGCACCGTACGAGGCCGAGGACGAGAAGCACTTCCTCTGCGAGGACATCGTGGAGTTCAACGTCACCTTCACCATCCGCCACTCCACCGGCAAGGGCGACCCCGCGCGCGGGTATCCCAACTACCAGACCACCGTGGTGCCCGTCATCAACTCCAACGGCAAGGAAAAGGAGATTGAAGTGTACGGCGACCGCATCGAGGTGGACGGGCAGATCCTCTACAACCCCGTCATCGACAGCGTGAACATCTCCATGACCGTGCTCACGGAGGAAGGCGCCAACATCATCGAGCAGGTGCGCCAGAAGCGCCGCCGCGCCCCCAAGGCCGCGGACTTCTTCCACCGCTACACGCGCACCTACTCCACCACGGTGATGCCGCCGCAGCCGCTGTAAGCGCCATGGAGACCGCGCCCATGCAGATGCCGGATGCCGGCATGGATGCCCTGCCGCAGTGCATCAACCTGTGGATTGACCCCGTGCCGCGCGCGGGCTGGCACAACATGGCGGCGGACGAGCTGCTGTCCACCCGCCCGGAGGCCTGGCTGCGCGTGTACGGCTGGGCGCTGCCCGCCGTCAGTTTCGGCTATTTCGACACCGCTTCCGAGGCCGCCTCCATCTTCCCCGGTGCGCGGGAATACATCCGCCGCTGGACCGGCGGCGGCATTGTGGACCACCGCAAGGGCTGCACCTACACGGTCACGCTTCCTGCGCAGGAGGGCGTGGTCTACCCCATGGCGGACCAGCTCTACCTGTGGATACACGGCGCGCTGGCCAAGGCCCTGGCCGCATGCGGGGTGCCGTGCACGCTGTTGACCGAGGACGCGCCGGACGGCGGCCGCGCCTGCTGGGCCAGCCCGGTGAAGAGCGACATTGTGGACGCCGCCGGGCAGAAGCTCGCGGGGGCGGGGCAGCGCCGCCGCAAGGGTGCCGTGCTGCACCAGGGGCTCATTCAGGAATGCACGCCCGCGCCCGGCTGGGAGCGCCTGCTGGCGCAGGGGCTCGCCCCGCGGGTGAACGTGGTGGAGGGCGCTGAGCCTTTCCCCGGATTCGCCGATGCGGTGGAGGGGCTGGTGGCTTCCAAGTACGCCACCGCGGAGTGGAACGACGAGTCCCACGGCCGACGCAAGCCCCGCAAGGGCTGATTCCCTTTCCCGCAATGCGCCGCGCATTGTCCAGCTTGTGCGCCTTCGCGGTGGCCGCGCTTTTCGCGGCCGCGGCCCACGCGCAGCCGCAGCCCAACATCATCCTTTTCCTGGTGGACGATATGGGCTGGGAGGACTCCTCCGTGCCGTTCTGGCGGGCGGACGACGGCTCCGCGCGCCCCGTGTTCCTCAACGCTCGCTACCGCACGCCCAACATGCTGCGCCTGGCGGATGAGGGCATGATGTTCACCCGTGCCTACGCCGCACCCGTCTGCTCACCCTCCCGTTGCAGCATCATCAGCGGCATGAACGCAGCCCGCCACCGCGTCACCAATTGGACCCTCCAGCGGGACAGGGAGACGGACGAGCCGAATTGCCCCATGCTGCCGCCGCAGGACTGGTGCGTGAACGGCATCCAGCCGCAGGGCACCGCCCCGCAGGGTGAGAGCCGCCACCCGCTCACGGAAGAGCCGTTCTCCTACCGCATGCAGCGGCCCTACGCGGTCTGCACCCCGCTGCCGGAGCTGCTGCGCCAGAGGGGATACGTCACCATCCATTGCGGCAAGGCACACTGGGGCGCCAAGGACACCCCCGGCGCCAACCCCACGCTCTTCGGGTTCGACTACAACATCGCAGGCTCGGAGATTGGCGGGCTCGCCGACTACCGCGGCAAGACCGGATACGGCCCCGGAGCCTTCACCGTCCGCGGTATGGACAAGCCCGAATACCGCGAAAACGACGTCTTCCTCACCGAGGCCCTCACGCGCGAAGCCATCGCAACCCTCCAGCAGGCCACCGCCGCCCCCCGCCACGCGGGCAAACCCTTCTTCCTCTACATGGCGCACTATGCCGTGCACTGCCCGCTGGACGAGCGCGCGCACGATACCCGCTTCCATTACGAAGACCCGCATGACGGCCACCCATGGAGCGAGGCGGAGCGCAACTACGCCGCCCTCATCGAGGGCATGGACAAGAGCCTCGGCGACCTCATGCAGTGGCTGGAGCAGCGCGGTCTGCGGGACAACACCATCCTCATCTTCATGTCGGACAACGGCGGCCTGGCGCGCGCGGAGGGCGGCCGCCTGGGCGACACGCTCTCCAACTTCCCCCTGCGCGGCGGCAAGGGCACCTGCTACGAGGGCGGCATCCGCGTGCCGCTCATCGTCTGCTGGCCCGGCACCGCGCGCCCGCGCAGCATCTGCACCGCCCCCGTGGTGTGCGAGGACCTTTTCCCCACCATCCTCCAGATGGCCGGCTACACCCAGCTGCCGCCCACCGTGCAGACCGTGGACGGCCAATCCCTGCTGCCCCGCCTGCGCGGCGAACCCGCCCCCGCGTCCCCGCGCCCCACCCTCCTCCCCTCCCCCCACAACTGGGCCCCCCACGCCCTGGGCGACACCTATTCCCCCCACTCCGCCCTAGTCTACGGCGACTACAAGCTCATCCACTTCGCAGAGACGGACACGTACGAGCTCTACAACCTCCGCAACGACATCTCCGAGAGCCACGACCTCTCCCAAGAGCAACCCGAGAAGTTACAGGAGATGATCAACCTCTTCAACGCTACCCTTAAAGACAAGGCCGCCCTCCCCCCGCGCAAAAGGTGACGACTCCTAATCCATTGCCGTCCCCAAAAAACGTTCGGACGAGGTGCAACCCCGTTGTCAGGTGGAGTTTTCCCTTGCGGTAAGTCTTTATTTGCGCCATAATGGCAGCATGAACGATTTGTCTGCCGGGAAGCTCCTGAATGACGTGCGTCAGCTTATTTCTGCAGCAAGGCACGCCGTTGTGAACAGTGTGAATCAGGCTATGGTTCGCACATATTGGGAAATCGGGCGGAGGATTTTTGAAGAGGAACAGCATGGCAAACAGCGTGCTGATTATGGGAAAGGGCTCATTCAGGCTCTATCCGAAGAATTGACCAAAGAGTTCGGAAAAGGGTTTTCGACCACGAACTTGGCGAATATGCGCCTTTTCTACACTACTTTCCCAATTTTCCAGACGGTGTCTGGAAAATTGAGTTGGTCTCATTATATGGCTCTCTTGCGCGTTGATAGTGAACGTGCCAGGAACTTTTATCTGCGGGAATGTGAAGCTGCGCATTGGAGCGTGCGTCAACTCGAACGCCAGATACGCTCTTCCTACTTTGAACGTTTGTTGGCCAGCGTTCATCAGGAAATTGTCCGAGCGGAAGCCGATGCCAGCAATCAAGAAATGCTCATGCGTCCCCAGGATATCATCAAAGACCCTTATATCCTTGAGTTTTTGGATATGAAGGAGAACAAGGATTATCTGGAACGAGATTTGGAAACGGCTCTTTTGGACAAATTGTCGGATTTCCTCTTGGAACTTGGGCGAGGGTTTGCCTTTGTTGCTCGGCAACAGCGCATCACCACGGAAAGCGGTCAACATTTCTACATTGACCTGGTGTTCTACAATTTCATGTTGCGCTGCTTCGTGCTGATTGATCTGAAACGTGGTCAATTGACGCATCAGGATATCGGTCAGATGGATATGTATGTCCGTATGTACGATGAATTGAAGCGCCAACCGGATGACGCTCCAACCATCGGTCTTATCCTCTGCGCTGACAATGACAAGACCGTGATGCGGTACAGCTCTTTGAACGGCAGCACTCAATTGTTCGCCAGCAAATACAAGTTTCTGTTACCGACCGAAGAAGAAATACGGCATCTCCTTTCTGAACGCTGCGATATTCCTTCTGATGGCACCGGCAATCAGGGGACATAAGGCGAGCTCGGCGCGCCTATCGCCGCCGCCAACACATTCGAAAAATGAAGGGTGGGAAGGCGGTGGGGTTCCGAGCACATGTTGGAAAGCGCCCGCCGGGCCGCGCCCCATCCTCTTCCACTTCCCCCACAACCGGGTCCCCCCTTCCCCCGGCACCATCTACTCCCCCCAACCCGCCATCGTCTGCGGCGATTTCAAGCTCATCCACTTCGCGGAAACGAACAAATACGAGCTCTACAACCTGCGGGACGACATCTCGGAGCGCCACGACCTCTCACAGGAGCAGCCCGAAAAACTGCAGGAGATGATCAACCTTCTCAACGCCGCCCTGAAGGACAAGTCCGCCCTCCCCCCGCGGCGGAAATAATTTTGTCACACAATCGGTTGCCGGGTTGACATATCCGTGCAGCGTGTGGTAGGATGCCGCGCGTTCCCGCGCGGCGGGGCGCAACCACCGTATCAAGCACCATGGACACTGAAGAGACAAAGGGAATCGACTTCCGCTGCTATCTGCGGCACTATCCGGACGCACAGGGATATTTCGGGCGTTTCGGCGGGGCGTACGTGCCGGCGGAGCTTGAACCCGCGTTCAAGGAAATCACGCAGGCGTACCACAGCATCTGCCACTCCGCACAGTTCATCAACGAGCTGCGCCGCATCCGCCGCGAGTTCCAGGGCCGCCCCACCCCGGTGTACCATTGCGAACGCCTTTCCCGCCTCAACGGCGGCGCTCAAAT
Source organism: Akkermansia sp. (assembly GCA_024405455.1). Classification (GTDB taxonomy): domain Bacteria; phylum Verrucomicrobiota; class Verrucomicrobiia; order Verrucomicrobiales; family Akkermansiaceae; genus Akkermansia. The sequence goes on along the minus strand of JAKSOT010000012.1, from coordinate 176 downwards.
CTACCTCAAGCGCGAGGACCTCAACCACACCGGCGCACACAAGCTCAACCACTGCATGGGAGAGGGCCTGCTCGCCAAGTACATGGGCAAGAAGAAGATGATTGCAGAGACCGGGGCAGGGCAGCACGGCGTCGCACTCGCCACCGCCGCCGCCTATTTCGGCCTGGAGTGCGAGA